>NZ_JBXWOP010000021.1:0-110516 GCF_059610965.1 Ruegeria sp. CDSB136
ACGGTTGGCTGCAGACGCCATCCACCCCATCCGCATCTTACCAGTTCGCTCCTGTTGAAGCGAACGGCAGGTGTACGATTATGGCCCTCGCTCTGTTAAAGTCCCCGTACCAGCTAAATGATACGCGTCTGAGGATAAAATCTGTGGTCAGAAGGAAAAAGAGCACCGCCGAAGTCTGCATTCGTGCCCGTCAAATCCTGAACATGATAGTGTGACGACTCGGTGAGCACTGACCAAAATTCTTCGAGTCTGGCATGTTCGCTCCCACCGGTGTATTTCCAGTGCGCGACGAACTCGTCGATCTGTGGGGCTTTGCTCATGTGAAGTTAGTTGTTCGAAACGGGAATGCGCTCAGTTAGAAATTGTTCGAAGGTGGCGGTTTCGACCGCATATGCGCTGGTATCGCGCTTCCGGGTAATAACCTTTTCGATCACGGCACACAGGCCAAGAATTACCATGCCCGGGAAGAACCAAAGCCCCGTCGCCAATGGCATTTGCTCACTGTAGAGCAAAGTTTGGAGAAGAGGCCAAATCAAGAATGGCATGGCAGCCAAGGCTGACCACTTGACTGGTTTCATCTTTTCCTCGGCTTCCGCAGCCAACCGGGCATGAATCTCGACCAAATCGCGCTCCCATGCTAGGAATTCGTCCATGACTTGGCCAGCGATGTAGTGGTCACAACGGCAATAATCGCGTGTGATGTACTCAACCTGTCCGCAGGCTGCGCAGCGGACCGCATTGATACTATCCGCTTTCGGGCGCAGGTGTTTCTTCTGACCTTCGCGATCGGGGACTTCTTCAGCCCCGCAGACGCCTTCGAGCAGGCGCTCTATATCCTGACCAAGCCGCAGCTTTCGCGGGCGTAGTTTCAGCACTTCATCGGGAAATTCTTCATTCAACATCAGCTTACAAGCCTCAATACGCTGTCGATCCTTGTTGTGTCCGGTTCCCCGCCTTCAATCGTCAGGGCATCGGTGTTCAGGAACTCATCGAAGAGAAAATCGATGGCATCCCACTTCTTTTCAGGGGTCACAGTCAGCCCGCGTTCATTGATCCGGCGCTCGACTGCGATGCCGATCTTACGATAGGCGGCGGCGATCTCTTCGTGCCTTCGGCTCTTGCCATCTTCCGAGTCGCCTTCGAGCATCCAGAGCGGATCAACGTCGAATTCCTCGTAGACTTTCAACAGTAGTGAAGCCGTCAAATCCCGCTGGCTGCGTTCATAGTACTGGTATGCGCTCCGACTGGCGCCAAGGCGCTGCGCCATCTCCTCTTGGGAGAGGCTTGCCATGTTTCGCACAGCCGCAAGGCGATGTCCCAAACCGGGAACTGTCATAGAAAACCTTCTTAATGGTTGCATTGACCACGATACTGGTTATATGAATCACATATGACCATAAATCGTATCAACACGCTCGATTCACGTAAGATCAGCGTATGTTTGTTTCATTCTGAACGCAAAATGAAATTAACTGCCTCGATTTGTGAGCAAAGAGTTTGAGGAGGTGAAGCGTGGAAAAGCTCTTGGAAACCCCGAAAGAACTGGCCGAGCGCGTTGGCATTCCTGTGTCCAATATTCGCTACCTGATCCGCGAAGACATGCTGGACCACATCTATACGGCCCCTGGGCGTAGAAATCCGAAAATCCCTTCCGGCGCGTGGGAGCGGTACGTCGACAATTTCACGGTGAAAACATGCCCAGAAAGCCATCCCCGCCGCGCCTCGAGCGCGACCGCAAGCGTCCGTCCGAGGGCAACTGGTACATCTACTGGACCGAGGGGGGACGCAGCCGCGAGCACTCGACTGGCACTGGGGATCGCGACCAGGCTGAACTCTACTTCGCAGAGTGGAAGCTAAGGCGCTTTAGGCCAGATCGAGCAGTCGAGCCTTACGAATTCTATGTGGCCGACGCAATTTCGCACTACCTGGCAAAACGGCTTGATGACGTCTCCGATCCGGAGCGCTTGGCCAATGCGGCCAAGCCGATCATCCGATTTTTCGACGGCTACGCCGTTGGTGACATCAATGATGCGCTCATCAAGGAGTATTGCCAGAAGCGACGAAAGGGCCGGGGTGAAAAGGGTCTCAAGGACGGCACGCTCAGACGAGAACTCAGCCTGTTGTCGACCGCTATCAGGCGCGCCGAAGAAGATCAGCTGATCACGCGCAGGATAGCCGTTCGACTTCCACCGAAGCCCGAAGGTCGAATCCGGTTCCTGACGTGCGATGAAGCGATAAAACTTATAAAAGCCTCGCGAAGCTTCGATACCCCTTTGGAAGATGGTGTGCCGACGGAGTCAAAAACCGAACACCTGACCCTGTTTCTCCGTATCGGTTTACTGACGGGCCAGCGGAAGGAAGCGATCCTGTCCTTGCGTTGGTCCGATATCGATTTCAACAGCAACATCATCTACTGGAATCCGGTCGGGCGTCGACGGACCAAGAAGGAGCGCCCGAGCTCAAGGTTGCCCGCGCGCCTGAAGAAACACTTGTTGCGCAGGCGGAAGCGATTTCCGGAAGACGAATTCGTTGTCACCCATCGCGGCAAGTCCCTGCAGAATATCAAGCGTGCGTTTCGATCCGCCGTTGTAGCGGCTGGCCTCGAAGGTCAGGGAGACCGGAAAGTCGTGCCGCACACTCTGAGGCACACTTGCGCAACCTGGCTCATGCAGAAGGTTGCGCCAAAGTGGGACGCCTGCGGCTTTCTGGGGATGACCCTCGAGACGCTCGAAAAGAACTACGGGCACCACCACCCAGACCATCAGCGCGGGGCGGCGGATGCCATCTGACATCCGGATCATTTCCGGAAATAGACCATCACAAACGTTAACAAAGGAGCAGTCAAATGACAACGCATCATAATAAATACAGGGGGTTAGGCTCCGGCCTGATCCTTCGGGAGGCAGGGGTCGGAGGTTCGAATCCTCTCACTCCGACCAATAAAATCAAACACTTGCGTTGATTTTGCGCCTCTCGAAAATCCAGAGTTTCTGTTACAAGTAACGAAAACCCCCGGATTCAGACTGCACACCCAAGAAGTTGCGAAATGAGAAAACCCGGCTAGGCTAATTGCATTATTAGGGGGGAAATTTCATGAAAATGATATTTGCGGCTGCCGCCGTGTGCCTTGCAAACGCGGCTAGTGCTTTAACCGTCACATTCGACCATAACCCGCCTTATCCAAGTGCGGGCGGAAGCAAAGCAACTTCAAACGGGTTCATCTATGATTACAGCACCGTTTACCTGACCGGAAATCATCTCGCCTTGCACGATGACAGCGGGATTCTATCGTCATCGATCAGCGCTCTTAACGGCGCGTCCTTTACGCCCAATCAGATTGACGTTCGCGGCTGGTCGCTGCTGAACAAGTCCGGCTCTGGACCTGCCCCTGTAGATGACTACCGAGCCCACACAGCCTGGGCTTATGCTGGCACAGCCCCACTTCCGTACCTAACATTTGACGGGATCAGAAACGGCGCGGTAGTGGCTACTCAGTCGGTCGGACCTACCCTGTGGAGCGTGTTGAATTTCACAAGCTCATTTGCGAACATTGACAGCCTGAAGCTGTCGCTGAACATTCCGAGCGCCCTTCGATTTACCGACTATGACCAAGTTGGGCCTGATACGGTCTGGTGTGAGGAATGGTGTTCTGAGTTCTGGGTAGACAATCTGAATGTCAGCTTATCCGCCGTACCCCTGCCCGCCAGCGGGTTGTTGCTGATCGGCGGGCTTATGGGGTTGTTGGGTTTTCGGCGCTTTAAGGCACAGTAACGGCTGCGGCAACCTATCCTACTGGAAGCGTGGGGGTTGAGACCGCACCTGTTTTGCCGCCCAGGTAGCTCGGGCGGGGGCGTCAAACAGGCTGCGCCCCAACCGTCTTCGCGCTGGCCGACGCGAGATCCGTGCATGGCGGTGCGACCTGCGGTGCCCGCCTTGATTTCGAAGTCATGATACTGATCGGTGAAACCCTGATTGCCGAGGATCAGGCTATCAGTCGCCGCTGTTGCAGCGTGAACGTTGACGTTGCGGGTGTCTAAAATCAGGCGTCTCTGTTGTACTTGTAAATTGGCTCGAGACTTTCGATTGCTCCAGGGCTAACCTTCAAGTCTTTGATAAGTCCATCACCAACCGAATAAACCCATCCATGCAGCCGGGGGTACTCACCACCTTCCCGCGCCTTTTGAATGAATGACAGCTTTGCCAGATTCGAAACCTGTTCTTTGACGTTGAGTTCGGTGAAACGGTCCAAGCGTTCTTCTTCCGATTCAATCCCATCCAGAATAGATCGATTGCGCGAATAGACATCCTTTAGATGCAAAAGCCAATTGTCCAAGTAACCATACGATTCATTGCTCATTGCTGCTTTGATTCCGCCGCATCCGTAGTGCCCGCAGACAATAATGTGTTTCACTTTCAGATAGTGAACCGCAAAATAGGCAACGCTCAGCAGGTTGGAGTCGGTGTGAACCACAAGATTCGCAATGTTGCGCTGAACAAAAATTGATCCGGGAAGAGAATTTGTAATCTCTGTAGCGGGCACTCTGCTGTCGGAACATCCGATCCACAAATATTCCGGTGACTGACCTTCGGCCAATCGCTCAAAAAAGCCAGGGTCTTCATCTTTGATGCGATTCACCCAGTCTTTGTTGCCTTCAAGAAGTAGTTTGATTGACTCTGTCATGCTGGGTGTTCCCTTTTTGATCGCGCATATGTGAAAGCCTGGTGAGTGGCGCTCGTCGAGTGTTGGTTTGGCCAAGTAATGGATATTGCGTATCTGAACAAGTTAGTTTGCACCCATCATCCCGGCTCGCATCTTATGCACCGGTCGAACTGTACGCAGGCAAACCCCACAATTTCCGTTCAGCTTCCGGGCTTCACGAAAGGCACCTTTTTGGCAGGACAATTTGGCCCTACTCGACTGTAACGTGATTGGCCGTCAACACTGCGGCAAGCAGTACAGAAGCCCAAAGCCGCATACCTGTTAAGGCGCTGTCTTAATCCGGGCCAACCGAACGCCTTGATCCGGCATGGCTGGCGTTGGGAAATCGGTCTTTTCCAAGCCTGCCAAAATCAGCCTTGGGGTGCATTTTTGGAGAAATCGACTATGAAAAAAGCAATATGAGCGGCAACGATATCTTCCAGTCGATCGGAAGTCTCGGCCCTGTAGGGGTCCAAAAAATTGTCGACCGGCTGGAATTTCGCGGCCGCGACCCGGTCTTTGTCAGAATGCGCGAAGCATATCTACAACACATCGACCTCGGGTTCTTTAAGACGTTGCTTGATCTTGGCTGCGGCACCGGGGTAGTCGCCCGCGCGTTGGCAGCACGTGAAGGGCTCGTAACTGAGATCACTGGAATAGATTACAGCCCGGAATTGGTCGAGGCTGCGACTCGCCTTGCCGCCGAAGAAGGCCTTGCAGGGCGGGTCAATTTCCGGACCGGCGATTCCCATGCCCTGCCCGATCCTGATAACAGTTATGACGTGGTGCTCGCCCACACACTTGTCAGCCATGTCAGCGATCCGGATGCGGTGATCGCAGAAGCTGCCCGGGTTGTGCGCCCTGGCGGCGCGGTCGCTGTCTTCGACGGCGACTACGCCTCCTTGACCTTCGGAGCCGGAAATGCGGCGCGCAATAGTGAAGTCGTCAACATGATACTTAATGCCGTGGTTGCCAATCCTCTGGTCCTGCGCAGGATGCCCGCAGTCCTTGCACGGCATGGCTTGAAACTGACGCATTTCCTGCCCGAGGTTTTCGCTGAAGCCCGGAATGGTTCATTCTTTCTGAACCTGGCCGATAGCTATATTCCGCTGGTCGTGCGAAATGGAGATATGAGCGAAGGTGAGGCCGCCGACTGGTTGTCCGCGCAGCACCGGGCCAGTAACGAGGAGACATTCTTCGGAGCGTGCAACTACTATAGCTATGTCGCGCAGAAAACCTGAGTTCTGACTGCACGGGTTGAACACCACAACTCCACGTCATGAGTTTGCCGAGGCATGTGATTTTGTGTTTGACCTTTCGGGCCAGAACCCAGGTGAACCGGGCTTGTGAACCGACGGAGTTCATCTTGGCGGGTTTGATCACGTTTTATGCGATGGCCTTGTTTTGGCCGCCGGCCTCGGATCCTGAAAACTTCCAGTTTTTGCGACCCAAGTTCTGAGCATTTGCGCGAGCGAATTTACCTCGGTAGCCAAATGCGTGTTGAGGCGGAGCAAATCAGCCGGATCGTCGAAGGCGCTCCCCCGGTCCTTCGGCAATGCCGCCTTTTATGCCCGCAACAATTTTGAGGGTAAATCCTGAAATCGCCGAGTTCCCAGACTGTGTTTTCTATCCGTGGCGAAGCGGATGCTAGGTCTTTTGCGCCATTCGCTATGTACAGCGAAAAAAAAACGCGGTGACACAGAGCCCCACCAGAGCCAAAGGTGCCCGCATTCAAATCGGTAAATCTGGTTTTGGGCCTATCACAAGAAAACCGTTGCCGATAATCGATTCTAAGGGCGTGAACGACGCGGCCGGGCGAGCAATGCTGCGGCACCGACAATGGCACCTAATATCCCATGCTCAAAGATATTGCGCCAACAACCTGTAATTTAGTTCACTTTGGTAAACCAGCCACCATACGCCATTCAAAAACCGGCAGCGAGCTCCGCACGGCGCATATTCCCTATAAGAAGTTAGCACATAATATTTGCCAGCAGATATTATGCCTGCGTGCTGACATGTCACCCATGATACGAAAGAAAGACGATATTGTCGGGTCCATGTTTTCCAACATCGCTCATCTCATCCAGCTCCGGATTGATGAGACACTGAAACCATATGACTTGACCCGCCTGAAATGGTTCGCGATCAGGATACTGTCTCAGAATGAAGGACTGACCCAGACGGGATTGGAAAAAAGGCTCGAACTATAGACAGCCGCAACTGGAAAGCTTGTTGATAGGCTGATCGAACGTCGACCCGACCCCGGCGACCGGAGAGCGCACCGCCTCCTTGCGACCGACAAATTCTTTGCGCTTTTGCCAGAATTGAAATCGTCGGGCGAAAGCATTCGCGATTGTTTTCTGTCGGGGCTGGACGAGCAGGAAATAGGGGTGCTTGGAAATTTCCTAAAAAGGATCAAATCGAACCTGACACTGACACTCGCAGGAGGTGCGACTTATTTTGCCCCATCTCCAGCCATTCGCTTGACAGCAAACCTGTGCAATCCCGATTAACAAAGGAAACGAGATACGCCGGTATGGGAGGAAAAAAGTTGGGGACTTCACAACTGACAAAGGACTGCCAAGCGCATGGAAGCTGCCATGTTTGCTCAACATAACCGTATTCGTGGTTGCGAAGCGCGTCTGCGTCGCGTTCCCCGACATCTGGTTGTCTCAAATCCGAAGCAATACCGTACGAAAGCCTGTCGAAAGCGGGCCGTAATTCTCAAGAGCACTCTGGGCAAGGCGGCAGACTGTGTCGGTCGTGGGATTTCGATCGCCCCTTGAAAAAACACTCAACACGAAAGCCAAGTACCGCATTCCACAAGGTAAAGGATCAAGCAGAAAGGAAGCCAAGTCGGTGATCAGTAGCAAGGAACTGCCGACTCGCGTTCACGAAAACGAAGACCGGAACTAGGCGTTTTGCGCGATCTTGCCCGCATTGGTCAGGCTACATTGGTCTAGGGAGGTTTCCAGAACCTTCCTGCAAATCCAAGGGTGTTGCTTGCCTCAATCAAGTACTCCGGTTTGATCGCCTTCCCAAAACTGATGACTGACAAATTCAGATGCACAGACTCACGTTATGAGCGGGGGACTGGTAAGGAGTCGTTCATCATTCTATCGACCAGCGACGGCAGAAACTGTATCGCGAATGTGCCTATTTGGCATGCCCTGCTCACTCAAGCCAGTAACGCCAGGTCATGGCCGGTGGTTTTTTTGCGCGTGGCCATGGACTTGGCGTCCTTGCCACCAATGGTCAGGGTGAGGTCTTTGAAAAACCCCTTACTGTCGAACCACCAGCGATGGGAATAGACTTTGGTTCGTTTTGGCTTCGGAACGTCGCGCTTGTATTGTTCATTGCAGTAAATGTCCCAATGGCCTTTGGTAGTGAGCGTTGGCATCCCAACATGGCCTGCGCGGTCGCGTCCGCCGTGGACTAGCCCGCCGGCCAGTGCCAACACCTTGTCCCGACCGCTGTAGTAATTCGTGAAGCGTTTACTGCGATTGCCAAGAACCAGCCCCCCCCACGCGCCTTTCTCCAGCCAGGCGGAATCCACATCGGCCGATGCAAACATGACCTGATCGACGCCCCAGTTGCCGCTTCCAGAACCCGCCGAGTCACCAAAATCAGAGAAGGCGCGCAAAACAACAAATGCCCCCATGGAATGCGCGATAAGATGAACTTTTGGGCGCGGCGACATGGCCAGCAACGGCAGTATTCCGTCGCCCACAAGATGAGGGGCCACTGCCTTGGCGTCGGAACGATCCTTGTCATAGCTGAGAACAGAACCGTCGCTTGGCCAGTCGAACGCAACGACCGCACCCTTGTATCCTTGTGATCTCACACCCTTTTCGATCTTGGCCAGCCGGTCCAGCATTTCCTTCTGGGACGTGTTGAAACCGTGAACGTAAATCAGGACGTCTTTGTCACCTCCTGCCTTCTGCACCATCTCAAGCCACTTCTTTTGCTTGATGATGCCTCCTTTCCGGATACGCCCGTCGGAACTTGTATGTGAGATCGAGACGTACCGGGTTTTCGCGGCAGGTTTTATCGTGAACTTCTTTTTTGAAGCGTTGTAAGTGCGCCGGGAGAAAAACAAAGCCATCCTGTGAACTCCTTTTAACCAATCCATAAAATCTGCCACAGAAAAGCGTTTCTGGCAAAATATTGGAGAACTTCTGATACTATGTAACCGTGCAACTGACCCGAAGCCTGCGAATTTCGGACGGCTGGCCGCAGAGTTGACACCAGGACCCGACTGCCCGGGAATAAGAGTATTCGAGAGGGATCTGTTCCAAAGAAATTTCTATCTAAATACCTTGGAGGGAATAATGACCGCGCGAGATATTTCATTTGCCAGTTTCAATTTGTTGAACCTTCACCTGCCTGGTCAGGCCATCTATGGCGACTCAGATGGATGGGATCAGGCCACCTATGAAAAGAAGATAGCGTTCACCGCGAAGGCGCTGAGCAGAATTGATGCGGACGTGGTCGGCGTGCAGGAGCTTTGGGCCGAGGACGCGCTGCAAGCGGCGCTGGACAACTCGTCCTTGACGGGAACCCATACACTGTTGGTGCCCGAGGATCACAATGACAAGAAGATCGTATGCGCCGCCGCTGTGCGTTCGGACATTCTGGTGGATCAACCAGAATGGATCGAAGATTTTCCCGAGGAATGCGTTTTGCAGTCGACAGGCGATGATCCGCAGCAACCTGATATTTCCGTGGCGCTGGATGGCTTTTCCCGCCCTGTCATGCATTTTCAGGTCCGCCCCGATCCTCGGACACCGGTTATTCATGTGTTCGTCTGCCATTTCAAATCTCGCCGCCCGGCCCAGATCTGGCGCGAGCGGGGTTGGTATGACAGGGACGTTCACGGCCCGCATATCACGTCACTGGGCTATGCTATCTCAACCGTGCGCAGGACCGCCGAAGCGGCCGCTTTGCGCGTGATCATAACCAACCTGACAAAGAAAACGGATACCCCTGTGGTTCTGATCGGCGATATGAATGACGGCAAGGAAAGCAACACGCTCAATATTCTGTCAGAACAGCCAACCTACCTGTCGCCTCTGTCTTCGGGAGGAGCCGACAACGCGCTTTATACCGCGCAAACCATGCAGGAATACCGTTCGACGCGCGACGTATATTACACGCATGTGTTCAAAGGACAGCGCGAAAGCTTGGACCACATCATGTTCAGTCAGGAGTTTTACGATAACTCGAAGAAGCGCCTTTGGGCTTTTGACGAGATGCTGGTGCAGAATGACCACCTGAACCATGACGATCATAAAGAAAGCGGAACCACGGATCATGGGATTATTCGCGTGGGTTTTCAGTGGAAGCCTGCGCCCGGCCAAGGCAGTTGATATTGTTTGGTTTCCGGGTACTTCCTGACCATTTTAATGGCCATATGGGATCACGCCGGATTCGCCACCCGGCTACCTGGATAACTTTTTTGGCACTTCCACAACCTGTGCCATTGAACGCGGACAACCATAGCGGCTTGTGACGGCATCGGTGTAATCAGGCGGGACGCTCCCCCTCAGGTTGCGTAATTGCAAGTTTTATGTTACGTTTTTAGATATTTAGTATGAACATTTGATCGGCGCAGCCGTTTTTTAGTTTTTTATGGAGTGACTGATGCGGTATCTTGTTGTTATCATTTTGATATTGGTTGCCGCGAACGCGGTGATCAAAGAGTCTGCGGCCTACGCCAATACTTCCTGCAATCCCAAATATGAAAAATGCGGCTGGTAGTGCGGTTACGCGAAACTCTTTGATTGACGCAACAGAGTCGGGGAACCGAAAACATGGGCAACTATGCTGTTTGGGCCATCGGCCTGGGTGGGCTGATACTGCTGTTCGAGGCGTACAAGGAATACACAACCTCTGACGCCGTGGACAATTTGAAATCCAACAACCAGGCATCTCGTAAAGAACTTGAAAACGTCCGAATGTCGGCACTGACCACCAAGGCCGAAAACCGCCGTGGTCTGGCGATATATATGGTGTTCTTTGTCGGCATCTACTTCGTGATGCTGATGTCGCCGGAACTGATCGCGACCTTTGTGATGGGCAGCAAGGAAGCGACGGCCGCGACAGGCGGGTCCAACGTTGTGGCCCGATCCATCGTTAACCCGGAGGCTGGTGCGGGGCCTGCCGTTGATCCGCGTACTCTGCCGTTCTGGCTGGCCATCGCCATCACCTTTGGGGCCGCTTCACCCACCTTTCAGGTCATCGAGCGCAAAATCCGCGCCATCGCCTATTTCTTTGCCGGTGTACCCAGAAACATTTTTCGGGTGCTGCAATCTCTCGAAGATCTGAATTACGGAAGCTATGGAGATGGCGAGACCCTGCCGCTGTGGAAAGCTTTTCGTGAGAAGATCGCGGCAAGCAAGGTTGACCCGATCATGGATGGAATGGTGCAAAGCATCGAAAGCTCGTTGCGCTGTATCGATTTGCTGCAACCGCCAATCATCGGGCCGCAAAGCTCGGCCTTCCGGCAATTGTTCAACGAAGATACCCCTCTGGCGCGGATCGACGACCTGCGATCACGGTACGCCAGCATTCTGGGCCGCATTGCCAACTTCAAGCTGGAAAAAGACACCTTGCAGAGCCTGCAGGATGAAACCGCAAAACTGGCGGACTCGATGCAGTGTCTGTTTGCGCTTTATTCGATCAGGTCGCGCAAAGTGCCCGAAGCGCTGATGAACACGCCAACGGCACAGATCATCGAAAAAGTGACTGGTGAAGACACCGCGCAATCCCTGCACGACATCACGCTTGCAAGTATTTTCGGGGCGGTTTTCAGCTATGTCCTGGTTGAACAGGTGGCCATGTTCAGCAGTAACGTTAACGATGCGACCGAATTGCGCGAAATCTGCGCCGCCATGCTGATCCCCCTGATCCCGTCACTTATCCTGCTGGCGTTTCTTACCATACTGCTGCGGCATCTCAGGATGGATCAGGGCAGCTGGCCCCGCAGTGACGATATACAGATTCCGTTCTGGGACTATGCCAAGCTTGCTTTCTGGCCCGCCTTCCTGGCCACGGTTCTCTATGGTGCGATAACCTGCATCGGCGCGGATGGTGTCGTTCGACACGCGCTGGACGGTGACGGCAGCGCGATGATCACAACAGGCCTGAATTTCCTGAAGGATGAAATCGAACAGTTGCCGCGCATCTTTTTGCTGTCTTACGTGACGGCCTGCGCCCTATTGTTCGTTGCGGATCAGCATGACCGGATGCGCTGGTTCGTGACAGTTGGTATCGCCCTGGTGGTATCGGCATTCCTTCTGATGGTGGCAAATCTGGCCGCAAGCCTGTTCAATATAGTCCCCCCGGCGACGGGCCTTGGCCTGCTGGACATCGCAATCATGGTAACGCTTCCCTATTCCATTTTTCTGGTCTTTTACGCAATTGCCGCCGAACTGGCTGAAACCGGGTCGATGAAGAAAATCCTGTCAGTTGTCGGCACCCGCATCCGCGAGCCCCAGAGATCGGATGGCCGCTCATGACACGCCCTGCTGTTTTGGCGTTCGCCTTGGCGGCTTTGGCCTGGCAAGGCACTGCCTCTTCTGTCACGGCCGAAGCGGACCTGATCGTTGGCGTGCGAACGGACGCCCCGCCTTTTTCGTATCTCGCGGTGCGTGATCGCGAAGGACGTTTGACCAGCGATACGCCGCCTCTTGCGTCGGGTGAGGTGTTCACCGGCTACATGGTCAATATCTGCGCCACGGTCCTTGAAGAACTGCAGAAGTCCCGCGATTTCACCGTTGAATGGAAGGCTGTCGAGGCGCGGGACCGGTTCACCGACCTACAAAGCGGCAAAATCAACATTCTCTGCGATCCGGCCACCATTACCCAAGAGCGTTTGTCCTATCCCGGCGTGCTTGTTTCCCCGCCGGTCTATCTGTCTGGTGTCGGAAGGGCGGAGACGACGCGTGACCAGTGGGCTGGTCACTGGCCCTGTATCGGCCCGGTCGCAGGGATCGTGGAAGGCACCACGGCACCGCGCTCTATTAGGCTGATTGCAGAAAAATACGGTTTCGGCGAGACATTCTCGGAAATCGTTAGAATGCATCCGGATGTAGACAAGGTTGTTCTCAGCGACGATGAGAAAAAACGCCTGACCGATTGCCCGGATGCCGTGGCTGGGTTGACGTGGGATGTGGGTTCGCTTGCTAAATATGTCAGCGCCGATGCGGCCGATACAGATCCTGACGCTGCCTATGTTGTCCGCAGTTACCCAAACCATGAAAAACTGGCGCAAGCGCTGTGCGACGGGCAAATCTATTACTCGGTTGGCGATCTTGAGATCGTGACGCTGGCATTGAAATCCTACATTGAAAGAAACCCGGATTGTCAGGCCCGTGCGGACGCTCAGGTCTATTCTGAAGAGCGCTATGGCATTTTCGTCCACTTGTCAGATCAGATGAACAGTTCGGACCAACTCACCTTGGCGTTTCTGCAGCAGCTCACGATCGAGATCCACAAGGGTCACGATTCAATCCTTGTGCGAAGTTTTTCGGATAATTTTGACCGCAACAAGATTTCACGCTCCTTGGATCTGTTCCTGTGGAATCTGGTCGCCGGGGCCAACTGACGGCGGACGTGTCACCCAAGATAGTCTCGCAGCGCAGGCGGCGGGTTATCAAAAAGTGTGGATGTCTCGGTGACCGGGTGCGCCAGCCCATCCGCCACCAGAACCGAATGACTTGCGATTCGTCTTGCATCCTGTGGATCATGGCTGACCATCATCATTGTCGTTCCGGCCTCGGTCGTCAGGGCGGAGACAAGATCCAGCATTTCCGCCTTGAGCGCCGGCCCCAGAGCGGCAAACGGCTCGTCCAGCAAAAGCAAAGGCCGCTGTTGTACCAGCACGCGGGCAAGGGCAACACGGCTTTGTTGACCGCCCGACAATTGTGCCGGTCGCCGGTCCGCCATATCGGGCAAGCCAACACGATCCAACGCGGAATGCACCTGTGCCTGCTCATCGGCTGACAACCGGCCGTTCGGATGCAAACCCAGGGCGATGTTCTGGCCAGCGGTCAGATGAGGAAACAAGTTCCCATCCTGAAACAGCATCGCCAGCGGGCGCTGCCCCGGCGGTAATCCGGTAATATCGCCGCCGCGCCAGTAAATTTGCCCCGCGGCCAGATCGCGAAACCCAGCGATCGCTTCTAAAAGGGTCGACTTTCCCGCACCGGAAGGACCAATGATCGCAACCCGTGATCCGGTTTCGATTTGCAGGTTCGCGCGTAATACGAAATCGCCATTTGAAATCGCACAGCCATCAAGCTTCAGCATGCCAGCGCCCTCCTCGATCCAAAAGCCAGAATGCCCCCATCGAAAGCGCCAGCAGCAACAGGGCGCCACCGGCCGCTGCCTCCATCTGATAGGCTCCCATCAGCCGGTAAACCTGAAGCGGAAGCGTAGCAATTTGTGCATCGGCAAATAGCGCGATGACCCCCAGATCCCCCATGGACAGTGCCGCCGCCAGACCCGCGGCAAATCCGATTTGCGGTCGCAGGCGGGGCAGCAGAATGCGTGTCACAAAACTCCATCTGCTCATATCCAGTGACAGTGCCAGACGACCGTATTGCGCAACAACCTCGCGCGTCGATGGAACAAGTATCCTCAGGGCAAAGGGCAACGCCATGACGGCATTCACCAGAGCCGTTACAGGCAGGGCCAGAACAGTAGGGTTGGCAAGTGGGCGGATCAGGATGAACAGCCCGGTGCCGATGACCAGAGGTGACGCTGCCAATCCAAGAATACCGCAGAGTTCGACGATCCCGTATCGCCCGGTTGCAACCGTCATCGCCATCGGCAAGGCCAGAAGCAGCAGAACGACGGTGCTGGCTGCCGCGACCAAAACGGATATCAAGGCCGCCCGGTACACCAGCACCGATATCTCGAACACTCCCGAAAGTCCGGAGATCACGACCGAGGTCAACGGCAGCAGGAGAAAGACCGCCGCTGCGCTGATCCAGAAGGCATCAAACGCCCGCGTCCCTTCATCCCAGCGTCGGATGGAACGATCCAGCCCGGCACCAAACCCGTCACCCCTGGAGAACCTGAGCGCTGCCAGGGCCGCAGTCGCGGTCAGAACCAGCTGCACCCCGGACAGAAGCGCGGCGCGACCCAAGTTGAAATCATAGGTAAAGGCCTGGTAAATCGCGAGTTCTATCGTGGTCGCGCGTGGTCCACCACCCAAAGTCAGGGCAACTGCAAAACTGGTCAGGCAAATGGCAAAAACAACGGCCAGAACACCGGGCAGGATACGCGCCAGCATAGGCATTTCGATCAGCCGGAACATGGCCCATCCGTTGCAACCCAACTGGGCGGCCAATCGAAACCTTTCGGACGGAATCTCCTGCCACCCCTGCAAGATCAGACGCGTGGCCAAGGGGAGATTGAAAAAGACATGCGCCAGAACCACGCCATGCAGCCCGTAGATACGGATCGGCGGTAGCCCAAAAACCGCTAGAACGTCTGAAATCCAGCCCGCTCGGCCGAAAACCTGCAGCAAGCCGATGATGGCGACAATGACCGGCAAAATGAACGGCGCCCCCAGCAGCGCGATCAGAACCGCCCGCCCGCGAAAACGCCGCCGGGCCAGCGCGCGGGCGACAGGAACGGCAAGCCCTGCACTGAAAATGGCGGACAACACCGCCTGAACCAGCGTGAACCGAAGGGCTGACCAATCGGCCGGTCCGAACCCACTTGCGGAGTCGGCGCGCAGGGCAACTGCGGCGAACGTACCAAGAATAAGCACGGCAATCAGTGTCGCCGCGCCAATACCCGGCGTCGGATTTACTGGCTGAGCGCGCCCAGCCATTCCGCCAACGCCTCGTCCCGCACGGCTGCCGCCTGATCAGAATCCAGCAGCAAAGATTTTTCCGGTACGGTCAGTGTATCAAACCCTTCGGGCAGGCCCGCCGCAGGCGTTACCGCCGGATACATCCAGTTGGTTGTCGGAATGATCTGCTGAAAAGCGTCCGAAACCATGAACTGCAAAAACTGGTCCGCCAGTTCAGGCTGATTGGTTCCGGCCAGTTTCCCGGCTACTTCGACCTGCATATAGTGACCTTCGTCAAATGCCGCCGCCGCCTTGCTTGCATCTTCTTCAGCGATCAGGTGATAGGCAGGTGATGTGGTGTAACTGAGAACCATGTCAGCCTCACCCTCAAGAAACAGTCCATACGCCTCGGACCAGCCCTTGGTGACGGTCACGATATTATCAGCCAGTCCTGCCCAGATTTCGGGGGCTTCGTCACCATAGGCGGCTTTGACCCACAGCAACAGGCCAAGCCCTGGTGTGGATGAACGCGGATCCTGAATGATGATTTTGGTATCACCGTCGGCCAGCTCACGGAAATTGGCCGGTGCTGCTGCGTCGGCATTATGGACAAACGCGAAATACCCCCAGTCGTAAGGCGCGAATACGTCATCGTTCCATTCTACGGGCAAAGTGTATTCGGCGCTGACCGAACTGGGCGCAAACAGGCCGGTTTCCTTTGCTGCCGCAATCAGGTTTGTGTCCAGACCCAAGACGACGTCTGCATCCGAGTTTTCACCTTCCAGACGGATGCGCGACAACAGGGCGGCACCGTCTTCCACTCCAACAAGGTTCAGTTCGCAGTCGCAGACCGCTTCGAATGCTTCCTTGACCTGCGGACCCGGACCCCAATCCGAGACGAAGCTGTCATAAGTAAAAACGGTCAGCTGAGGTTTGTCGGCGGCGATAGCCGAAGTCGCGCTCAGAATTCCCGCAGCAATCAGCAGATGTTTCATGTCATCCTCCATTGCGGCGAGAGGGCAAGGGTGGATGAAACCGTCACCTTTCCCTCCGCCGGTTCTAGCCGGTTCAGGTTCAACGGGTTCGCTATGGGCGTCTCAGCGCGGCATTCCGCGCACCCCGAGGTGAGGCCGTGATTAGGGTGATGTCGAAACAATTTCAACCAAATTCGCCCTTCACGCTTCACTGGCATGAAGGATGCTTCTCAACTGGCGGGATCAGGGCAGATCAGCCTGCGAGCCCAGGCTTTGAACCTGCAGCCATTCAATCGCGGCCCGGGTCTCGCGTCGCGATCGGCCAAGTCCTGTGCTCTCGACGAAGTAACCATGAGTGGGTGTTATTTTTTCATCAAACAGACGCACGACGCGACCTTCGGCCAGATCCTGATCGATCAAGGGCAGCCAGCCGACAATCGCGCCCTGCCCTTCTGCGGCACCCCGCAGCAGAACATTGGCATCTTCAAAGATCGGACCACGCAAAGGGCCATCAACCGGGACATTCATCGCCCGGAACCAGTCGAGCCAACCCCAGTGGTTCCTTTGATGCAACAGCGGACAGTGCAACAGGTCTTGGGGCTCATTCACCGGGCCGTGCTTCATGACAAATGCCTCCGACGCTATGGCAACGGGGGCAAGCTCGATCAGCTTGATCGCATTTTCGGGCATCTCGGCCATTCGTTCCCAGCGGATCACGATGTCGATGTTTGCCCTGTTCAGCGTGCCGGGTTGATAAGAAGGAACCACCTCCAGCTCGATCTCGGGGTGGTCGTCCCAAAAATCACCGATCCGGGGCATCAGCCAGCGGGCAGTGAAAATCGGCCCCGCAGCAAGTCGGACCACCTTGCGGGAGCTGCGGCGAACCGAACGCACCGCGTCATTCAGAACTTCAAATGCCTGAGCCGTTGCTGCCGCCAGACGCTTGCCATCTTCCGTCAACGCGACCTCGCGCCCGGCCCGTTCAAACAGCTTGACACCCAGCTGCTCTTCCAGCCCTCGAATGTGATGGCTGATCGCCGTGGGTGTGACTGACAGTTTCTCGGCCGCAATTCGAAAACTGCCCTGGCGGGCGGCTGCATCGAAGGCGCGAAGGGCGGGAAGAGAGGCGGTCACGAATTTCCCTAATGTAAGTTTTACTCATCAATTGCTGAGAAAACGGCTTTTGTAAACAAGCCCTATGGCTGTGTAGGCTGACTTTGAATGAAGCTGAGCTCATGACAATAGGCCGATGTCTACGCGCCGGCGCGGTCGCAAGGACCGTCTGACACAAGATAACAGCGACGAGGCCAGCCCTGCGGTATGGCCGGGTGTGGTTGGCGGGTGCCTGAAACCGCTGTCCCCTAATGAAGTCGCTCAGACCGAGGAAGCCGCATTACTGCTGCTTGAGACTCTCGGACTAAGTCAGCCGACCCCATCCATGGTCGACAAAGTAACGGCAGCGGGCGGGACGCTGGGCGATGACGGACGATTGTTGTTTCCGCGCGCCCTTGTGCGCAAGTCGATCAAGCAGGCAAGGCGGAACTTTGTCCTTTGCGGGCAGGTTCCTGAAAACGATCTGCGGATAGAAGGCACGCGGGTCCATATGTCCACCGGCGGCGCCGCGCCGGGTGTCTTCGACATCGATACGGGCCACTACCGCCCTTCAACCCTGACCGACCTGTATGATGCCGCCCGACTGGTCGACAGGATGGAGAACATCCATCATTTCAGCCGTCCGGTCGTTGCGCGCGACGTTGACCCTGCTGCGGCAATGGACCTCAACACTGCCTATGCCTGCCTGATGGGCACGTCCAAGCATGTTTCCGTCTCGATCACCGGACCCGAATACGTCCCCGCCATTGCCCGCCTTTGTTACAGGATCGCAGGTGACGAGGCCGCCTTTCGCGCGCGACCGTTCCTGACTGTCATGGTCTGTCATGTTGTGCCGCCCATGCGCTTCGCGGAAGAGGCTTGTGAAGTGCTCGAGGCCGCTATTCTTGCGGGTTTTCCGGTACAATTGATCAGCGCGGGACAGGCCGGGGCCACAAGCCCGGCCACCTTGGCCGGGTCACTTGTACAGGCCGTGGCTGAAACGCTCGCCGGATTGGTTTTTGCCCGCCTCGTCGATCCGCAGGTTCGTGCGATTTTTGCCCCCAAACCTTTGGTCGCCGACCTGCGCACCGGGTCGATGTCTGGTGGCGGAGGGGAACAGGCGATCCTGATGGCCGGTGCGGCGCAGATGGGGCGGCATTTCAACCTGCCGACTTCGTCCATTGCCGGGATTACCGACGCCAAGACACTGGATTCCCAATACGGGGCCGAGAAATGCCTGGCAGTCGCCATGGCGGCGCATGCGGGATCGAACATCGTCACGCAGGCCGCCGGCAGTCATGCCAGCCTTCTGGGCGTTTCATTGGAAGGCTATGTCAGCGACAACGACCTTTTGGGCAATGTGCTTCGGACAATACGTGGGATCGAGGTATCGCATGACAACATTGCAGCGCAGGTGATCGCCGATGTGTGTCGGGGTCCAGGTCACTACCTGGGTGAGGTTCATACCTACGACCGAATGAAATCGGACTATTTCTATCCTCATGTTGGCGACAGGCGCACACCGGTTGACTGGCAGGAAGATGGCGCATGTCCAGTCGGTGAAGTTGCGAAAGCCAAGGCGCGTGAGTTGCTTGCAAATCATTTCCCCTCACACATTCCGGATGCGGTCGATCGCGATGTGCGACAGCAATTCGACATTCGCCTGAGCCGCCGCCGGATCGGGAGAGAGCCATGACCGATCGCACTGACAGCGCTTTCAGCGCGCTCGAAACAAGAACATTCCATGGGGATACTGCATGACTCTGCCCCACCATGCACGCACCATCGTGATAGGCGGAGGCGTGATCGGGTGCTCGGTCGCCTACCATCTGGCCCTTGAGGGTCGCAATGACATCATCGTGCTCGAACGTTCCAAACTGACCTCGGGCACCACGTGGCATGCGGCGGGTCTGGTGCGTCGCTTGCGCCCGTCGGCCACTCTGACAAAGCTGATCAACTATTCGATTGACCTATATGGCGCACTCGAACGTGAGACCGGGCAAGCGACGGGCTGGGTTCAAACCGGGTCGCTTACGCTGGCCACGAACGGTGATCGCCTGACCAACATCAAACGTCAGGTTTCGCTGGGCCGTGCGTTCGGGCTTGAGGCCGAAGTGGTCGATGCGGCCCGCGCGCAGGACCTATGGCCTCTGATCACTGTGGACGACGTCCTGGGGGCAGTCTGGTCACCCGCCGACGGCAGGGTCAACCCATCCGATGTTGCGCTGGCGCTGTCGAAAGGGGCCCGGACGCGCGGTGTGCAAATATTCGAGGACACCAAGTTAACGGGTCTGCAAAAAAAAGGCGGTCGGATTGCAGCCGTCGAAGTCGGTGACCACCTGATCGAAGCTGAAGAGGTGGTGATCGCATGTGGACTGTGGTCCCGCGAAGTGGCGGCCATGGCCGGCGCGCACATGCCCCTTTACGCCTGCGAGCACTTCTACATGCTGACCAAGCCGCTGCCCGAAGTGCAGGCGCTTGGGCCGGGCGCACATCTGCCGACACTCAACGATCAGGATGCGTTCCTGTACGCCCGCGACGATGTCGAAGGGCTTCTGGTGGGTTCATTCGAACCCCATGCAAAGGGCCTGCCGCTGGATCGCCTGCCTGCTGATTTCAGCTTCGACCTGCTGGACGAAGACTGGGATCATTTCACGCCAATGATGGAAAACGCGCTGCGACGCATTCCCGCGCTGGAGCGTGCCGAAGTGCGGATGCTGCTGAACGGCCCCGAAAGCTTCACCCTCGACAGCCAGTTCATGTTGGGCGAAAGCCCGGATGTTCCTGGACTGTTTCTGATCGGTGGGATGAACTCCACCGGTATCGCGCTGGCCGGGGGCGCGGGCATGGCAATGGCCGAGTGGATCATTGCCGGCGAGCCGACGATGGAACTTGCCGAAGCCGATATCCGGCGGTTCAGCCCGGAGATGAACGTTCTGGGCGCGCTGGAGGCACGCATTCCCGAAGTTCTGGGACGCCACTACGACAATCCCTACCCCGGGCGCTCGATGGAGACTGCGCGGGGGCAGCGTCGCTCGCCTGTTCACGAGGGGCTGGTGGCCGCAGGGGCACGATTTGAATACCGCGGCGGATGGGAACGTGCAGTGCATTTCGGCGGTGAAGCCGCCCACTTGCCGCTGACCTTCAGTGTGCCCACATGGCGCGAGCAGGTCGGCCGCGAAGTGGCCGCCTGCCGCCAGGGTGCCGCCATTCTGGACCAGAGTGCGTTCGGCAAGATCATGATCCAAGGCCCCGATGCCTGCGCCTTTCTGAACCGGCTGTGTGCGGCGCAGATAGATGTTGCCGAGGGTCGGATTGTGTACTCGCAAATCCTGAACAAACGTGGCGGGATCGAGAGCGACGTGACGGTTCAGCGGCACGGCCCGCAAACCTTCCTGATGATCACGGGTGCAAGTGAAGTTGTGCGTAACCTGAAAAGGATGCGTGAAACGCGGGGCGTATATCGTGTTGAGTTTACTGATGTAACAAGCGGATATGCCATCCTGGGTCTCGCCGGACAAAGGGCCTGCGATGTTCTTCAAGCGACCACAAACACTCCCCTGCCCGATCTCAAGAGATTTCAATTCAGGCCCGCTGAAATCGGCCTCGCCCGTAGCTGGGTCGGCCGCCTGAGCTTTACCGGCGAAGAAGGGTTCGAACTCTATATCCCAGCAGAAATGGCGATGGCCGCGCATGAGGCGCTGGTGAGGGCCGGGGCGACCCATGCTGGTCTCTTTGCTAGTGGTTCTTTGCGGATTGAAAGCGGCTTTCGGGCCTTTGGCCACGAACTGACCCCCGGCACCACACCCGCTGAAGCCGGGCTTGCGGCCTTCTGCGCATTTGGCTCTGGTTTTGTTGGTGAAGATGCGCTGCTCGAACTGGAAACGACAAAACGGATTGTTTCGCTGCTGTTTGATGATCCGGCCGCGATACCGATCCACGATGAGCCGATCTATCTGAACGGGCGCGCCATCGGGCAGATAACGTCGTCGGCCTGGAGTTATCGGTTCAACCGATCTGTGGCCTTGGCAGTTGTGCACGATATCCAGCGGTCTTTCGAAGAGAAATCCTGGACTGCGGATGGCACGCTGCCTGTTGAAGTTGAAATCGCCTGTGTGCGGTTTTCGGCGCAGGCCACTTTGAAACCCGCGAAGGAAGCATTTTCGTGACGGACGTGACGCGCACCACCCGTGTCGCCATCATTGGCGGCGGTATCATGGGGGTCGCTGCGCAATTTCAGTTGGCCGAAAACGGCTGGACAGATACGATTCTGTTCGAGAAAGCGGAATTGACAAGTGGCTCGACCTGGCACGCCGCGGGGCAGATCGCTCACGC
This sequence comes from Ruegeria sp. CDSB136, assembly GCF_059610965.1. Taxonomy (NCBI): domain Bacteria; kingdom Pseudomonadati; phylum Pseudomonadota; class Alphaproteobacteria; order Rhodobacterales; family Roseobacteraceae; genus Ruegeria; species Ruegeria sp. CDSB136. The sequence goes on from NZ_JBXWOP010000021.1 coordinate 21,911, forward strand.
CGTGAGCAGCCGTATCGCGGGATGGATCAACAAGACCTCGATCGCAACCTACAAGCAGGTTGAAAAAGAGACGGGCCAAAGCATCGGCTGGCATGAAGTCGGCGGTTTTCGCATTGCCACAACCGATGATGAGGTTGACTGGATGAAATCCATCATGGGTGTGGGCAAGATGCTCGATCTGCCGATGGAACTGGTCGGGCCGGATGAGGTTGCAAAAGGCAATCCGTTTTATAAGGTCGACAACGTCAAGGCGGCAGTCCGGACGTTCGAAGACGGACATATCGACCCGTCCGGCGTGACCCAGGCGCTGGCAGCGGCTTCCCGCGCGCGTGGGGCCAAAATTGACCGCCGCAATCAGGTTCTGGGCGCAAGCCGACGAGGGGACATTTGGCTGCTGCGCACGGAAAATGGTGAAGTACTGGCCGAACACGTGGTGATCGCCGCAGGCAGCTATGCCAATCAGGTTGGCGAGTGGTTTGGTTTGAAAATCCCCTCGGTCTCGTGCCTGCATCACTATCTGGTCACTGATGCCGTGCCTGAATTCGAAAACCGCCCGGAACTGCCGGTTATGCGCGACAACGCCTTTGGCGGGTATATCAGACAGGAACAGAAGTCCGGCCTGATCGGAATATACGAAGGCCATGTTTGCCCGACCGTCTGGACAATGCCGCAGGGTGCGACCTGGAAGGCCGAAAATGAACTGTTCGAGGCCGATTACGACTCGATTGGCGACTTCTTGATGATCGCCTTTGAAAAAATGCCTGTCCTTGCTGATCTGGGCATCAAGCGAGTGGTACGGGGTGCAATCACACACACACCCGACGGGGGGATGCTGGTTGGGCCCTCGGGTGCGCCGAATGTCTGGCTGTCCTGTGGGTCGTCTATCGGCCTCGCGTGGGGCGGCGGTGCGGGCAAGGTGCTGGCCGACTGGATGGTTCACGGCGAAACGCAGATCAACACAAGGACGATGGACCCGCGCCGTTACGGCGATTTTGCCAGTGACACCTTTATCGTCGAACGCACCAAAGATGAATTCATGCGCCGCCATGACACGCCCTGCCCTGGCAAGCAGTTCACGTCCCTTCGCCCGATCAAGCGACATCCGCTGTATGATCGGTTGGCCGCCAAAGGAGCGGTTTTCGGCGAGACCGCAGGGTGGGAACGCCCACGGTATTTTGGCATGCCGGGTGAGGTCGAGCAGATAGGCTGGGGGCACCAGCCATGGCACACCAACGCGATGGCCGAGGCGCAAGCAACCCGTGCGTCTGCTGGCGTAATTGATCTATGCGCATTTTCTCAGTTCGAAATTACCGGCCCGGATGCCTACAATCTGCTGGACAGGTTGTCTGCAAACACAATCCCCTCCCGCGACGGAGGCATAAGCCTGAACCACCTGTTAACGCCCAATGGACGGTTCGAAACCGAGATGACGATCTGGCGCATTGCCCGGGATCGGTATTTCACAGGCTCCGCAATAGCCCGCTCCAAACCGGACTTTGATTGGATCCGATCGCACATTCGGCCAGGCGAGGACGTGCGAATGATCAACCGAACTTCGGACTGGGGGATGCTGGCCCTGTCCGGTCCGAACTCGCGCAAAATCCTGCGTGAACTTACCGACGCGGATCTGTCGAATGCCGCCTTCCCCTGGTTGTCGGGGCAGGAAATCACCGCCGCGGATGTGCCAGTCTATGCCCTGCGAGTATCTTTTGTTGGAGAGTTGGGTTGGGAGATTCACGCGCCGCTGCACCGGATCGCGGAAATCTATTATGCGCTCCACGCGGCAGGTGCCGGGCACGGCCTGATTGATCTTGGCAGTTACGCCTTCAACGGCATGCGAATGGAGAAGGCCTATCGCGCGTCGGGCGAACTGACCACCGATGTCGGTCCGCTGGATGTCGGTTTGGACCGTTTCGTTCGTGCAGAAGGGCGCGATTTCATTGGGCGGAATGCCTTGTTGGCACGCGTACCGGAATGGGAACTGCTTTATTGCGAACTGCACTCAGATCGTATCGACATTCATGGCGGAGAACCCGTCCTGCATAACAGCGTTGTTGTCGGCCTGACAACGTCGGGTGGATATGGTTACACGATCGGAAAATCTCTGGGCTGGCTGTTCGTGCGCAGGGGTACGGCGCGAAGTGGGCTTTCGGTGCAGATTCTGAATCAAGACATACCCGTTACAGTCCATGACGAAGCGCTTTTCGACCCAAAGAACCTGCGCCCCCGATCCGAGGAGTAAATGATGACCACGATCAATGGCGGTGAGGCCGTCTATCGCGTTTTGAAGGCCAACCGGATCGACACGGTATTCGGATTACTCGGCGGCTCGATGCTGGAACTTTACGACGCAATGTATCGCGGCGGCGATATCGCCTATGTCGGCGCCCGCGATGAACGCGCAGCTGGGCACATGGCGGATGCCTGGGCGCGCATGACGGGCAAACCCGGGGTTGTCCTTGGCGCGCAGGCCGGCCCCGGCGTGGTCAATATTGTAACTGCAGTGGCCGAGGCCCATCTGGCCTATTCGCCGCTTGTCGTCATAGCAGGGGCGATCAGCCGATCCGATCAGGCCAAGGATACGTTTCAGGAAGTCGACCAGGTCGCGTTGTTTGCTCCGATCTGCAAGCGTTCGGTGATTGTGACCGATCCTAGCCGACTGGCGCCAATGCTCGAAGATGCGATCCGCTTTGCAATTTCGGGTAGACGCGGGCCGGTGGTATTGCATGTCCCGCGCGATCTTTTCGCGGCCCAGGTTCCGCCCATTGCGCCGGAGCCCGTCAAAATAGCCCGCCCCGGCCCGCCTGCACCCGAGGATGTGACCGCGATAGCCAGACTGCTGTCCGGCGCAAAGCGCCCGGTGATTTTCGCAGGTGCCGGGTTTAAGTGGAGTGCCGGGTGTGACACGCTGACAAGGCTTGCCGAAACGCTCGAGATTCCGGTGGTCGCGTCGACGGGTCATGCGGATGTCATGCGGCATGGTCATCCCTGGTTCGCAGGACAGGCGGGGCCACGTGGCAATCGCGTTGCCTCGCGCCTGACCAAAGAGGCAGACGTTATGGTCGTTCTGGGCGCGCGGTTGGGGTTCAACTCGACCTTTCACAGCAATGACTATGTCGGAGCCGATACCCGAATTGCCCAAGTGGATATCGAAGGGTCCGCCGTTGGTCGCTATTTTCCGGCTGAGATCGCAGTTCAGGCAGACGCCTGCCAAACGGCCTTCGCGTTGATCGAAAAATGTTCAAAGCCCGCCGCTGATCCATGGCGTATTTCTTTTCAAGACAACATGAAAACCTTACGTGCCGAACGTGACGAAGAGGCCAGGATCGCCACGCGGCCTATGCACCCCAGACGCGCCTTGGCGGAAATTCGGAAAGTACTGCCCGAGAATGCAATTGTAACGCTGGATACCGGCAACACGTGTCTTCAGGCAGCAGACAGGCTAGCCCACTATGCACCCAGGTCCCTGATCACACCGCTGGACTTCGGATTGGTCGGTTTTGGTCTTCCGGCGGCAATTGGCGCCAAGGCCGCCGCCCCGGATCGACCGGTCGTGGCAATCATGGGCGACGGCGCGATCGGATACACTATGATCGAAATTCAGACAGCAATCTCATATGGATTGCCGATAGTGATCGTGGTCCTGGATAACGAGGCATGGGGAGCGGAAAAAGCTTATCAACAGGAGTTTTTCGAAGGCCGTCTGCTTGGTGCCGAAATCGCCTCGCCCGGGTTCGACCGGTTCGCTGAGTTGTGTGGCGGCAAAGGAATCTGGATAGAGTCGCCGGAGGATCTGGGGCCAGCCCTGACCAGCGCATTTTCCAGCGGGGCAACAACTGTTATTCACGCCAAGATCGACGCCGAAGCCCTTACGACGTTGCGCAAGGATTTGTTTCAAAAGTGATTTGCAGAGGGTCGTTTGAAGCCAACCAATTTCCAGGGCTTAGCGAATTAATGGCACCAGTTTGGACCCATCTTGGTCTCGTGGCACTCCCATGACGGCGGGATCCAGACGCAAGGCTCTCGCGAGCCATTTGTTTGATCGTGTTGACTACGGTCGGGTTTGAACCTGCCTAAATTAAGGCATCGAGGCGGAGGATTCGTGCGCTTTGCGCGAACTCAATGCCCGGGTAGAAACCAACTCTATTTTACCATCAGTCACCCCTTGGGGCTACAACTTTCGAAGAGAGAAGTTCTTCTTGCGAACCAGGCCGTCGTTGAAATCATACCCGAAATTCTCAATGTCGCGGATGTAAACCTCACCAACCGCTTTACTGCTTTCATCGGAATAGTATTCCCGGTAATCTCGCCTTTTCGATTTCTTTCGATGCTTGAAGAACATACGCCTGCTGCCAATTTCCCGAAGCACGACTTTTAAGTCTTTATCGAGGGTTTCGAAGCGGCCCAGGAAATCCAACGGCATTTCACCGTCGTCATTTACGAGAAAACTGGATTGGGGTTTGAAGTAGGGTATGTCGAGGTACTTTGAAGGTTCTTCCGTGAATGAAGACAGGAAGCTCTCGAAATCGGGGTGACTGGCCACCAGTTCCAGTTCCTGACGCCGCGCGATGATATAGTGATAGGCCGAGACCAACCTGTCCCAAGGATTCCGAACAAAACTGAACTTGAAATAGTCTGCCGCCTCCGGCCCCAACTGCTCGAGATGCACAAATAAAGACGAGTGCTTGTCGATCGCAGGAGAAGGATCATGTTTCGTAAAATTCAGGAGGTTCGGGCGGCGCAAAATTGTTGAAACCGTCGATCCCGCAGTTTTTGGAATATGAATGAATACGGTCTTTAGCGTGGGATAGATTGGCACCGAATTGCTACGCCTCCTTGCAGACAACGCGTGGGGCGCAAGTGCTCCGAAGGACTCACGCAACATGCGCAAGACCAATGGTACACTCCGACGGGTGGCAAGAAAAGCATATCGGTATCATGCAGATACCATGTGCCGCGCCTAACTAATGGGAAATCCACGCGACGCCCTTGCCGCGCTGCCCGGGCCGCATAATTGAATACGGGTCAGTGGCCTGTTCCGATTCAGAACCTGTAGTTCAAGGAAAACGAGAGTGTGGTTACACCCAAGTCTTTAAAGTCACGTTCAAAATCCGAGTACTCAGAATAGACCAACTCGGCGCCGAGCGTGACCTCCTCGCGGATGAAACGTTCATAACCAAGAGACACGAAATAACCATCGCCTTCGCCTGGATTGATATTGCCACTGGCGTGCGTGTCGAGCTCAGCATAACCGGCGCTGGCGTAGTACATGTTTAAGCCGCTGTCGATGCCGCCGCGCGCGCCAAAACGCTTGTACGAACCCAGTTCGAAACCAGGGTCAATGTCCAGATTCGTCCGGGTGTATTGCAGAAAATACCCGATTATGACCTTGCCGAAATCGTAGTCCCAGCCGAATTTCGCGCCGTAGATCGGACCGCTGGAGCCTTCCACGTCGGGGGCATAACCAAGTTCCAAACCAACGGAAAAACCTGTCCAGTCGACGCCTGATGCAGGGAGTACAGCTGGCTTTTGGAACGGCGCCATGACACGGGAAACTTCTGAATCACTCGCCATTGAAGCTGCCGGGTACATCGCAGCAAGGACAAGGGCGACGGCTTTGGTGCGAATAGTCATTTTGATCATATCCATAGCAACTGAATTAACACCTTACTTTAGCGCAGATGCCACGTAATGTTCCATGTGGGACCCTGAAATCCAGAAAATTTGCCATGGCTGTTGCGTCAATACAGCAATGGTCGCGAAACACAAAAGCCCCTGATACGCTCTGCGTCCAAACGCTCACTCGAATGTCGTGTTGCCGCTGGGTCAGCAACCGTCATTCTTCAAAGAGTTGACCATTCTTCGGTTCTTTCCAGCTGCCTGGAGGTGAGCGGTTGTTTTCTTTGGCAGATCTTTGACGGAAAAGTCTTGGCAAGAAAACTGAAGCAGGCAAAACACTTACCTAACCTAAAGTCGAGTTTATCTGAAAAGCGTCAAAGCGATTCAAACCCCTTCGAACCGCCGGAATGCCAGAGCAATCAGGCCCGCAATCGCCATATAAACGAGCGCAAGCAGCAGCAGTGGTTCGTAGACGATAAAGGTGTCTGCCCGAACCCGGGAAGAAACTGCATAGATCTCGACCACTGTTATGGTCGCCACCAGCGGGGTTGCCTTGAGTTGCAAAATTGTTTCGCCACCCAAAGTCGGCAGCACGTTGCGGACTGCCTGCGGCAACCAGATCCGGCGGAACATGGTGAAACGTGGCATGCCAAATGACTTTGCGGCCTCAAGCTGCCCTTTCGCCACCCCGGAAAACGCGCCGCGCATTACTTCGCCCTCATAGCCCGCGAATGACAAGGTCAGCGCGAGCACTGCATAGGGCCACGCCTGGCGCAGGTACGGCCATAGTTCCGATGCGCGGATCCAGGGAAACTGGGGAAACAGAGAGCCCAGCCCATAATACAGCAACCAAATCTGCAGCAGCAGCGGCGTGCCGCGAATTATGGTGCAGAATACCCGAGCTGGAGTGGCCAGATACCAAGGCCCGACCGCCTGCGCCAATCCAAGCGGCACAGCCAAAAGAAAGCCCAGAACAGTTGTAACAACCAGAAGCCAAACCGTGGTCCAAAGACCTTGCAGTGCCAAGGGCGCATATTTTGGGATCCAGTCCCAGCGCAGCGATAACGCGCACCAGATCACCAATGCCGCAAACAGAAGCATCATAACGATGCGGTGCGGTTGCATCAGGGCTTTGAATGTTGTCATGCGGCGTCCCCTTTCAGCGAAGGTTGACCGCGCCGTGCCCATTTCTCAATTCGGGCAAAAACCACACCCGAAAACAGGGTCACCATAAGATAGAGGAAGCCCGCCGCCAGAAAGAAAGTGAAATAGGCCCGGGTGCTGCTTGCCGCCTGCCTTGTTTCCAGGGTCAATTCACTAAATCCGACAACGGCCAGCAACGCCGTGTCCTTGGTCGCGATGAGCCACAAATTGGCAAGCCCCGGCACCGCAAACCCCATCATCGCGGGTATCGTTACCCGACGCATGATCATGAAAGCTGGCATTCCGTAAGACTTTGCCGCTTCGATCTGTCCCACCGGAACAGCCTTGATGGCACCGCGCAGAACTTCGGTGGCATAGGCCCCCTGCACCACGCCCAACACCCAGATGCCTGCCGCGATACCGTTGATTTCAACCCGGCCTCCGCCGACCGCCTCAGAAATCTTGTTGATGATATCACTGCCGACGTAATAGAGGATCAGGATCAGCACCAGCTCAGGTACCGCCCGGATCACAGTCGTGTAGATAGCGAGAAGGTCGCGTGTGACCTTCCCGCCGTATAGCTTTCCATAGGCTCCGAACAGCCCGATTACCAGCCCCATCCCAAATGCGCCGAAGGCGATCTGCAGCGAATTGGCAAGCCCGCGCAGCAGGTTGCCTCCCCAGCTTGACAGCGACAGCAACTCGGCGCTGGCGCCGAGGCCCAGTGTCTCGAACAGTCCGGTCACAACAGCGCCTTAGTAGATGCTGGTCGTGAAATAGCCCGCGGTGATTTTCTCGTGGGTTCCATCTGCCAGGATCGCCGCGATCCCTTTGTTGAGCGCCTCCAATAGCTCGGTATCGCCTTTGCGCACACCGGCACCAACACCACGGCCCAGGATCGCCGGGTCATCCGCAACGGCACCCTTGATCTCGCAACAGCTGCCATTGTCCGAGTTCACGAAGTCGGCCATGGCAATGCTGTCCGCCTGGGTCGCGTCGATGCGGCCCGCGAACAGGTCCTGATTGGCCTCGTCCTGCGTTTGGTAGACCTTCAGCTCTGCGTCCTTGAAGTATTCCTGCGCGTAAGCCTGATGAATGGTCGAGGCCTGGATGCCGACAATCTTGCCCGCCAGCGACTCCGGGGTCGGTTCAATGTCCATCGACTTGTCCGCCACGATCACCGCCGGGGTGTTGTAGTAGGGGTCGCTGAAATCGATGGTTTTAAGGCGCTCTTCGGTGATCGACATCGAAGCCATGATGGCGTCGATCTGCTGGCCGGTCAGCGACGGGATGATGCCATCCCACGCAACAGGCGTGATCACGCAGTCCAGTTCCGCCGCAGCGCAGACGGCACCGATCACCTCAATTTCCCAGCCGACCCAATTGCCCGAACTGTCGGGTGAGGCAAACGGAGGATAAGGCTCGGCTGCGATGCCGATCTTGACCTGTTCAGCGGCAGCGGCGCCTGAAGTCAGAACGGCCACGGCAGAGGCCGCGGTCAGAAGTGCTTTGAGTTTCATAGGTTTCTCCCTGTTGATATTATTCGGTTTTTTGTGTGCTACCCGACAGAACTGAGGAACTGTTTCAGTCGTTCGGATTGCGGGTTTCCAAAGATCTCGGCAGGCTTCCCCTGCTCTTCAATACGGCCCTGATAAAGGTAGACGACATGGTTCGCGACTTCGCGCGCGAACTTCATTTCGTGAGTGACCAGCAGCATGGTGCGCCCTTCGGCGGCAAGGTCGCGGATCACTGTCAGAACTTCGCCCACAAGTTCAGGGTCCAGCGCTGATGTCGGTTCATCAAACAGCATGGCGGAAGGGTCCACCGCCAATGCCCGGGCAATTGCAGCCCTCTGCTGCTGCCCGCCAGAAAGGTAGGCGGGAAACGTGTCTTCCTTGCCGCCCAGCCCTACCCGACGCAACAATTCGTGTGCGCGTTCGATCGCCTCGGATTTCGGAACCTTCAGGACATGCACCGGCACCTCGATCACGTTTTCCAGAAGGGTTCGATGTGTCCACAGGTTGAACTGTTGAAACACCATCGCCAGCTTGGTTCGGATCCGTTCAATTTGCTTCTGGCTGGCCGGGCTGCCATCAGCCCGCATCGCCACTTCCTCACCGCCAATCACGATCTTGCCTGAGCTTGGCGTCTCAAGAAAATTGATACAGCGCAGCATGGTCGACTTGCCCGACCCCGAGCCGCCGATGATCGCCACGACGTCACCTTGATGCGCGGTCAGATCCACGCCTTTCAGCACCTCCAGATTTCCAAAGGACTTGTGCAAATCCTCGACCCGGATCGCCTCGCGGCGCGTGTCCGTCAGCTGAACTGATGCAGTGGCAGTGTCCATTTTCCGTGACCCCAAAATTCTGATTGCAGTAAGCCGTGAACCTAGTAATTATGCAAGTGTATAATTACAACCGCCAGAAAAAAGGAACTGTCGTGAGCGAAGAGCGCAAAAAATTCAGGCGGGAATCGGCTGAATCCCGGCAGGAGGCGCTGATTCTGGCCACGCTTGAGCTGGTGGCCGAACAAGGCGTGCGCGGGGCGACGGTGCGGGGAATCGCCGAGCGCGCAGATGTCACCCAGGGACTGATCCGGCATTACTTCAGTTCCAAAGAGGAACTGATCGTCGCCGCTTACGAGCACCACATGAACACAATGACGGATCAAACCTTTGCCCCGGCAAACGGCGCGGCGGCCAGCGCACGCGCCCGGTTGATTGCTTTTGTGACGGCGTCTTTGACAGCCCCGGTTGTCGACTCAAGGGCAATCGCGCTGTGGGCCAGCTTTCTGAACAAGGTGCAGCGCGACCCACAGATGAAGGCGACGCACGAACGCACATACGCCTATTTTCGCGACCAACTGGAGGGGCTGATCGCCGCTTCGATGAAAGAAGCGGGCCGCGCCCCCTCTCCCGCCCACCTGCGTCAACTGGCCATCGCCTGCAACGCGGTTATTGACGGCCTCTGGCTTGAGGGCGGCGCGCTTCCCGATGCTTTTGCGCCGGGCGAACTGGTCGAAATCGGGCTGCAATCCGTTTCCGCCATCATTGATTTGGATCTAACGCAGGAGATTGAGCGCCAATGAGGCTGACAGCAATTACCGAACGGCTGGCCGGTTTGGGCGGCGGGAAATGGGAAGTGCATCTGAAAGCACGCGCTATGGTCGACGCCGGGGCCGATATCGTGGAAATGACCATTGGCGAACCAGATGTTCCAACCCCAACTGAACTGTGCGACGCGGCAGCGGCCGCGCTGCAATCGGGTCGCACAGGGTATTCCAACGGACGCGGCGAAGCCGGACTTTGCGCAGCCCTGGCCGAGGCCTACACCGTAACCCGCGGACGCCGCTTTCTGCCAGAGAACATCCTTTGCTTTCCCGGCACCCAGACTGCCCTATTCACTGTCATGCAGGGCGTCGCAGAAGTTGGCACCGAGGTTCTGGTAGGCGATCCAATGTATGCCACCTATGAGGGCGTGATCCGAGCGTCAGGTGCCGAGCCGGTGCCGGTGCCGCTACGCCCCGAAAACGGATTTCGGTTGCAGGCAGAAGACATTGCCGCGCACATTACGCCCCGCAGCAGCGCCATTCTTCTCACGACTCCGCACAACCCGACAGGCGCTATCCTGACGCCCGAGGACGTTCGGAAGATTGGTGAACTCGCGATAGAACACGATCTCTGGATAATATCCGACGAAGTCTATGAGCATCTGATCTTTGAGGGTGCAGAGTTTGCTTCTCCCCTCTCTGATCCGGCGCTGGCAGACCGGGTCATTGCAGTCTCTTCGATCTCCAAATCACACGCCGCCCCCGGTTTTCGCAGCGGCTGGTGTGTGGGCCCGGCCGAGTTCTGCACCGCGCTGCTGCCAGTCTCGGAAACTATGCTGTTTGGCAACCAACCCTTCATTGCTGACATGACAGAAAGAGCCGTGCGCAAGGGGTCATCGGTGGCTGCCGGTATGGCGTCGCGCTTCGCGGCGCGTGCTGCACTGCTGGAAAGCCGTCTGCACACCGAAACCGGGCTGACCGTCCACCGGCCCGATGCCGGCATGTTTGCCTTGGTCAACGTCTCGGCCAGCGGATTGGACGGCGACGCTTATGCCTGGGACCTGCTGGAGCATGGTGTTTCGGTCATGCCCGGCTCTGCCTTTGGCGAAAGCCTCAGGGACTGGGTTCGGGTTGCTCTCACCATTGACGACGACAGTTTTGTCACCGCACTGGACCGCATCGTCGCCCACGCAAACCGCAAGAAACGGAGCGTTGCATGAACAACCAAACTGTCGGCGAAGCGCTGGTCGCCGAGTTGAAGCAAAGGGGTGTCTCCTGTGTTTTTGGCATTCCCGGCGTGCATACGGTCGAGCTTTATCGCGGTCTTGCAGCCTCTGGCATCCGTCACGTGACACCACGACACGAACAGGGCGCTGGCTTCATGGCTGACGGCTATGCCCGTGTCTCGGGGAAACCGGGCGTTGCCTTTGTGATCACGGGTCCTGGCCTGACAAAAACGCTGACGCCAATGGCCCAGGCCCGGGCGGACTCAGTCCCAATGCTGGTGGTTTCAGGCGTTAACGAACGCAGCACCTTGAATCGGGGACTTGGCCATCTGCACGAACTGCCCGATCAGCACGCGCTGGCCAAAACTGTTGCGCTGGTTTCCGAGCATGTCGAGCAGGCTCACGACCTGGGCACCGCTCTGGACCGCACTTTTGCCCCCTACTCCACAGGTCGACCCGGCCCAACTCACATCCAGATCCCGCTGGATGTCGCAGGCCTCGCTGCGCAGAGCGCCGTGGCCCCGAGTGCCAAGGCCCACCCGGCATTGAACCCAACACGGATTCAAGACGCGGCAGACCAATTATCGGCGGCGAAGAAAGTGGTCATCCTTGCTGGCGGCGGAGCAAAATCGGCCGGAACGCAGTTGCAAGCTCTGGCAGAACGCCTCGATGCGCCGGTCGTGCAAACCGTGAATGCCCGCGGGTTGATGCATGGCCATCCGCTTACCGTACCAGCAAGCCCCAGCCTGAAGTCCGTCCAAGCACTGATCGAAGATGCCGATTGCGTCCTCGCTCTGGGGACCGAACTGGGCCCCACCGACTATGATATGTATGCAACTGGGAAAACGGCGGCCATGTCCCGGCTTATACGCGTTGACATTTGTCCGCACCAGTTGGCTCGCCACGATGTCGCGATTGCTATAGAAGGCCGAGCTGACGAAGCTATGACCGTGTTGTTGAAAGCTCTACCCGGCAAATCAAACCAAAACGCAGGGGTGGCCCGCGCTGAAAAGACCCGCACCGCCGCGTATGAAGAGATCGGTCCGAACTATCGTGCTCAGGTCCAAATTCTGAACGAAATGCGCAATGCGGTGCCGGGCGCGCTTATGATTGGAGATTCCACTCAGCCGATCTATGCGGGCAACCTCTACTACGACCACGACCGCCCCGGCGGCTGGTTCAATGCGGCCACCGGATATGGCGCGCTGGGCTACGGTATACCTGCCGCCATCGGCGCTGCGATCGCCGCCCCGGACGCCCATGTCATTTGTATCGCTGGCGATGGCGGCGCTCAGTTTTCGCTGCCCGAGATCATGGCCGCAGTGGACGAAAACCTGCGCATCACCTTTGTTCTTTGGAACAATCACGGTTACGGCGAAATCGCGACCTCGATGGAAGCCGTGGATGTGAAGGTGATCGGGTGCGACCCGACCCCGCCTGAATTTTCCGCCGCGGCTGCCTCGTTCGGCATACCCTACACACGCGTATCACCAGACCCAAGTGCCATTGCGACTGCTCTGGCAGTAGCCAGCGCACAGAATTGCCCCTCCATTCTGGAAATTGACATTGCCGGAAGCAATCCGGATCAGGAGTGACCAATGCGAAATCCGACCTTTGAATTTACCCGGGCCATCACCCGTAGGCCCGCCTCGACCATTGCTGACGGTCTGCGCGCTGAAGACATCGGAAATCCCAGCCTTGACGGTATGCGGGCTGCCCATTCAGCCTATGTCGAAGCCCTGCGCAGCACCGGGGCCGAGGTGATTGAGCTTGAGCCGCTCGACGCATTCCCGGATGCCCAGTTTGTCGAAGACACTGCGCTGTGCCTGCCGCAAGGTGCTATCCTGATGCGACCCGGCGCGCCCTCGCGGCTGGGCGAGGTGGCTGAAATGGCACCGGCAATCCGCGCCTGCTATGACGATGTCCGCGAAATCAAAGGCCCCGGTCATGTCGAGGGTGGCGATATTCTGGTGACCGGACAGGAAATCCTTGTCGGCCGCTCTGACCGCACAGATGCTGCTGGCGTGGCAGAACTGGCCGAGATCGCCAGTGAATGGGGCCACGTCCTGCGCGAAGTCTTCACGCCGGACGGCGTCTTGCATTTCAAAACGGATTGTTCGTTGATGGATGCCGAGACGATCCTGTCGACCAGGCGCCTTGATGCGTCAGGCTGTTTCGAAGGCTACAGAGTCCTGCATGTGGCCGATGGTGAAGAAGCCGCCGCAAATGCTATCCGCTTCAACAACCTTGTTCTTATGGCCGCTGGTTTTCCACGCACGGCAGAGATGTTGGACAGAGCGGGATATGAGGTTATCCAGATCGACAACACCGATTGCGCCAAGCTGGACGGCGGCATGTCTTGCCTGTCCCTGCGGTTTTGATCAGTCGGGCAACGCGTCAAGAATAGAGTCTCGGTCCAAGGCACGGTTCTGGCAATAGCACTGGCGGAACTTTCCGCCTGTGTCGGACCCCTATCGAAACGGAGACTACACGGTCGGAGATGATAGCTTCACCATAGGCAACCTCCCGCTGAACTGTGTTTCAATTACCCTCACGAGTAATTAACGGGCGAGTTGTAACAGTCGTAATGGAACTCAGTTTCTCAAAAAAAACCGTCTGCGCACAACAAAATTGCGAGCGAAAAGGACTACCTCAGGTTCTTTGTTTACAACCTGACAACAACATTAACTGAAAGTGAACAATGTATTCTCTATGTGTTCAACCGTTTTCGACCATAGTGGGTTCACTAAGTCGGGCGGAACGAAATGCGTCCGGTTTGATGGAAGGGAACATGCATGGAAAAAACTACCACAGCGATTGCGATGCACACCCCCCCCGCGGCAAAGCAATCATCCAGCGCTGTCGTCTGCAGCGGCGTGTCGAAAAACAAAGATTCGAGCAGCGGTCGCTTCCCTCCTATTGAAAACGCACTCATTAATATTGTGAATAACAAGCGACTGATTGAGGCGATGAGGGACGTCTGAGTTACCGCAGACGATCTCTCGGTTCCCTTGGGTGTCGTCTTCCCCGGGAACAATACGAAGCTAAAGCCCGCTCTGCGCCAGAGCGGGCTTTTTCTTTGCGTATTCAGATGTGATCCGAGTTATGTCTTGGTGTTCAGTAGGTGATGGGCCAGCCAAGGGGTTGGAAATGATTTGGCTGGCCCGACCTCTCGCGCCTCCGAATTCGGAAAGGCGCGAAACTCCTGACTTACAACCCCAGCAACGCCTTGACCGCCGCTTCGACTTCATCTGTGACCGGCTTGTTGGCCGCATTCTCCAACGCCTCACGTTCCCTAAGCGCCTGATCCTCCAGCTGGCCCTGCAGGTCTTCAACTTCAGAAACAGCGTCGTCGTAATTGCTTGCAGCTTCCTGTTCGGCAGCTAGCTCGGCAGCGGTGTCCCTGGATTCCTGCAGTTCGTCATTCGCCTCGTCCAACTGCGCTTCGATATGGGGGTCTGTACCCCCGGCGTCGGCAAGTTCCTGTTCCAATTCCGCCACGCGCTCTTCATCCGCGCGCACATCAGCTTCGGCCGCTTCGAGATCATCTTCGATTTCACCTATGGGACGTGAAGGTGGTTCCAGCCCGTCCAGAAGATCTTGGGCGTCTTGCAGGTCGTCGCGCAGTTCGTCTCCTTCCAGAACCGTATCGCGGTATGTTGCAATACGACCGACACGCGAGTTGGGCGCGGCGTTTTTCAGAGCGGTCTCACTGGCGTGAGCGGCATTCAACGCACCCAGTTCAGAGGGGTGTGCGCCCAGAATTTCAGCCCATGATTCGTCTTTTTTACGGGACAGAGGCCGAACGGATTTTGCAACCTGCACGGTAGACTCGGTGCTCCGCGTCACGCGCTGCGATTTCCGCTTGGGTTTTTCTGTTCGGTCGCTGGATTTCTTGCCCGTAAACAAATCTTTCAGAGAGAAATTGCCGCTCTTTGACGTGTTCGATTTCCCGCTTCCGGAAGCGGACTTTCTGCCACCTGTCTTCCCGGCAGACTTCTTGCTGCCGCCTTTGGAAGTCACTTTGCCTTTGGCGTTTTGACCCTTTCCGGCACCTTTGTTCCCCTTTCCGGCGTTATCGTTGCCCTTGCCGCCACCTTTACCACCACCTTTGCCGCTGTCGTTTCCGCCGCCTTTACCTCCTCCTTTGCCGCCGCCATTCCCGCCACCTTTTCCTTCTTTCGCATAAGCAATGTCGGGAAACGTGAACGCCGCGACGATCGCGGTTGACCCAATCAGGGAGATCGCGACTGCGGAGGCTTTAAGCAGACCGGAAAATTTGGTTTTCATAACGGACCTCACGGGCTCAGTGTTGCTTCAGGCGTCAACATTTCATGTTGGACGCAAATGTATTTGACCCCATTTGACCATATTATGGTTGAACTCACGCCTAACTGCTGGTTCATCACCAGTTCACATTGAAGCCGGTAGAGTTTGAGTATGTTTGTGCGGCTAAGACTTTCAGGATTGGGGAACCTGCTTGCAACTGCGGGATTGATTACCTGGTTTTTGACAGGTGATGGCAACGCTGCTGTGCGCGAGCTTAAACAATCCGAATTGCGGCACGCCACAACATCAGGTGGTGCCATTCGCCTGAAGAGGGTTATCAGAGGCGTTGAAAAGGTTTTCGGCGGAACCCCCGTCGACGCCCGCGCCTTTGAATCCGATAAGGTTTACTATCGTATCCTGGTCAAGAAACCTGACGGGAAGATCATCAGCGTCATCGTGGACGCCCAGACGGGTGTCGTCGTGTCCAACCGGTCTCGCGTCAGCCGCGAGATTACAAATGCAGCGCGGGCGAAACCCGGCAATTCGGCCAATTCCGGTAGCGGAAGCGTGCAGAATACCAATAGCAAAAGTGCCAACAGCGACAGCAGAGGTAATTCCGGCAACAATCGCGGCGGCAATGGAAACGCTGGTGGCAACGGGAATGGAAACGCCGGTGGCAACAGTGGCGGTAATGGCGGCGGCAACGGTGGCGGCAATGGCGGCGGCAACGGTGGCGGTAATGGCGGCGGCAACGGCGGCGGTAATGGCGGCGGCAACGGCGGCGGTAATGGCGGCGGCAACGGCGGCGGTAATGGCGGCGGCAACGGCAATGGCGGTGGCAAGAAATAACTGATGATCCGTCATCAATTCGCCTGTAGTTTCAAATCATGAGAATCCTACTTGCAGAAGATGAACCGCGCCTGTGCGAGCAGATCAAAAAACTACTGAGCGCCGAAGGTCGGATCGTCGATGTAGTCCATAGCGGGGTTGATGCTCTGCATATGGGGTCGACTGAACCCTACGACATGATCATTTTGGACATCGGCCTTCCGGAACGTGACGGGATTTCCGTTTTGCGAGATTGGCGCAGTGCCGGAATAAAGACGCCTGTTCTGATCCTGACCGCCCGAGACGGCTGGAGCGAGCGGGTGGACGGTCTGGATGCAGGTGCGGATGACTATATGACCAAGCCTTTTCACATGCCCGAGCTGGCGGCCCGCGTCCGTGCGATTTTACGGCGACAGAGCGGACAGCTGAACCCGGTCATCGAAATGGGAAGCGTCCTTTTGGACACAAGAAACGGGCGTGTCTCCGTGGACGGAATTCCGGTTGATCTGACCGCACAGGAAATCGCCGTCCTCACCTATCTGGCCCATAACCCCGGGCGCCTGATCTCGCGCACTGAATTGTCGGAACATATCTATGAGTATGACAAGGATCGGGATTCCAACACAATTGCCGTATTTATTACGCGCCTGCGCAAGAAGCTGGGACCGGACCTGATCACAACGGTTCGGGGTCGCGGATACATGATCGATTCTGCCTGATGCTTTCGCTGCGACAACGGGCACTGCTGGGCGGAATATTGTCCGGAGCGATGTCTGTGGGTGTGGGCACGCTGGCGGTTTTTTCCTACATCGATTCCCGGGTTTCCCAGCAGTTCGATACAACGCTTCGGGACCGGCACACACAACTGATCGTTGGACTGAGTGTCACCACCGACAATCCCGAAGCACTGCGTGATCTGATTTTCGATCCGGCATACAGTACTCCATATTCCGGGCGATACTGGCAGGTGACAAGTGAGGCTGGCGAAGTTTACTCTTCGGCTTCCCTTTTCGATGAAACCCTCGCGGAGCCGCAAGATGCACCCGACACAGTTATGCTGTGGAACACCGATGGTCCGGAGAATGAAGCGGTCCGCGGCATATACCAGAAGATCACCTATGAAGATGGCACGATCTGGGGCATCAGCGTCGCTGAAAACCGCGACAAGCTCATCGCGGAACGCCGGGCCGCACAACGCAGCCTAATCCCGGTTTTTGGGCTGGTTGGCCTGATAGGCATCGCTGGTTCGCTGTTGCTGATGTCGGCCATTCTTGGGCCGCTTCGCAAACTGCGGTCAGATGTGGCCCAGCGTTGGGACGTGGACGAAGACCTCAGACCGGAAGACTACCCCGAGGAAGTGTCGCCGCTTGTCCAGGACCTCAACCAGCTATTGCAACGCAACCGCGACATCGTCTCCGGGTCCCGCAGGCAGGCGGCTGATCTTGCACATGCGCTGAAGACACCGGCCGCGATTTTGCAGAATGAACTGGATAGTTTGTCCGAGGCCGGGGTGGACATCAAAACCGCACAGGAATCTCTGGATCGGATCGATGCGCAACTTGGCCGCTCTCTGGCGCGAATGCGCGCGATGAACACTGCCGAACTGACCCATTCCCGTACAGACCTGTCAAATTCCATCGACCGGCTTGCAAAGCTGTTTTCCCTGATGGCCGAGCGTGAACAGAAGACATTAAAGGTGGCGACCATTCCCGGCCTGTGGGTTCGAATGGACAAGCAGGACATCGAAGAGGTTCTAGGAAACCTTCTGGACAATTCAATGAAATGGTGCCGGCAGATTGTGCAGGTGACAACGACGCGGCAGGACCAGTTTATCGAAATTCGGATCGAAGACGACGGACCGGGAATTCCCGAAAATGACCGACGCGAAGCGCTTCGTTCCGGGGGCAGGCTCGACACATCCGTCACCGGCAGCGGCTTGGGGCTGGCAATCGCAGTGGATCTGCTCACGGCATATGGTGCCAGTCTTGATCTGGGCAGGTCGGAAGAACTCGGTGGTCTGAGGTGCAGTATCGTGATCCCATTGGGTTCTCATGCTGGCGCCAGTTGAAGCATGGCGGTCCAGCTTACGGGAATGGGTAAAACTCGAATTTTCTTATTTATCCACTGGTGCTTAGATCAGTTGTTTCAAGCTCGATTGGATGCAACTACCGATCCGGTGGCGATGGAATGATCCCTAAGAGCAGCATAGATTTCATGGGCATCTCGCAGTCGCGAAAGTTCAAAGTTCTCGGTCCTGACCAGGTCGGGTTTTGAATGAAAATACTGTTCAAAGCTTTGGGTGGCGGGTGACAGCCCAAGCAAGTCATACAAGGTTTCCATGGTTGCCTGTGGGGCGCTGCGCAGGTCGTCTTGAAACAGCAAAATGCACTGATCCTTATGCTTCAGAAGCGCCTTGAAGGCGCAGATCCAGTAGTCCAGCCAATAGTCCAGACTATGTGTGTCTTTGCCGACCGGATCGAAGTCCGTAAACAGGAAGGGTTTATGCAGATCTCCGAACTCGAAATGTCCGATATCGGCCATGTATCCAGTAACGAAACTGTCCCGAGCCTGAAGCTTGCTGAAATTGTTGTGCTGGCGAAGCAGAGACTCGGCATGGCATTCCGGTCGCCGAACCGGAACCACGATCCGGCAATCCGGGAAGGATTTGAGCAGATAGGGAATTCGGGCAATGTTCGCGTTATTCTTCGAGCAATAGCGTGTTTTCGGCACGTCATTTGGACCCGCCTGACAGTTTCGCGCTCTGATGATGCAGTTCATGTGCTGTCGCAAAAACTGGTCTGCCAGAGGGTCTGTGTCGCCAACGTCCCAAAGTGGAATCGAAGCCCCCCGGTAGCGCTCTGGCCAGAACGCTTTCCAAAGCACTTCCTCGAACGCTTCCGGGCTATCAAGGTCGATCTCCATCCCGTCGCCGTGGGCGCGTTGCCGCCGCCGGACGCCGCGATGCTGACCGCCGGCTATTTTGTTCCACATAACAGGAGCCGTAATAAATGGCATATCCCGGTACATATGCGTAGCCACTTCGGGCGCATCGTGCAGTGCGTTAAGGACCGCCGTTGTGCCGCCGCGAGCGAGAGAGGTTACGAACACGGGTTGTTGTGCATCCGACGTGGAAGATTGCCTTACCAGGCGATCTTCTAGCCGCGCGCCCAGTTTCAGCACCGCCGGGCCTGAAAATGCAAGATTATGCACAAACTGGTCAATCGACGAGTACTGACCCCCTTCAGTATCTTCCGAAGCATCGGCACGACGTAGCCAGCTGACAATCTTGACGCCCGCAAAGGCAACAACCGATACCACAACGATGTAATCCAGGCGAAGCATGAGCCCAAGTACCGTTTCACCTGCCACAACGCCCGCCCAATCCGCCAATGCAATCGGCAAACCCGCCGCAGTCAGGGCCAGCGCGATGCGCCATGTCAGATTCAGACCGCCCGCCAACAGCTTCAACCCCGCCTGCCTTGCAGCCTTTTCCTTGGCGTCGTCCGAAAGCTGATTGTCAAACAGTGCAGTGACACCCGCCATGCAGGTGCTCACAACGTTTTGGGCCGTCCCTGCAATGTTTGTTAGCCACAGGGCCAGAATGAACCCTGCAACCGCCAAAAGAGAAACAGCTAACGCTGACGTCATGGTGTGGAGTCGTTTTCGGAACCGGCCCTTTTCTTCCGCCCCCCGACCCACCGCTTGAGCGGGAACCAGACCAGACCGACGATCAGAAAAATCACACCCAGAATGACAGCAACCGTAACGGCTATCGCGCCCAACCCTGCTCCGGGGCCGATATAGGCTTGTGCCGGGCTCGGCAGCAGTAAAAAGACGGTGCAGATAACCAACATAGGCTGGGCGATGCGGCCTACGAGCGTGTGTTTGCTAAGCCGGTTCATTATGTGCATTCCTTCCAATCGACTTCAAAATAGTCCGGTGGATAGAGTTTCGAATTGGTGATCTCACCAACAAATTCGTCATCATATTCATTTACATATTCCCAGATCACCTTGCCTGTTCTGTCCACTTCCAGAACGCGCCCGGCGTCAAACTCGGTGATCAGTATACCGCCGTTTTCCAGAATTTCATGCTGCCCGCGTACGACCGACAACATCTCCTGCCCCGGTTTGCTTCCGAATACGACTTCCGTTTCGCGGCTTACCGGATCAATCGCCATGATATTGGTGTCGCGGGGCGCATCCAGCCGGGTTTTCTCGGTTGGCGTGTAGGACGTCAGGTAAGCGTTGTTGTTGAAGATGGAAATTTTCCCGTCCGAGCGAAACTCGGGATCGTGCTGCCGGACCCAGGGACCCGTCTGGTGCCACTTTACTTTCCGGGTGGTCGCATCAACCACCATCACAAGATTGAGCCCCCGCATAGAGACCACCCAATCTCCTGCGCTGAACGATGGAAACTTGTCCGCCAATTCCAAAGGCAGCTCGTCAATTTTGTTGGCATGAACCAACTCATTACGCGCCACATGCGATGGCTTAATCTCACGTCCGTTGGCAGTCAGCAACGCGGACAGCCCGCTGTCGATAATGATGCCGGGTATCGAAATGCGCTCAAGGACCTGACCCTGTTGATCGAGTCTCAGGATGGTGTCTTCCAGTATCATCTCGTTTGTTGCGGGGGTCGAAAAGGGTGGAAAGCGATCAACGACTTCAGATGCCATCCATTCGTCCCGGCCAAGCGTCAGGTATCCTCCGTTTTCCGATGTAACTATCGAGTGGTGGGTTTTTTCGTTGAGCGTCCAGAGAACCCCGGAACATCGGTCCAGCTTGACAGCCCCGCAATACTCATAACTGAAGACAAGCTCGCCTTTCTCGGTCAGCAATGCGCCATGAACGTCCGTCATCAAAGGGTTGTTGAGATGACCGCAAGGGCGTGTGTCGGCATCGGGAAAATGCTCAGTGTAACTCAACGACCACTTGCGGATGACGCTGCCGTCACGGTTCACAAGCCTGGCCTGGTTCTCACCGTCAAAGAAACCCATCAGCAGAATGGTGTCCTGACGGCCCGGCTGACGATTGATTACAACACCGCTGCCTTGTTTGCGCGTCGGCTGAAGATGTTTATGGTATGCCCGCGCCTCTCGTGTCAGCGATTTGTCCACGAACAGGACTTTGTAAACTGAGCGGAGCTGTGGAACAGGCGGCCAGCTCTTTCTTTGCGCGACTATCCCGAAAAGCACCGAAGAAAAAACAACGGTGATGAACAGACAAGCCCAGAACATCCGTTCGGGCAGCTTTTCGAACTTAGGTTTCTTATTGCCCACTTTACTCATTATCAACAAACTCAATACTCAAACATGGCACCGGACACGCGGCTCAGATTCGTAGCCCAACGTTCTGTTAGCCAGTTGAACTCGCTTCCATTGAGGCCCGGAGAAACTTCTGACGTTCAAACCTGTAGTTAGCCCCCTGGAAGTTCGAGGTAGAGGTCGAAGACCGTATCTTACCAACAACCCAGCCTTCTTCGAACGTTTTGTTTCTCCCCTCAAAACACGTGCATTTCACTTAGCTTCACAGCCTCAAGGTGACTATGCTTGACCAGCTTTGAACGCACTGAAAACGCCCCGTTCATCTTCAGTTAATTTTACTGTTTGAAAGCAAACGGATACGCCTTTCTAGGAAGCTCATCCAAAACTAGCACTACTGAAGTCACATGGTGCTATCTTGTGGAGCTTTCCAGAGCTGCATCGTTTTGGTTCGACAGGGCCCTCGTGCAACAAGTTCATCACACCACAATATTCGATTTCGAACATGAGTGTAGATTTGTTGCGTCTCTGTGTGCTCTTTTTAACCGTTAAAGAGGGAGGGGACAGATAAATGAGACGACCACTCGGAGCCGGGCTTATTTGGCTATTCCTTTGGTTCGCAGCGATTTCAACTACGTTTCCTGCCAGCGCGCAAGAAACGACGGCCGAGCAGGAAACCGTTGAAGTGGAAGATAGTAGTCTTCTGGATGAGGTCGTCGATCAGGCAATATCGGCGGATGACTTGGAAGTCCTGCTTGTCCCCTTGACCGCTGAGGAGCTTAGCGAGGTCGCAACCACTTGGCAGGGATATGTGCGCTCTCAGCTCGAAGACATCGCTCAGGTTAATCTGAAACTCCGGTCAGCAAGCGAAGCTCAGGAGGATGGCTTGAGATCGCAGTTGTCATCCTTGAATGACACCGGATCCGATATTTTGGACAACTATCGCGTGGTGCTCGAGGCATGGACATTGAAAGGTGCGAAGGCCGAAGATCTGACGCCGCACACCGACTATATTCTCGCTCTGAAAGCCGGCGCGCTAAAAACAACTGATCTTCAAACGCTTTTCCAGAACGCCTGGGCCTGGCTGATTTCCTGGGACGGGGGCATCGGTCTGCTGATGGCTGGTCTGGGCGTCTTGCTGGCCGTCTGGGCCATGATGTTCGTCGCCCGAATGGTGCGACGGGTAACCGAACGTGGGCTAAACAAAATTCCGACGATTTCGAGGATGCTGAAAAGGTTTGTGGCCACAACCGTTTATTGGGCTGTTTTTGTCCTTGGCATATTGGTCGTTTTGGCGCTGTTCGGCGTAAACGTTACACCCCTGTTTGCCATACTGGGCGGTTTGTCCTTCATCCTGGGCTTTGCGTTGCAAGAAACGTTAGGCAACCTGGCAAGCGGCCTGATGATCATGGTCCTCAAACCGTTCGACACTGGCGACTATATACAGGTCGGCGGTTCATCGGGCTTTGTGGACGAGATGTCCGTGGTTTCAACAAAAATCAGAACATTCGACAACCAGATTATCGTGGTTCCGAACAGCAAGATTTGGGGTGACGTGATAACCAACGTAAGCGCGTCGGAAGAACGTCGCGTCGATCTGGTTTTCGGCATCGCGTATTCGGACAACGCGGCCCGGGCAATTGAGGTTCTCAAAGATCTGGTGGCGCAGCACAAGCTATGTCTGAAGACGCCAGAACCCGAGGTTTTTGTAGGAGAGCTGGGAGACAGTTCGGTCAATATCTTCTGTCGCCCATGGTCCAAGTCCGAAGACTATTGGACAGTCTATTGGGACCTCACTGGGCAAGCGAAAGAGAAGTTCGACCAAGAGGGCATTTCGATCCCCTTCCCACAACGGGATGTTCATCTGATACCCGTAGAGGGAGCAAAGTCATGAGAGCTGTATCGCTTTGGTTCGCGTCCTTTCTACTTGTGTGCGGTGTCGCATTTGCCCAGTCAGAAGAAGCACTTACTTCACAGGAAGAAAGAGAAGATCCTGAATTCGTAGCTCCGGTCGTTGTCGACGGTGAGGAGTTGTTCGTGGTTCGAGGCTCAAGCGCTTTGCCTGCCACGGAACGAGCCAGAAAAATCGAAGAACGGATAGCCCAGGTTGCTGATGCTTCCAACAAATCAACTGTCCAATTGTTGATTTCGGACGCTGAATTCGGGAAGCTGATCCGCGCCGACGGGCAAATGGTTACGATAACCACCCAAGCGGATGCCGAGCATGAACAGATGGCGATTGAAGTCCTGGCCGGGCTGCAAGCAGAGGCGATCGAGGCTGCGATCCTGCAATACCGGGATGCCAGGTCCAATGAGGGCAGAGTCGACAGCGCGATGGCTGCATTTGCTTGGACGGTGATCTTTGCCCTTGCGTCTTATGGGTTTTTTGCAAAGCGGCGAAAGCTGTTGAGATATATCAGAAATAACCTGGAGAAGAGAGCAGAAGGCGTCGAGGAAGCCACCAAGTCGATCTTGAGAAGCAGGGCAATTGCCTCGATCATCGTTTACTCGATCCACATATTGATGTGGGTCCTGTTTCTGTTCTTCTTTTACTATTACCTTTCATTGGTGCTGCTGTCTTTCGCGGAAACACAGGACATCGCCCAGATCCTTTTGAAATACGTCAGCGAGCCGCTCATCAGTGTCGTGTTGGCTATCGTGGGGTACATCCCAAACCTGATCATGCTTGTGATCATTGCCGCTGTGACGCGGATGGCAATTCGCGGCATCGATCTGTTCTTTGAAAACCTTGAGAGCGGCGCGTTCGAACTCAAGGACTTTGAAGATCACTGGATTGCACCCACGAACATGTTGGTCAGGGCTTTGATCATCGTGATCGCGCTGGTGTTTGCGTACCCCTATATACCGGGATCTGACTCCCGTGCCTTTCAGGGTCTGACAATTCTGGCCGGCATCATGGTTTCGCTTGGCTCGAACACCGTTGTTTCAAACATGATGGCTGGTCTGTTCGTTATCTACAGGCGCAGTACAAACGTAGGTGATCGCATTAAGGTCGGCGACAAGATCGGGGACGTCACCGAAATAAAGCTGATGGAAACTCTTATCAAATCCATCAAAAACGAAATGATAAGTATTCCAAACGCGCAGCTTCTCAATTCCGAAGTCATAAATTACTCGCGAAAAGTGGATGGTCGCGGGATATTGGTGCATACGACGGTGGGAATTGGATACGAAGAGCCACCAAAGAAGATCAAGGCGATGCTCGTGGAAGCAGCCCATCGCACGCAAGGATTGAAAAAGAACCCTGAACCATTTGTGCTTTGGACCCAGTTGGCCGACTACGCAATCAACTATGAAATCAATGCGTACACGTCTCGTGGATCGAGCCTGCCCAAGATACTGTCCGATCTTCATGAGAACATTGTCGACGTGTTCAATGAAAACGGAACACAGATAATGACACCGTCCTACATTGCGGACCCACCAGAACCGAAAGTTCCGACAGAGGAATGGGACGGAAAGCTCGCGAGTACAGCCGAACATACCAAGTGACCTTGCCTCCTCTGGGAACAGTTGGATCGGTGCCGCGCTACAGGTAGAGTTACAGATGTAGTCTTCAGAACGATTTGAGGTTTCAGATGATCAAATGGGCACTGTCCGCAGCTTTCGTGCTTGGTGGGAGCTATGCTTTCGCTGCCGGTATGGAACAATGGGGTGAGTCCGGAGACTGGAAAATCCTGATTGATCCTGAGAAAGGCAACGGGTGTCTCGCCTGGAAACCCTTTGAAAACGATATGACGGTCGAAATAGGGGCCGCCCCCAAGCAGGGTGGTGGCTTTTTCGCTGCCTACAATCCGGCCTGGGATCAGATCGAGGATGGGGCGACGGGGATTGTTAAGTTCGATTTTGGTGACGCGAAGTTCGAAGGCGAAGCGGTCGGTGTTTTCAAGAATGGCGTCCCCGGAGGTTACGCCTATTTCGATAACCCCGCATTTGTAGGTGAATTCGGAAAGCGCCAAAGCGTCACGATCATTGGTGAAAGCGGAGCCGAGGTAGAACTCGATTTGAGTGGGTCCGCCAAAGCCATTGAGGTCGTTCTGGCGTGTCAGGCCGAACAGCCGCAACCGCTAAACGAATAAGACCACGCCAAGCTATTCCAATTGGGAAATATCCGGAACGCAAGGTTGCCTGTCCGCCGGCATTTCGTCTGCACCATCAGGTGCTTCACTTCTTGATCCACCCACATCCAGTTTGAATTTTGGCGACGAAAGCTGACCGGTCACGTCGAACGGCCATGCGCTTCGGGACAAAGGTTTGCCAACCCGGCGCGGCTCCGCCCTGATCGCGATTGTATCGTTCAACCAGTCTACCTGCCCCCTGGCCACCAATTGGACCGAGCCCGTCTCAACCACTATGGAGTTCGAGCTTACCTGCCCGGCTTCAATGCGTACCGGTGCCACCACGCAGGTGATGTCGGTGTACCCTTGACGAAACTCCTCGGAGAACAGCCACGGGAAAATACCAAGCCCTGCCAGTTCCAGCAGGCTGGTGCTGACATAGCCTTGCGACATCGACAAAGAGGCGTCGCCGCGCATGGAATTGATGAAGGCTTTGCCGGACGCCGTACTGCCCGAAACGTTGAACTCACCGCTCAAACGCCCATAGGCATCGATTCCGATACCCAGTTCGTCAAGGATCTCACCGAATTCCCATCCTGACGTGGAACCGGACAGGGAAAGCCAATCAGGTGAGTCAATCAGGTCCATCACCGCCCGCAGGCTGAAGTTTCCACCACCATAGGCCATCTGGAGCGGGCCAAAATCGACCGTCCCTTCCTTTGCGGACAACTGGCTTGAAACAGATGTTACCCCTTTTTGGCCTACAATCTCTTTGAATTCGATCTGCACCTCAAGATCAGCCTCTTGCAGCACCCGCTGCACATCCAGAAGATCGGCAGGCTTGCCTTTCTCCTTGGGCAAGACCAACGGCTGGACATCCGTTTCCTTCGGCAGAACCAGGGGCTGTACGTCGGTTTCAACTTCTTTCGCGGCCTCGCCCACCAGGCTCTTAAGTTGGTTCAGCGTCGCAGTCAGGTTCTTCAGGTCGCCAAGATCGAGCCTTTCGCTTGTAACGTTGCCACGAACAACAGAAGCGCCCTCGGGGAACTTTGCGCCCAATGCGGCCATAAGGTGTGAAGACCCGGCTTCAAACACGATCGAGGCATCGAATTCGTCGCCCTGTTTCGAGGTTTCTGCATCAATGGCCAACGCACCAACTGGGACAGGTTCCAGATTGAGCGCGGTCAGAAACTCGGCCCCGTCACCCACATCCAGTTCAACGTCGAAATCAAGGTCTGCCAACCCTTTGATCTCGTTCACAGACAGTGTTAGATCGAGCGCCCAGAGATCAGTGCCGTAGGTGGTTGCGTTGAACTTGTCGAGAGAAACCGGCCCACCCTTGTTGGACAGGCTGAAGTCGGCGTTGATACCACCAAACTGGTCGACGAAATCTTCATCCAGATTTGGCAGAATCAATCTGGCAGGTCCGTTCAGGGTTCCCTCAAATGTCACATCCTGAAGCTGAAGCAAGTCCAGGATTTCACCTTCCGCCTTGAGGACCGGATCCTCGACTGGCCCGGCTTGCAAGGTAATGCCCAACATCGCAAGCCGACCATCTGGCATACGGCGAATACGTTCGATGGAGGCTGGCCCGATAACGTCCAGTCCTTGATCAAATGCGTTGGTTTGAAACAGAAGCTCCTCGAACTCGAATGACGCCAGTGATCCAACCATGTGCATTTCAAACGCCGTGAACTTCAGTTCCCGGATACTCTTGGCTGCTTGCGGTGGCTGTCCTTCGGGGTGAAGCCGCGCGTCAAAAAGCAGGTCGACGCCTTGGGCTGCGTAGAGGTCTTCAATGGACCCCTCAGCCGAAAGCTGCTGTCCTTCCGCAAGGCTTATCGTGGTTGCGAAACTCTCGATTTTCAGAGTGTCCTGTGACACAAGCTCGGCTTCAAGCCTGCCATTCCCCTCTAGAACGCGTTCCAACCCGATGACTTCAAGAAAATCACCGAATTCACCAGTGTCCATCTGCAGAACAGCGCGATAGCCTCCGCCTGCGCCCTCTGACAATGGCTCGCCATCGTAGTTGACCGTCATCTCCCCGAAATTGGCACGGGTCGTAAACGGCGCGCCGTGCGGATAGTCGCCCTCTATCTGGAAGCTTTGGCCATTGACGGCACCTGCCCCTGAGACCTTTGTTCTTTGTCCGTCATCCACCTGTTCGAGGCCGAGCGACTGAAGGTCAAACACAAACGAAAAGCCCGAGACTTGGTCATCAATGGTCAGCCCTATCGAACTGAAACTCACGTTCTTGTCGCTGAGAAATGCGAGGATTCCGCTGCCTTCCGCGTCACTCTCGGCGGGCTCCTCGACTTCGGCCAAAGCGTCTTGATTGTCCTCTGACTGAGCGCTTGCGGGTTTTGGCTTTGGTGGCGTTCGACCCTTTTGCCAGCTTGTCGTGCCGTCAGACGACGTAAGAAAATTGGCCTGAAGGCCGTCCACCGCGAGATTGTCAAACTGAATTCGCCCGTTGGCCAAAGCCGCAATATCCAGTTCCAGTTCCAGGCGACTTAACTCGGCAAGCGATGTATGTGCCATTGTCAGGCTCGGGATTACCACGCCGCCGACATAGATGTGCGTGATACGTCCAAGCGCGACGCTCACATCGTCGTTGACCAAAAGTGGTCGCCCGATTTGTTCCGAAAGAACTTGTTCGACAAGGCCGCGCCGCATGTCTGAAAACAACGGCGCAGCCAGCAACAACCAGACAAAGGCGATTGCTGCGAAAACGAGAAACGCGACAATGCCGAATATTCTAAATAGCCAAGTCCTCATGCGTTCCCTTGTCGCCGCTCACACTGGCCAGTTTACCTCGAATTCGGAAATCTCCAACCATTCTGGCAGTTTGGCCCGAAAACAAGATTTCCTTGTGCCGCGCTTTGCGCACTCAGCGGTCCAAAGCCGCAAGGATGCGCGCATCCCGTTCGTACGGGTCTTCGCGGAAGTGAACGACCCCGTCCTCAACCCACGCTGTCCAATAAGTCAGGAGAACCGGCATCGGCTCGGGCAGGTTGATGCGGGTTGTCTTTCCGCTATCCAGAATGGATTGCATTTTTTGTCGGCTCCAGTCTGGCTCCCCTTCCATCAGAAGGCTTGCGAATTCGAACGGATACTCAAGGCGAACGCAGCCGGAACTGAGGTTCCTTTCGTTTTGGTCAAAAAGACTGGGGTCGTTGGTGTCATGCAAGTACACCGCGTACTTGTTGGGAAACATGAACTTGACCAAACCCAGCGCATTGTCCGGGCCCGGTTGCTGAACCAGCGTGACGCCGGGGTTCTTTGCCCCCCAATTCACAAGATTGGCAGGAATCGTCTGCCCGTCTTTGTTCCGCACCACGTAATTATTGCGCTCCAGATAGGTTGGATCCTGGCGGATGCGAGACAGCTTGTCTTTACGAAAAATCGAAGCGGGAACGGTCCAGGTCGGGTTGAACTCCATGTATTCGATTTCATCCCGGAACACCGGGGTCTTTCTGTAGGCTGACCCCGTAATCGACCTGGTGGTCCAAAGCGTACCATCCGATTTGACCATATATGTGCGGGCGCCGGCAATGTTCACCAGCACGAACTCGTCGTCGATTTCCCGCATCAGCCAACGGCCTCGTTCAAGACTGAGACGCAGCTTGTTCACACGGTCTTCTACGGGTTTATTGAGTGAACCGAACGTCTTGCCGCCAATAACCCCGTCTGCTTCCAACCCATGACGACTTTGAAAGTTCTTGACCAACTCGACCAGGTTATCATCGTAAACCCAAGCCGGGTTTTCACCATCTTGACTGGTTTTCGACGATGCGCCAGCTCCTGCATAACCCTCTGCCACAAGCCTTTCGCGCAGTTTTGCAACGGCCGGATCCACCATTTCCGGCTTCAGAACAGTGTCTTCGGGAACTTTGTTCCAGCCCCCTTGCGATGCGATGGCTCTGTATTTGCTCAGTGCTTCGACAAGCATCGCATATTGGGCGTTGTCGATGTCGATGCGTTCAATTAATGCGCTAAAGCCTTCCCCTTGAAGAAACTGGTTCAACACCTTGGCTGGATCTTGTTGAATAACCGGCTTTGAGAAGTTCCAATCGTCGTCCAGTGCGTTTGGGTCAACTTTCCCAAACACCAGATGGTGCACAAGCTTCACGGCGGCATCGGTCGCCAGAATGTCGAAGTAAGCTTGATCCGAAGCATCCCTACCCTGTGAGGCTTTCAAAGCGGCTAGAAGTTCCTCTAGTTTGAAGTCATCGGGTCTGAACCCCTGATCAATGGCCCCATCCAACTCTTCAAAAAGTTCGTCAACCAGTTCATTGCGTGTCCATACCGGTGCAAAGCCCCGTTCTTCGTAAAAACGCGGCACCAGGATTTTCGCATTCAGGCTTTTGCTGTTGGAAAGTGCGCTACCAGCGTTGTCGCTTGACACCAGCAACGCTTCAATCTGTTTCGAGACTTGATTTGCAACACTCAGGTTAGGACATACCAACAGCATTGCAGTTAGCGTCGTTGCGAGCATCGACTTAAAATACTTCACCATCCCCTCCCGTGGCGCCCATCAATATTTGCCCATTGAGGAGAAGGATACTACAATATAATGTATATTCAAATTCCAATTCTTGGTTTTTCAACTCTGCTGCCCTCACGGAAGTGGCCCCCTGGACCAAGCCCTTGAGGTCTACGCAGTCCGTCGAATTACTGGATGGACTATGAAGCGCAGTCCTCAACCACCGCTTCGGTGAGGCTAACGAGCGACACGTAAAACGGTGCCGACAAATGATGCCCTTGGACCCTTGTCGCGAAGCCATTGTACCAGGGCAGTATGTCTTCAGCAGCAAATCGCGCGGCGTCTATTGCGCCGGGGCGTCCTTCCAAACACATCGCCAGATATTCGAGCATTATGGCCAGGTGATCGGCCGGTTCAGAGAAGCCATTGGCCACTTCTGTTCCGGCTTGCTTTAGCAATGATTGCATTCTGCAATGTGGGGCAGACATGAGGTTCCCCGACCCTTGCCAAGCAGAGGCATATAGTGGGGCGGCTTCCCTGCCACCGGCCAGAAATACGCTTCCGTAACTGATTGCGAGTTCTTTTTGGGTGGTCTGCGGGTCAGACCACTTTTTCATTTCCCGGATCAGTTGATCTGATCCAGCGACATCACTCAAAAGCTCGTCAGCGACCCCGCCATGGCATGCTTTGATGGTTGCCACGTCAAGTTCGCGCGCGAAGCCCGTCGACAGAAAGCGCATCAGATCCGGAGAAACTTCCTTCATACGGTGATGGGTCCGCCAAAGGCTGTTACCGGTGGAACTTCTCCTTCAAACTTCTCCATCTCGACGATGCAGGTATTTGCGGATGTCGCCTGTGACAGTTTCGAGGCGCCCACATCCAAAGTGACCGTGTTTGGGTCGCCATACGTGTCGAGAGCGTTGGGCGCGGCATCGACCGGCCCATACCAGGCACCTTCATGAATGCGGATTACGCCTCTTGGATAGTCATCGCTCAGAACCGCGCCGGCCAACAATTGACCGCGATCATTGAAAACCCGCACGATATCGCCGTCTTCAATTCCTCGATCGGCCGCGTCTTCGGGGTTTACGTACACAGGCTCGCGATCCTTTACCGCATATGTCGCGCGGTACGGGTCGCTCTCGCACATTTGCGAATGAAGGCGCTGATCCGGGTGACAGGATTGCAGCCATAGCGGAAACTTGTCGGACCCCGGCCCACCATGAGACCGTTCGACTTTTTCCATCCACTTGGGGTGTTCTCCGCAATCGTCATAGCCATAGTTGCCGATCGTCCGGCTGGAGATTTCGATAAATCCTGAAGGCGTTCCGAGCGCATTTATTTCAGGGTCTTCGCGGAAATCGGCGTGCCTGACCCAAGGTTCGCCCCGTTCAAACCGAACCATGCCCTTTTCCCAGAACTCTTCGAAAGGTGGCATCTCATAGCTACCCTCGTTTGCGCTACGGGTCGTCTCATAAAGGCTCTCAACCCACTCCATTTCGTCCCAGCCGCGGGTGTATTCTTGCTCGCGACCGAAGCGTTGGCAGAACAGCGAAAAAATCTCAAAGTCGGTTTTGGAATGGAACAGCGGATCGACCAGCTTCTTCATGGCGATTACGCCGGAACGAGAATATGAGCCGTAACTGTCTATATCGTTCCGCTCAAATTGGGTGCAGGCTGGCAGGACCAAGTCGGCGTGTCTGCACGTAGCAGTCCACGCATAGTCAATCGCAACAATGGTCTCCAGCTTTTGGATGGCCACGCGCATCTTGTTGTGGTCTTGATGATGGTGGAATGGATTGCATCCGGTGAAAACTGCCATTCGGATGTCCGGATACGTAACTGTGTGCCCGTTGTGTTCGACTGTTCCACCAGGGTTCATCAGGCAGTCGATCCATCTGGCGACAGGAATTGTACTGCTGGCACCCAGGAAATTGTCGTCGGACCGCACAGGATCAACGCCAATATCCAAATTCAGAGGAAAAGCCCCGGGCATGCTGGCGCCCGATGGCGCCACGCCAATACCGCTATAGTGATGAGAGTAGCTGATGCCGCCCCCGGGCAGTCCGATTTGGCCCAACATGGCCGCGATGATCGCACCCATCCAATACGGCTGTTCGCCATGCTGTTGCCGCTGCACGGACCAACCGAAGACGAGCTGCGTTCGGTCCGATGCAAGCAATCGGGCAAATTCTTTGATCGTATCGACCGGGACACCGCAAATCGGCGCTGCCCAATCGGGCGTCTTTTCGACACCATCTTCAGCCTCGCCCATGACGTAGGCCATGAAAGGCTCGAACCCGAGCGTGTAGACATTCAGAAACTCTTCGTCGTGCAAACCTTCGGTATAGAGCGTGTGCGCCAATGCCAGCATGAAAGCCACATCTGTCATCGGGTTGATGTAGAGTTGCTCGGCCCCAATGTGCTTTTGGGTTTTGGTTCGCACCGGGTCCACGCTGATGGCCCGGATGTCGCCTGCCGCGATTTTGTCCCGCAACTGGTCAAAATACTCAAATGGTTCGTGTGTTTCGCAGGTCCAGCCGACTTGCAGGTTTTTCAGCGGGTCATTCGCCCAGAAAACGATGGTCTTGGCGTTATCCAGGATCAGTGGCCAACTGGTTCCCTGCGAATAAACTTCGGTGGACCCAAGCACGTAAGGAAGGATGGTTTGGCCTGCGCCAGTTGAATAGTCGCCCGCCTTTTTCACATAGCCGCCGTACATCGAAACGGCACGGTTCATGTGATTGATGCAGGAATGGAACTGGCCGGTCTGCCGCCAGCCCGTCGCCCCAGCGTAAAGCCCCGAAGGTCCGTGCGTAGTTTGAACACGCTCCATTTCCTCGAAGAACAGGTCCAAAGCCTCATCCCAGGTCAGACGAACAAAGCGATTGTCGCCCCGTGTGGTCCGGTCCGCGTCTTTTCGGTTATCCAGCCATTCTGCACGGGCCATCGGGTAGCGGACGCGCGACGGTGAATAAATCAGGCCCTGGATGCCGTTCACCATATCGGTCGGGTGCGGATCGTCGGCAAGCGGGCGAACCTCTGTCACCTGACCACCTTTGACAAGGGCCTCGATCGCACCCCAGTGTGAGCCTGATGTTTTCCAGATACCGGCAGATGTCAGTTGCTCGGCACGAGCGGTCGCAGGTTGAAGCAGGCTGGGCCCCAATAGTGCGGACAACCCTGTTGCTCCTGTGCCTTTCAGAAAATCACGACGCGTTGACATGGTTTTCTCCTCAGTGAGAGCCGCCATAGTCAGCGGAATGTTTTTGCAGGTAGGTCAGCACCAAATTGGCCTGGGCTTCGTCCATGTTGGTAAACCCGACCATACCGTTAAACTGCGCAGGCCAGGAGTTGGTCCCGAAGTGATCCGGGTCCGGCTGTGCGTGGCAAGTGGAGCAGTTGGCGGTGTAGCTTTCCTCAGCCACCGTCCAAAGCTCGTCAATCTCATCCACATATCCCTGTTTGTCCGACCAAAGCGTTACCGTGACAGGCGCCCAATCGAGCCCCGTCGCATCATCCGTCTGAGGTGCGGAAGCTTCGACCAGTTCGGCGTTCTGAGCCGTGTCCTTCGACAAAACGGCAACCCGAATATTGTGCCCGAATTCATCAAATATGACGCGCCCAAACCCTTTATCCTTGCGCCACGCCTTAAGTGCGACTTGAACACGGTCCCCACTTTCATCCAAAACTTCGACGGCAGCACCGAGTGTCAGGTTACCCACCGGCTCCGAACCCTCGGCGCTGTCATAAACAGGGATGTCACGAATGGCGAAGTAGTCTTCGCCGACCGAGACGCTGCCTGAATTGGCTTTGTTTTCAAGCTTGGCCATGGCCGGGCTGCCCACGGCCACATTGTCAGGCAGGTGATGAGCTATGCCCTTGTGACACTCGATGCAGCCTGTATTCAGCGCGGCCGCCGGTTTCATATAGAACCGCGCTTCGGCTGACATCGCGTCCCAATCCATGCTGTCGTAATCATGACAGTTCCGACATTCGAGCGAGTTGTTTGCCTCCAGCCGGGCCCATTCGTGTCTTGCCAAGTCCGCGCGGCGTGCCTCGAACTTTTCGCGGGTGTTTATGGTGCCGAATACAGCCGCCCAGACTTCCTTCGACGCTTGCATTTTTCTGGCAACCTTGTTGGTCCACTCATGCGGTACATGACAATCCGGACATGTGGCACGGACCCCGGTTCGGTTTTCCCAATGGACCGTGGACTGAAGCTCTACGTAGACATTGTCACGCATCTCGTGGCAGGAAACGCAGAACTTTTCCGTGTTGGTAAACTCCATCGCGGTATTGAAGCCGCCCCAGAAAATTATCCCGGTAATAAAGCCACCCAGACTGATCACGCCCAGACTGATCGTTGTGGCAGGTCGGGATACCGTATTCCAGAAGGATGACAATGTAGACTTCAGAGACATAAGAACGTGCTCCTCGGTTCATTTTCTGGGTTTAGAGAGATCCAGCTGGCGGGCCGTAGATGATTTGGAGTATCCATACGGTGAAACCGTAAGCCCCGACCCCAAGGACTGTAATTCCGGGCAGAAACACCAACGTAATAAACAAGAAGGACAGCCATTCACGCTTGGCTGCGTCTTTCGAGCTGCTGATGGATTGATCTGTCATATCTATCTCGCTCGCCTAAGATGAAAATGCTCACGGCAATGTTACTACCATAGATAAACCTGCTTGAATCAAAGGGCGCGGCGGAATGTCGCATTCAGAGGCTGATCTAGAGCGCTGTATTTACGTCTTTTTCCGGCAGGGTTTTCTGCTTTGGGTCCATCTTAATCATCTGAAAATGCGAGAAAGATGCCCCTTTTCCACCCAATGATGGGCAAGCCCAGGGTATGATCCAGCGCTCCGTAGCACGAGACGCGGTGAGGGGGACTTCGAGGCCTTCACAAAAAAGTTGCACGGTCAAAGCTGAGGCTCGTTTCGTTTGCCCAGCCAATATGGGTTTCGCCCCTAAGGCGACTTTAACTGGTGATCTAACCAATCCATTCAGATCATGTTTCTCTGGAATCCAAGAATTGCCAGGTGTCTATGGCGCCTGTGTCCGGTGAAGTTGTGCCGGTGTATCGTCATGCCATCTCATGCCTAAATCCGAAAGATGCCTTTGAACCCGGCCCGGATAATCAGACACAATTGCGTCCACCTGCAGATCGATCATTCTGCTTATTTCTTCAGGGTCATTGACTGTCCACACAGCAACACAAAGGCCCAGTTCTTTCGCAAGTGACACATTTTCTGCGGTCACATCCGCAAAATAGGGGCACCAAAGCGCACCCCCGGCCTGTTTGACCAGTTTTGGAATTTCATCCCGACGGCCCCGAAAATCCGGGCAAACAGCTTTCGAGGAATCCTCACCGACATCGTCGGCATTTTCCGGGAGCTGAGTCAGGTAGGAAGACGGCAGATCAGGCGCCTGACGCTGACATTCTTCCAACAAGTTCCAATCGAAACTGTGCAAAACAGCCCGCGATGCCAAGCCTATGGTACGAAGCTCCTGCAGCACACGTTTTACGAATTTCCGCCGGTAAGATGAATCGTGGGCCAAATCCGGGTCAGATTTCAGTTCCAGCATAAGATTGGCATCACCGTATCTCGGTTCACCAACAAGTTTCAGCAAGTCCGAAAGCGTGGGAACGCGAATGCCGTCCAGTTGGGCCTGATCAGGGAACCGACGACCATAAGCCGATTGCCCGTTCAACCGTCCGACGTCGAATTGCTGGATCTGCTCGACAGTCAGCGAAGAAACCTTTGGCTCTTCTCCTACCAAGAAACGGCCACTGACGTCCCTAAAAGTCGGCGCGTGAAGCCGGTGGTTATGTGTGATGACGGGGACATAGTCAGCCGTAAGAACGACATCAAACTCAAGAAGCGGGACGCCAATGGAAAGTGTGAAGTCAAAACCGATCATGCTGTTTTCAGGCAAAACGCCCCGCGCACCCCGATGACCTACGACCCGGATCAAATCCTTGCCGCCGCGAAATGCTTCGACCTGAGGGAACACCATTAGTTTTCCAGTCTTTTGCCCGTTGCGTGGTCAAACAAATGCATATTCTCTGGTGCAACCGAGAACCGCATATTCGGATGACGACCCTCGATCGGGTGAACACCCGGAAGGCTGATCGTGATCGTGTCGCCAGAACCCGTAAGGTGGCCGTGCAACAGCGTATTTGCTCCAAGCGGTTCCGCCATCTGAATCGCAGCTTCCAGCGGACCGCTTTCGTCCAGCAGCAGGTGCTCTGGCCTTATGCCCAGCTTAATGGCGGCATCTGAACCTGCAGACGGGCCAACCGCGATGTCGCCGATTCGGATTGTCCCGTTTTCGCGCCGCGCTTCAAAAATATTCATCGCCGGGCTGCCGATGAATTGCGCCGCGAACAGCGTCTTAGGGGTCTCGTAGACCTCCAGCGGCGTTCCAATTTGCTCGGCGATGCCTCCATTCATTACGATCATTCTGTCCGCCATTGTCATGGCTTCGACCTGGTCATGTGTAACGTAAAGTGAGGTAATACCGAGTTTTTCCTGAAGTTCGCGGATTTCAAGACGCATCTGAACGCGAAGCTTGGCGTCAAGGTTCGAGAGCGGCTCATCAAACAGGAAAACCGCTGGCTCGCGGACGATGGCCCGCCCCATCGCCACCCTCTGACGCTGTCCGCCTGACAACTGTCTGGGCTTACGGTCCAGCAAGGGTTCCAACTGCAGCAGCTTTGCGGCGTCAGTCACTTTTTGATCGATCTGATCTTTGGGCAACCCGGCAATTTTCAGGCCATAACCCATGTTCTGACGCACCGACATATGCGGATAGAGCGCATAGTTCTGGAACACCATGGCAATGTCCCGGTCCATAGGCTCTTTTTCGTTGGCCCGTTCATCACCGATCCGGATTTCTCCTGACGTGACAGTTTCCAGCCCCGCCACCATCCGCAACAGTGTGGATTTACCACAGCCAGAGGGGCCGACGATCACAATGAACTCACCATCGGCGATATCGACATCAATACCGTGAATCACATCCGTCGGGCCAAAGCTCTTTTTGACATTCTCTAGGGATAATGTTGCCATTTCTTACTTCTCGCTATCGACAAGGCCGCGGACAAAGAGCTTTTGCATCGACACCACCACGATGACCGGCGGGATCATCGCCAGAATGGACGTCGCCATGATGACCGGCCATTCGGCCACATCATCGCCGGACGGGAACATCTGCTTGATGCCCATCACGATGGTATTCATCTCTGGATCAGTCGTGATCAGCAGCGGCCACAGGTATTGGTTCCAGCCATAGATAAACAGGATCACGAACAGCGCCGCGATGTTGGTCCGGCTCATCGGAACAACGATATCAATGAAGAACCGCATCGGGCGGGCCCCATCTACGCGGGCTGCTTCGGCAAGTTCATCTGGAATCGTCAGAAAGAACTGGCGGAACAGGAAGGTTGCTGTCGCCGAGGCGATCAGGGGGAAGATCAACCCATAGTAGCTGTTGAGCATGCCGAACCCGGCGACAACTTCAAACGTCGGAACAATACGGACTTCGACCGGAAGCATAAGCGTCAGGAAAATCAGCCAAAAGAAAGTCGTCCGTCCGGGAAAGCGGAAATATACAATCGCAAATGCAGAGAGCAGTGAAATCACGATTTTGCCCACTGCGATCCCAATGGCCATCACGAGGCTGTTGAACAGCATCGTCGCAACCGGGACATTCACGCCGGAAAACAGCGCGGCTTTGTAGTTCTCCCAGAACTGATCACCCGGCACCAACGGCATGGGCGGTGACACGATCTCAGGCTGGGTGACAGTAGAGGCGACAAATGCCAGCCAGATCGGGAAGAAGATGATCAAGACGCCAAGGATCATCATGGCATGAGTCAACCAGATCCCCATGCCGCGATTTTCGACCATTCCGTGTTGTTGGGTTGCCATCAGTAGTGCACCCTTTTTTCCACGTATTTGAACTGGATGACGGTCAGCAGGCCAACGACGATCAGCAGAATGACAGATTGTGCCGAAGACGAACCAAGATCCTGTCCGACGAACCCGTCTGAGAAGACTTTGTAGACCAGAATAGTCGTCGACTGCTGTGGCCCGCCGCCAGTGATTGTGTGAATGACGCCGAATGTTTCAAAGAAGGCATAGACGACATTCACGACCAGCAGGAAGAACGCCGTCGGCGAAAGCAACGGCAGAACAATGGTGAAAAACCGGCGCCAGAAGCGCGCACCGTCAATTGCCGCAGCCTCGATCACCGACCTTGGGACCGACTGCAGTGCCGCGAAAAAGAACAGGAAGTTGTAGCTAATGCGCCCCCAGGCCGAGGCGACAACCACAAGCCCCATAGCCTCGGTGCCATTCAGAACGTGGTTCCAGTCATAACCAAGCTGGCCGAGGTACCACGATACGACACCTACGCGCGTGTTGAACATAAACAGCCACAGTACACCTGCCACCGCAGGCGCGACCGCATAGGGCCAGATCAGCAGCGTCCGATAGACACCCGATCCCTTGATAAGGCGGTCCGCGATGACCGCCAGAAACAAGGCCGGGATCATCGAACACAGCGTGACAAGCGTCGAAAACACTGCTGTTGTCACGAAAGAGGCGCGGTAGAACTTATCGCTCAGCAGGAATTCAAAATTGCCGAGCCCCACGAACTGGGACGACAGCCCAAACGGATCAGGTATGAACAGAGATTGCCAAACGGCCTGACCGGCAGGGTAGAAAAAGAATACAGCGGAAATGATGACCTGAGGGGCGATCAGCGCCAATGGCAACAGCCAGCCGCGAAAGGTGACGCGTTTTTCCATCCTGATGGTCCACCGAAGAAAAAGAATGCGGGCTCTGTAGAGCCCGCATCGGGTTGTTGTTTATTGATTGGCGGATTCGAACCGGCGCAGTAGCGCGTCACCGCGTTCTTTTGCACTATCCATCGCTTCCTGAGCGGTCTTTTCACCGGACCAGACGGCCTCAAGCTCTTCGTCGATGATGCCGCGGATCTGGTCGAACGACCCCAGACGCAGACCTTTCGAATTTGCGGTCGGCTCCTTCGCAGTCATCTGGATCACCGCGATGTCGGTCCCCGGGTTTTCATCATAGAAACCCGCAGCGCGGGTGGCTTCGCCAGCTTCAGCTGTGATCGGAAGATAGCCGGTGTTCTGGTGCCAGGCGGCCTGCACGTCGGACGACGACAAGAAGCTCAGGAATTCGCCGACGCCTTTGTATTCTTCAGGGTCATGACCTTCCATCACCCAAAGCGATGCGCCGCCGATAATGGTGTTCTGCGGCTCGCTTGTGACGGCTTCCCAATAGGGCAGCGGGCGCACATCGAAATCGAATTCAGCCTCTGCCTTTATGCCAGCGTAACCGGCCGAGCTTTCCGTGAACAACGCGCATTCGCCAGCCCGGAAGTTTGCCCCACCTTCGTTCCTGCGCCCGGTGTAGATGAACTTGCCATCCTTGGCCCAGTCACCCATCGCCGCCAGGTGTGCGACCTGCGCCGGACCGTTCAGCATCAGCTCGGTATCCAGGCCGGCAAAACCGTTGTCCCTCGAGGCGAACGGAACGTCGTGATAAGCCGACAGATTCTCGAGATGGATCCAGCTTTGCCATGCTGTCACCAGCGGGCAGTCTTCACCACCAGCCTTGAGCTGCTCGAGAACGTCGCCAACTTTTTCCCAGGTCGACAGATCCGTATCCGGGTCGACACCGGCCGCTTCCATGGCGTCGCGATTGACCCACAGAACCGGCGTGGAAGAGTTGAAGGGCAACGACAGCATGTCACCGTCAGTTGTCGTGTAATATCCTTTGACCGCGCCAATATATGCGTCGGGATCGAAGGAAGCACCGCTTTCAGCCATAACTTCATAGACAGGTTTGATTGCACCTTCGGCCGACATCATCGTTGCCGTGCCCACTTCAAACACCATCAGGATATGCGGCTGTTCACCGGCACGGAATGCGGCGATCCCCGCATTCAAGGTTTCCGAGTAGTTGCCCTTGTGGCTTTCGACCACGACAAACTCATCCTGGCTGGCGTTGAACTCCTCGACCTGCGCTTTCACAAGTTCACCCAGTCGACCGGTGAAGGCATGCCAGAACTGAACTTCGGTTTGCGCCATTGCCGCCACCGGGGACAAGGCAGTTGTTAAGGCAAGAGCGCCTAGCAGATTCTTATTCATGATTCCTCCCATGCATCAGGTTCGATGCTTCGTTGAATACCGACCGCTACGCGTAAACGGCACACATGACGATTTCACGACGTTAGCGTTACAGAAATATAATTCAAGCTTTAACTGCTGGATAAAAAAATAACATAATGTTATGCACAAGGACAGCAGACTAGGATCGGAAATGAGTCAAATTCTGAGAGTCCGGCAAATGGAAGCCCTTATGGCAGTGACCACCAATGGCTCTGTCACAGCGGCC
Source organism: Ruegeria sp. CDSB136 (assembly GCF_059610965.1). Classification (NCBI taxonomy): domain Bacteria; kingdom Pseudomonadati; phylum Pseudomonadota; class Alphaproteobacteria; order Rhodobacterales; family Roseobacteraceae; genus Ruegeria; species Ruegeria sp. CDSB136. The sequence continues at coordinate 62,312 of NZ_JBXWOP010000021.1, forward strand.
GCAAACGATTTAGGGGTAAGCCAGCCTGCTGTCAGCAGATTGCTGTCGGATCTTGAAAAGTCACTTGGGTTCCAGCTTTTTGATCGCCGGGAAGGTAGATTGGTGCCAACACAGGAGGTTCGTTACCTCTTGCCCAGCGTCGAACGTGTTCTCGAGCTTATGAGGCAAATCTCGGATGTCAGTCAGGACATCACAAAACGCAAAGCAGGGCACATCCGAGTCGCTTGCCTGCCCGGATTTGCCACCAGCCACCTACCCGATGTCGTCTCCAGATTTCTGGAAAATCGGCCTGGTGTCACCCTGACAATCGAACCAGACAGACCAGAACGCATTCTCGAATGGATGATCGGCGAGCAGTATGATTTCGGAATCACAGACAGCTTTAATGGTCACCCGGCGGTCGAAAGCACAAATATCGACGTCCGGACAGTTTGCGTATTCCCGACCGGACATGACCTGGAAAACCTCTCCGAAGTTACGCCTGCGGACCTTGAAGATAGCAAAATCATCCACACGCGACGCGACAGCGACTTTTTCGGTCGGCTTTCGAAAGCGTTTCAAAATGCCAATGTCGAATTGAGTTCCCATATTGAAGTCAGGCAGTTCACGGCGGCCTGCGAGTTGGCCGTCAAAGGCGTTGGCGTATCTGTCGTAAGTGAACTTGACGCCGTCCAATACACATCTCGGGGCTTAAGCTATCGGCCATTCAAACCACTGTTGCCGCACACCCTTTCGCTGGTGCGCCCGATTTTAAAGCAACCGTCACTGGTGACTTTGGAATTCATCGAACAGTTTAGGGAAAGCCTAGACCCGTATAAGGCAGAGAAGGTCAGTCGATGAGCACAGAGGTATGAAAACGAAGTTGGACTGACAGCAAACTCTGCGCTCACCAATTGCCTAAGGTCCGCACTCTATCCTCATGACCTGATCCTGAACCCCGCGGTTTCCTCCTTACGAAGTTTGTCAACGCAGGCCGCCATCGGCGCCCAACGGCAAACTTGTACCTCTGCCCGCAGCGAAAAACCTTCAGAAAAATGTCATTTTCTGCATTTGCGAAAAAGCCAAAGCGCAATTATAGAAGCATACCGTCATATTGTATTAAGCCGTCTTAGCGCCACCTCAAGGCCAGCGCGAACTTAACATGCCTGAAGCAGTGTTGCCCTCGTCTGACTTACTTTCACCGAACCGAGGTTTGAATGCCGGCGCCTCAAGACTGCGCCCCGTCGTATTGGCCGCGGCAACCACGGTTCTGGGTGTCATACCGCAGCTGCCGGACGTGTTTTGGGTGGGTCTTGCTGTCACGATCATGGGCGGATTGACGGTGGGCACGATGCTCACAATGATCCTCGTCCCGGTTTTGTTCGCCACGCTGAATGGTATCCGACAATCACCGCGGGCCGTTTGACATGGCCTTTCGAACCGCAGTCGGATCAGTTTCTTCCGAGCGAGATAGATATTTGCGAGATTGATTTAGCGTTTGGGAGGATAAGGTGGACAATACCATACTGTATTTCTTGGTGGGAATATTCGTAGTTGGCCTGCTTTCGATGGGATATTTTGCCAAGGGCAGCGGAGCACCTTGGGTAATCGCAATACTGGTCGGCGTATTGCTTGCAATGGTTGCATTCTTTGGAGGCTACTTTGGTGAAGCACCAAAGTGAAACTTGAAGGGATGAGTTTTGCCGAGACATCATGCACGCCGTCTTCGTTTGGATACTGAAGACGTCTATTTTCACTCGGTTGGTGCAATCTTGGTTTGAATGACGAACCGCGTCAGGGGATCAGGTTCTTCATTTTCCAATACTGCCTTAAGTTGGCGATCCAAACGGTTTTCCTGCCAGTCACGCGCCGCAATCGCGATGTTCAATGCCAACGCGCTGTCGTCGGTCAGGGCTCTGGAAAAAACGTCGATGATCGGATCTCTGAGGTTCGGAGACGCCGTGCCAGCGTCAGTCAACGCGCGTACCAGGCTCTGCCTGTCTTGCAATTTCCGTCCTGACTTTTGAAGCGCATTGTCGATGGTTTGCACCGCAACCGATCCGTCCACCTCCAAACCGGCCAGAGCCCAATCGTAAAGGTAACCGCTGCGGCTGCTTACGGCGCGCGGGTAACGTGCCCGTACGATCCCGACCGCCTCCGCATCGTCCTTTTGCAAACCTAAGAGACGAATAGCAATCGGAACAAAGCTTATGCGGTTGATGTTACGAAGCTCCTCCATCAACTGGCTGGTTTGAACCTTTGGGCGTAGGGCTTGAACCGCTGGATACGGCGCGCGATCCAGTTCGATCAACGCCGTGTCACGCAGGACGGGATCCGCAGAGTTTAGATACCCGCCGAAGAACTCAACACGCTCCGCAACGTTTTTGCTGCCGAAAGACCAGTGTTTTGCCGCGTCCTCGAGACTTGCCAGAAACTGTTCCCGGTCCGGGTTCAGAGTGAATATCCTTTTCCAACTGCGCGAGAAACCGCGCCCGGCCGCGTCCTTGTCCACCGCTCCATAGGTAAAGAGAATGCTCTTGTCCGGGTAATTGCGAAATGTTGCCCGGGTGGCGCTGTCGACGAGAAACGGAATCTCAGGCAATCCTGCAAGATCCTCAGATGTGCCTTTGATCAGCTTTTTCGGAGCAAATCTGAATGGGTTGTCCTGTGCAGGTCCGGCCAGAACAATGATTTCGGCCGAAATCAGATGATCAGCAAGTGATGCGTCCGGCAGTGTTATGCACACCGTGCATGCGCTTGTAAGGCGGGGTTGAGATACAGTGGCAATCAATACAGCAACGACCAATAGGGGGATGCCAATGGAACGCGCAAAGCGGTCCTGAAAGGCGCGCGGGCTACTAAAACTGAACATTCAACACACCCTTTCAAATTCGAACGGTAAACGCGACAGACCCTCCTTTGACTGTCTGTTAATTGATCACTTCCAGCCTGCCGTCCGCACCGAACAATATGATGACTGACTTTTGCTCAGAAGGCTTGCGCTAGTATAGTCTGCCACACGCGCAATGAGACAACTCATTGCTGAACATCTTCCTGTCCGGCGGGACTGACCCAGCCCTGCTTTCGCAGTTCATGCAACACGGCTTCGGCGTTTTTGTCGTCTCTATGAATACTTTTCAGCATCGCACCAATTGGTGCGCTTGGCCAGGCGCGCTCAAGCTCTGCCAACTTTGCCTGAGCAGCTTGATCGCGTCCCATCGCAGACAAGGCAGCCGTGACATAAGCCAGCGAAGGTGCGCTCAGCGGATCCCCAAGTTGCTTTGCCTCTTCAAAGCGCTGAACCGTTTTTTCATACTCACCCAGATGAAAGTAGGTCGCGCCTGAAATGTTGCGATAGGCAAACCTTTGGTTGCTGGAATTCATAAGGGAAAGCCGGTCAGCTGTCGCGATTGCTTCCTTAAACTCGCCCGAAAACAAAGCGACAGCCCCAGAAAAGTCGAGGACTGCGCCATCATTCGGGTCAAGTTGTGAAGCGCGCCTGCCGAGCTGTAACGCAGCATCGTAATCGCGATTGGCGAAATAGGCCCAGCTTTTGGCGGACTGGCTCCAGGCTTGGTCTGGCGCAAGGCTAACGGCCTGGTTTGCCAATTTCATGGCTGCATCGGCATATTCCGCTTTTGCGTCTGATGGAGGAGAAATCACTGAAAGCGACGCTAATGCCTGTGCTGCACCCGCGTAGCCACCGAAGTAATCAGGGTCCATCTCAAACACGCCTTCAAACACAGAAAGAACCAGTAACTGGCGCTGCCGGTCGAAGATCGGAAAAATCATTGTCCGTGCTTGTTGCGCCAGATTGAAGGCTTGCAATGCGGCCGGGGATTTTTCGTAAATTGCGGCGCGCTGTAAATACGCGTTCGTGTCCGTCACAGGTGGGTTGCTTAAGTCTGCCGAAGCCGAGTCGTTTCTGTCCGGAACAAGACTGACTGCGATCAATGCGCCAACAACAGCCCCAAAAGCGAACGCGCCGATGGGAAGGCCAAAACGTTTGGCGTCAGTCGAAGGTGATGCCGAACTCACTCTGGTGGCCGCTTCGAAACGTGGTCTGTACCCGCCGCTGTCGATATGCAGGCGTACCGGGTCTTCTTTTCCAATGCCCTCGTAATGCAGTTCCAAAAATTGACGAAGCCGTCTGGCGTCCACGCGAACAACGTTTTCCGGATCGGTCCCTTCTGAGGTGTCGCGGCCATAGACGTCTTGCGCTATTGTTTTCCCACGAATTTTTTCGCCTCGTCCGGTGAGCTCTTCGTCAACAATGTAGGTCAAAAAGGCCTGAAGTCTTTCGGACCCATCCATGTGCGCGTCCGCAAGCAATCTGCTTAGGGCGGCACGCTTGTCATTATCCGGGATGTCTTCGGAACGTCTTACCATATTCTTATTTATGCAGCTATCAGAGCGTGAGTCACGCCAATACTCACCGTGAGTCACTTACATTCGTAGTCACTAAGTGTCAGTTTGATAAGCATAACAGCGGGATGATGTGCGCCATTGCGCTACGCCCGCCTACCTCGCTGCTAAGCGATTGGAGGACGGTATATGGCCTATCATTCGAACTACAGAAGATTGAGTAAGCATTTCGCAATTGGTTTGCTTTTCGGCGCCTGGGCCGTTTCTCCGCAAGCGTTTACAGATGCCGTAATGGATGCTGTTACACCATCGGCAGCATATGCGCAGGAAACGGAAGACGTTTCTCCGACGATGGTGCGTGATCGTCCGAGGGATGTGTACTACCCAAACACCGAAGACCTGGCCGAAGATGAGATGCGGGTTATTGCGTGCGGGACCGGAATGCCCACAACACGGGCAGCGCAGGCTGCCGCGTGTTTCCTTGTGGAACTGGGAAACGGAGACAAGTTCCTGTTCGATATCGGTTCGGGGTCGGCCGAGCGGATTTCGTCGCTGCAAATCCCCTACAACTACCTCAACAAAGTGTTTATCGGACATCTGCACACCGACCACTTTGGTGCGCTGCATGACCTGTTCATCGGCGGCGCATTGATGGGGCGAAATGTGCCGTTGCGCGTCTGGGGTCCGAGCGGGCCAGCCGAGGAACTTGGCACCGCCTATGCGTTGGATCATATGCAGAAGATGCTGACCTGGGATTTGGCCGGTCGCGCTGGTAACATTGATTTTCGTGGGTATTCGATGGAAGTTAACGAATTCGACTACCAACTGGTAAACGAGGTTATCTACGACGAGAATGGAGTCCAGATACGCACGTTCCCGGCCATTCACTCGATCGACGGTGCAGTCAGTTACGCGCTCGAATGGAACGGCCTGAAATTCGTATTCAGCTCGGACACCTATCCCAACACATGGTTCAAGGAATACGCAAAGAATGCCGATCTAGCGATCCACGAGTGTTTCATTGCGGTGCCAGAACTCGTCGCCAAGATGAAGTTTACGCCCGAGTCGGCTTTGTTGGTCGGGACACAAGTTCACACCGCGCCCGAGGCATTCGGCAAAGTGATGAGCGATATCCAGCCTCGCATGGCTGTCGCGTACCATTTCTTTAACGACTTCGACACGGCTAATGGCGTGTATGAGAGAATTCGATCCACGTACGACGGCCCCTTGAGCATGGCGGATGATTTCATGGTCTGGAATGTGACTAAAGACGACATCACCGTTCGAATGGCGGCCACTGAAGAACGCACATGGTCGCCGCCCCTTGCCGCTCCAGCGATCGCGCCGGACCCGGCAGACAAAACAGCTTACGCCGAGCAGGTGGGATTGGCCCCGGAGGTTATGGAATTTTCCGATTTCACAAAGGGTGGTTTTGATGATGTCGACGACGTCTTGAGACCAATCTACGAAGAAGCTTCGGAAGCCTTGGGGCAGGAGTTCCCGTATCCCGGCGACAACTAAAATCAAATTTGACCGGTACGTGCTGAGCAGCACGTGCCGGTTTTTTTGAATAATGCAAGGGGCGTTGCGATGCGAAATATCACGAATAAACTGATCTTGACTGTCGCGCTGATCGTAGGTTTTGTGGAAACCGCAAGCGCTCAGTCCCTTGCCAGATCAGAGAATGATGAAGGTGGTTGGCGGCACTCGATCACGCCTTATCTGTTCCTCCCGCTCAGCACCACGGGCACCTCGACCATTGATGGTACAAGCGTCGATCTGGACTTGAGCCTGAGTGAGGTTCTGGATGTGCTGCAAGGGGCCGCTTCGGTGCGCTATGAAGGCTGGAACGGAGATTTCGGGATCATCTCCGAGGTCTACTATGTGAGGCTTGGCGGCGACGGTACCCTGCCCGGCGGAAGGGTGGGTGTCGATGTTGATGTCCGGCAAACCTTCGCCAATGTTCAGGGTGCTTACCGATTTGCGAACGGGGTCAATGCCTCTGGCAGGCGCTACGCGGCAGACGCCGCAATCGGTGTTCAGTGGAACCGGTTAAAGCAAGAGATCGACATTTCCGGCCTTGGCCCGGGCATGACGCTGGGCGGAACCGAAGACTGGTTCGAGCCAATGATCGCGCTGCGCTATGCGGTGGAAATCAACGACAAATGGAGCTTTGCCAGCCGCGCCGAACTAAGCGGATTTGGTGTGAATGGTGATGACCTGCAATACCTGCTTCTTGCAGGCTTCGACTGGAAAGGTTGGGAGAACACGTCCCTGCGGTTTGGCTATCAATTCTACGGAATTGACTATTCCACAAACCGTTCGGGTGGGGAGTTTGCCTATGACGTGGATCAGAATGGCATTTATGCTGCCGTCGCGTTTCATTTCTAAGTCTGGCGCTGCTTGCAACATTGGGGTCTTTTTGAGCTCGATGCTCGCGGGCCTTATGTTCAGCGCAAACCAGTCGGTTGCTGATCTTGTTTCACCCTACGGCGGCGAAACCGCGCCAAACTTTGTCGAGCTTTCGGTAGAGCCCGACCATGTGCGGGTCATCCTCGAGATAGATCTGAGTGACTATCCGGTCTTTGTCGTCCCAGATGACGGCTCGGGTTTGTCTTTGGCCGAGCGGACGGGGCAAAACCTTCAGGTTTGGGCGGACGGAGAAGAACTGACCAGCTCAACAAATACGATCGATGTGCGACCCAGGACACCCCGGCAAAAAGCCGCCAGCGCGCAATATCGACCGCGACCGCGCAGTGACAACGTCATCTACGTGGATATGGAGTATCCGTTTAATGGTAAGCCCGAACGGATCAGGTTTGTCCCTCCGCTGAGTGCTGACGGTATTCCTTTGGCTTCTATTGGCGTGGTGGCCGAACATATGGGCGTTCCGGTTACAGACTATCGCTATCTTTCGCAGCCCGAGACGATGATCCCGGATTGGAGTGACCCGTGGTTCACCACATTTGAAAACCCCAATCTGACCCGTCACCACAAATCCCCGATGATGTCGTTTCTGGCCATGGAACCGCGGGTCGTCCGGCACGAGATCATCTTGCGTTTGAAAGACTTCGAAGGTTGGGCAGATCTGAACCTTGGAAACACAGAACGACTGACGGCGGATCAGGTGGCGGGCATTAAGTCTGAGGTTTCGCAGTTTTTTGCGAACAGAAACCCGATCGCCATCGATGGCAAGCAAGTAAACCCTGATACTGTGCAGGTCTCACGTATCCAGATTGGGGCCGAAGGTTTGCGCGTCCTTCCGGATGAGGCGGAAGCCAACCGAAATACGATGCTGCTGGGCGTTGTGCTGTCCTACCCGGTCATGACATTACCCAATCGTGTTGATGTGGCGTGGGAATTGTTCCCGGACAATCTGGACGTCATACCAATCACCCTCACCGATCCGGCCGGGGCGGTACCATCACAGATTTACGCGTCCGATCCTGTTGTTAGTTGGAATAACCACCTGACGACCTGGGCAGACCCGAAAACGAGCGCTGTAGTTGTCAAAACTGCGAGCCTGACACAGGTGCCGTTGTTTGCCATTGGCCTGGGGCTGCTGGGTATCATTTGTGCTTGGGTTTCGTCTAAACGTACCGGGGGCCAGCGCTTAATTTTGATCAGCCTGACCGGTGCATTCGGGGCCGCCGCAATTGTCGCCTACCCCGTAAAAAGCCCGATGCCCTTCGCGATGACGACGGAACCGGATGAGATCGCCACGCATCAGGTTGTGGAAGGACTGCTGAGCAACATTGGCACTGCGATGCTTGAGACGCAAAGTGACAAGACTGCGGCAGCGCTTGAGCCATTCGTTGAGGCGGGCAATCGCGATGACGTACAAGCCGAGATGAAGCGAGGTTTGTCGGTTACGTTACCATCCGGCGCACTGGCGCGCGTAGAGGAAATTGTTGATTTGAACGTCGAAAGCTTTGCGGTCGGTGATGCAAGGAACCGACACCAGGCGCTCGCCAATTGGACAGCCCGTGTCAGCGGCGGCCATTGGGGGCATTTTCACAGGCAGGCGGTCCTTTATCGCGGAGTGCTCGACGTCTCGCGGCATGGCAACCAATGGATGCTTGATGGGTTGACAATAATCAGTGCAAAGGCAGGGGGTTAACATAGTGAAACCTGTGCGGCTGTTCATTTTTGCGTTGCTGTCAGCCTTGATCTCATTGTGTGCAGAAAGCGCCAAGGCGCATTTCAATCTGAACCAGAATGTCCGTATTCATCATGTTGCCCACTCGGAAGATGGTCTTGATGTCTACGTGCGCTTGCCGATGCCATATCTGGTCGCGGAACTCGTCGGACCGACAGGCGCCGATGGGCTGCCCGCTCCGGCACCTTATACATACAATCAGATCGAAGACGGCGTGCTGATGCATTACGTGGATCAGGTCGCCTTGCGTCGTGACTCAAGCGGTTTGGCCCGTATCGCTGCCGACAGCCTGTTGTTGTCAATCGAAGGTCAGCAACAAAAGGCAAATGTCGTTTCTATCAGGTTGCACCCGCTGGGGCAGGAGCCCGGATTTGCTACGCTGGATGAAGCCCGGGCTGCACTTGCACCCGGCGATGTTTTCCCCACGACCGACGAGACGTATGTGGGTGCCGTGATGGTGGACGTGCATCTGCGCTTCAATACAGGACAAGTGGGAACCTACAGTCTGTCCTATGCCTCTGATCCGGGACTTGAGGGACAGAAGGACACCGCGAACCTGATCCTCGACTACAACAGGCAGGAGGTTCGGACTTACCGTGCCAGGGGCCTGATGCATAACCCGGTCGAGATATCGGGATCAGCGACCTCAGCGGCTTCGACTTTCTTTGTCGAAGGTATTCGGCACATTCTGGAAGGGCCCGATCACGTGCTATTCGTGCTTTGCATGATCATCGGGGCTCTGAATCTTCATAGCCTGCTGGCGCGCGTCACGGGGTTTACCCTCGGCCATACAGTAACGCTGATCCTTGGCTTTTTTGGTTTCGCACCCAGTGGCGCATGGTTCATCCCAACTGTTGAATTGGCGATTGCGCTTTCCATAATTTACGCTGCCATGATGGCGGTCTGGCCACCGGAAAAGGGACACGGTGACCTGAAGGCCTTTGCAATCACGACAGGGATCGGTTTGTTGCACGGATTTGGGTTTTCCTTCATGCTGCACCAGATCCTGCGCGTCGACGCACCGAACGTTTGGCACAGCTTGCTGGCCTTCAATGTTGGTGTGGAGGCCGGGCAAGTTATGATCGTTCTATTGGTCTGGCCGCTGGTGCTGTTTCTGCGCAAACAGCCGGGGCGGATCTGGGTTGGCTCCCGCGCCGCCGTCGCGGCATGTGCAAGTCTGGTCGCGATGGTTTGGGTGGTCGAACGGGCAGAGGCGTTACTCTGACTCCGGCTCTGTTTGGGCGACTTAAAATATCGAAACGTGGAAAAAAAGCGGCTTTGTAACTTTAGTTCCATTTAGCGAGTTTCGACTAAGTAACAACTTTGTCCGTAACGCGGAGTTTAGCAACTCGTAGGTGCAGTGTAATCCCTGCGCACAAAGCCGTCTTTCGCCGCGCGTCGACAGCTTTAGAGATCCGAAAACTCTGTTCACGTTGACGGCTCGCAATTGATTGCGAGCACGGATCGTGCCAGCTTCGCAGTTGAGATCTCTTACTGCTCGCCAGGAGCCGACGTGGAAAGCACTTCCCCTACAAAAAGCCAGTTGAACGCCGCAGTTTTTGCAGGATGCATGGTTGCCTTTCTTGGCTTCGGGTTCTCCGCGACATTTGGTGTGTTCTTGGCACCTATGTCTTCCGAACTTGGGTGGGGTCGCGAAGTTTTTTCGTTGTCGGTTGCTGTTCAGGCTTTGATGTGGGGGATCGCTCAACCTGTCGCAGGCGCTTTTGCAGATCGCTATGGAACAGCGCGCGTAATTGGTTTCGGAGCTGTTTTCGCTGGGATCGGTTTCCTTTTGAGGGGCCTCGTTACTGATCCGATTCCGTTTATCCTTACGGGTGTCCTTGTCGGGATTGGAACGGGCGCGGCATCCTTTCCGATTGTCATCGGGGCACTGGGAAAAGTCGTAACACCAGAGCGGCGAAGCTTCATTCTTGGTCTGGGCACCGCCGCTGCCTCTCTGGGGATGTTCGTGGCCGCGCCATCAGCCACCGCCATGATTGGCGGGGTCGGATGGCAAACCGCGCTGATTTTGATCGCTTTCAGCTTTGCACTGATCCTGCCATTTCTCGTTTTCATTTCTCGCGTCTCCGTTCCCAGCGCCGCCGGCAGCAGTGCAGGCGATTTTGGAACCGCCATATCAATGGCCTTTTCCGACCGCAGTTATATTTGTCTTTTTTTCGGGTTCTTTGTTTGCGGATTTCACGTGGCTTTTATTCAAACGCACTTGCCAGCCTATGTCGTGGATCTCGGCCTTGCGTCTTGGGTTGGTGCGTGGTCGCTGGCACTTATTGGATTGTTCAATATCGCCGGGTCGTTTCTCTCGGGCTGGTCTGGCCAAGTATATTCAAAGAAGAAGGTCCTCAGCGGTATTTATTTTGCGCGATCCCTGGTCATCACCCTTTTCGTTCTGTTTCCAATTAGCGAGACAAGCGTTCTGGTCTTTTCTGCGCTGATGGGCCTGCTCTGGTTGTCTACAGTTCCGCTGACCATGGGGCTGGTCGCACAAACACAAGGGTTGAAATTTTTGTCAACGTTGGCTGGTCTTGTTTTCCTGAGCCACCAGACCGGCAGCTTCGTGGGGGCGTGGCTCGGTGGCCGCATTTATGACCTCAACCAGGACTACACGCCAATGTGGTGGTCGGCAGTCGCGCTTGGGTTGCTAGCAGGGCTCATTCATCTTCCAATACGGGAAGAACCCGGACCGCTGGCGAGAGTTGAAGCGTCATAGAACACTATCAAACCGTAAGTGGATGACCGTTATTGGATCAAAGCGGGCGGTCAAAAGCCAAAGCATGAAACGAATGCTGGCTAAGCGGAGGCAGCCGTCTTCCGCTGTATCGCCGTGATAGGTTCAGGACAATCAATTGGTGCTAGCCGCAAAACCTCTGACTTTCAGGTTAAGATACCGACGAGGTGAGATTATCTATCAAACGGTCTGGTATCATAGAACTCTTTGGGCAGTTGGCGATTCTTTTGGCCCTTGGTACAAAGTAGAACGCCCGCAGCGTTGTTGCTACGGGCGGTTTTGTGACGCTGCTTTGGGGCGTAGGATTGAACCTCTGACCTTCAGGTATGAGCCTGACGAGGTGACGACGTTGAGCGATTGATCCTGGGGATCAATTGCAGTCTGAACGGGCTGCTTTGGATTTTCTAACGCTGGTTGCCAAAGCAGGATTTGGCCTTTACCGAACAACTGAAATATTGAAAGTGCCCCGTCAAACCAGTTGCCAAAGTTGGCAAAAGCAATCTGATCAGACAAACCTTGCGTAAAGCGGAATTTAAAATGGCTCAGGAGTTGTTGTTGCCCTCGGCTAGCACGATTCATGTCAGTAATTACAAGCCGTGGCGATGCTTGAGTTTTGTTTGATCGAAGAGAAAATGGCTCGCTCGAACCCTAATACCCGAAATCCCATTGCAAGCGTCACGTTGATGATCAACGTGCTTGGAGCGGTATTATCTGCTTCAAGCACAATGGGTTTAGGTTAAGGGGCGCACCTACGAAATATGAGGCACACATGACACCTTGAAACCGTTGGAAGCGATGAAGCGACTAGAGCCTCTTTGCCGATATGATTTGCTACCAAATGCGAGTTACGGACAGTAATTTACGACACAAAGGGACTTATTTTGGTGTTGTTATAGGCCTTTTTGGCTGGGTCTGTGCCCGCTGGCAATTGTCATAGTCTCATGGCACCGATAACCACGCTTTATCCAACCAAAAGATGTTAGTGGTGCTACGTCTTGCATCGCGAAGTCTTGAGGTTTCTTAGCGCTGAAGGTCTGTGAAAACCCACTTCACAACTGGCGTTCAATTGGCAGCCAACCGGAAATCTTGGCGATCAGTTTGCGCCAAAACCCAGCTGATGGCTCTTTCGATATCGGCGCGTTCGTTTCAGTGTTCCCATATACCCATTGGAGTTTTCCTGAGTCGTTGAGCGTTACCGAATAAGAGTATAGTGGTAATGCCGCATCCAATTGCGCTTTGATCTGCTTCGCCAGACTAGAGCTACGCACCAACATTGCGATTTCAGAGTTCTGTCGGATGGACCTAGGGTCGACATTTGCAGAACCCACAAAAACAAAAGCGTCATCAATCAAGGCAATTTTGGTGTGTAGGGTCAAAGGCGTTTCGACGCCTTCCTTCGAAGGCGGTACGCTGGCGCGTACTTCAAAAAAGTTAACTCCGGCGCGCAACAGTCGCTTACGATAGCGCGCATAGTGACCGTGAGTGTACGGATGATTGGTCGAGGCAAGAGAGTTGGTCACGACCGAAACGTCAATTCCTTTTTTGACCAGTTGCTCAAAATACGCCGCGCCGTAGTCTTCTGGAATAAAGTACGGCGTAACAACAATTACGCTTTTTTTAGCGCGTCCGAGACTACTATAAAATGCGTTTCCTACAGCAAATGGTCCGGTGCCAGCAGGAGTGCGAAGCTTCTCAATGTCATCCACCACGATATTTGCGCGGCCATAGTAAACAGGAACTTGACCACCCTCGAGCCATCTTATGTAGTCAGATGCCAGGGCCCGGTCGTAAATCGCGACTTCCTCGTCGAGAGCGCGCTTCCGAAACTGTTCATACGCCTCGCTCAAAGGAACAATGTCGCCATCGTCTATGGCGTCAAAAGGCAGGGACCAAGCATCATTCCAATACGCATCAAAGGTGTTTGACAAGACATGAACAGGCATTCCGGCCACAAAGAGATCGAAGTCGGCAAAGTCGTAATTTGTTCCAATACTAAAGTATTCATCAGCAATGTTTCTGCCGCCTAAAATTGCATAGCTGCCGTCTGTGATCGTGACTTTGTTGTGCATGCGGCGATTCACTCGGGAAAAATCCAACAGGAAATTGACAGCTACAGTGCTATTTCGGGATAGCGGGTTGAAAACGCGAATTTCCACGTTCGGGTGGGCATTCAATGTCGCGATCTGATCATCACGTGCCGTCGTAAAAACGTCGTCGAACAACAGCCTGATTTTCACGCCTCGCTCCGCTGCGGAATACAGGGCGAGCCACATCAGCGAACCGGCCAAGTCCGGTTTGATCAGAAACGTCTGTATGTCAATTGAACTGTCCGCCGTTTCGATCATTCTCAGTCGCGCCGCGAGCGCGTCATTGCCGTCGAACAAGGGCAACATTGCCAATAGTTGGCCATCGTGGCCTGTAAGGTCAGACACTACACGTCCGGCACGAGCCCCATCGGCGGAGATAGCCCGTGAGCTTTCCTTAGGAGAATCAAATGGCACGTGGGTGCAGCCGTTAATGAACAGAAGAAAACCACATACCAAAATAAGCTTTTCAATGGTCCTCACTGGCGCTCCGGTTCGGCAAAAGCTGATCCCGTCGCCCGTCCAATTTGAATATGCCATTCTTCGAACGTAACTGAACTCTAAGTCCAGCACCCTAGGTTCTTTAAGCTAATCAACTGATTAAGGATAAGCTAAGAAATCGGCTTGTCAATCGCCGCACCGGCAGTGTGCCGGGCAATAAGCCTGGGTTCCGTGATCTTTACAGGCATCCTATTCTGAACAGTTTTTTGCTTTTAAGTTGGCATGCCACGCTGTCACCTGGTCTATGAAGTCGCTCTGATAGCCTTTGTTTTTCAGACCCAAGTATTTGCTAAAGCTTCGAAATTCCTCGACTGCGTATAGGATTTACACTATTTTTCTAATATCAGATTTTTGCATACAATATCGGACGTCTTCGATTGTCATATTTGCTCATGTTTGCCAGAGCGAAGCGCTCCCTTCGGATAGTTTTGTCCATATCTCTGCTGTTTGGCATTCTTGCCGCATGCGAGCGCGACCGACCAAAACCAACAAGTGAATTGACCCCTCAAGCACTGCTTGCAGCCGCCGAAAATCGTAAAGGAATTGATCCCACCAAATACAAAGGCGACATCGAACTCCTTCTATCTAGCAAGGTGCCCATAGGCGAGGAATCGTTTGATATTGTGTTTTTCGCAGGTTTGAGCCCGGCGACAGAAACCCGATTGCGGGCGAACGTCGTGGCGGACTTGAGGGCGATCCAAGCACGATTCCCAGAGTTAGCATCGGGGGTTTATGACGATAGCTGCTCACGAGAAGTATTAGTTAATATTTTAGAAACAGAGGCGATTGAAGATCACGTCGAATTGCGTGGAACTCTGTTTGTACGATTCTTTTCCTGCGATCAGAACTCCCCGGGCCAAGAGCGGGGCAATCCTTGGTTGACACAAGAAATTGATGCAAAAGCAAAAGTGGAAGCCTTCGTCGAAGACCAATGTGTAAGATTTTCCGTAGTTGAGCTTGAACTCGACCCGCGTGGGATTACTGGGGTTGTCGCAAGATTATTCGGTGTCATTGAGACTGCACGCGCCGAAATCATCAAACGGGCAGAGATCTATTTTGACGGCAACCCAATCTGCCTAACAGTCCCGAAGGAATTGGAGCCGGTATCACCGCAGGTCACACTCGTCAAAGCGCTCGAAATTGGCGAAGGCGGCATCGGCGCTGAAATTCAGGGATTGATCGATACAGACGCGACGACACTTGTCAAACTGCTCAACGTGATGGAATTGAGCGACATTATCGAGGGGCAACAATGAGGCACGTGTATTTTACGATGTTTCTGATCGGCGGCATCGGTCTCGCATCCCCTTCAACGGCACAAGTTGCCGAATTCGACATAGAGGACACTCTGGTCGTCGGCACAACGGAAATTGATTACGGTCTCAATGTCATTATGACTGCGGTTTCGCCAACACGAGTTGGCATTGAAGCCGTGCTTGACTTTAGTGATTTGCAGGCTCGTTTACCCGACCTGCTTGCTGACGAACCAATTTCAGACACATGTGGAACCCGTACCGATCTCAGTGAGTTTGTTGTTGAGGCACAAGGTGAAATTGTCTCTCTCAGTGGAAAACTGGATACTCAGTTCTTTGAATGCACCAAGACAAACGAAAACGTCTTTGTCCGCGGCAAACCGATGGACAGATGGATTTTCGACTTTTCAGCTTCAGCTACGGCCCGGTTTAGCGAAAAGTGCGTAACCTACGAAATAGTAGACGCAGCCGTTCAACCCCTTGAGCATTTGCGGGATATTGAGGGGTTCGTTGAAGATGTCGAAGCGCTGCGTTCCATCCTGCTGGAAGTCGCTGGACGCTTTTTGAGCGAACGGCCGTTTTGCCCTGCATTTCCTGAAGAATTTGAACCTTTGAACCCAGTTTATGAAACCGGCGGACCACGTGAAATAGGAGATGGTGGACTGGGCGCTTTCCTAAGAGGATCAATTGACACCAGCACCGCAACAATCATCGGAATACTACGCGTATTACAAGAGGAAGAAGTAATACCGGGCCCTCCGTGAGTTTTTTAAGCCAAGTAGACGCCTTCAAACTGCCTAAACAAAAATTGAGTAAGTCCGCTCTATCATCCAGTATGTTGCGATTGTTCCAATGCCATAGACGAGGATCAATTGAGCGCTTGTCTCCCATCGTTGTGCAGCTGGTATTTGCAAGAACGCCCATCCTACGACCAATGCTGCAGCAACAAAGATTAACTGACCAAGCTCGACGCCAACGTTGAAGAAAAGAAGCGCAATCGGAATCTCTGATGGCGGCAGTCCGATTTCGGCCAAGGCACCAGCGAATCCGAGCCCATGCAATAGTCCAAACGCAAATGCCACAACCCAAGGCGCTCTTGCCGCCAAAGAAGAACGGCCGCGGGACTTCCAGACGATCTCGGACGCCAGGAAAACGATCGAAAGAGCGATTGCCGCCTCTACAGGCGCAGACGGTAGCGAAACAATTCCCAGCGTGGCCAAACCCAGTGTTATCGAATGAGCTACTGTAAACGCAGTTATTGTTTTGATCAGCATCCACCAGCCTTCTACAAGAAACAGCAAAG
This sequence comes from Ruegeria sp. CDSB136, assembly GCF_059610965.1. NCBI lineage: Bacteria > Pseudomonadati > Pseudomonadota > Alphaproteobacteria > Rhodobacterales > Roseobacteraceae > Ruegeria > Ruegeria sp. CDSB136. The sequence continues at coordinate 78,702 of NZ_JBXWOP010000021.1, forward strand.
CCAGCACGAACAGCAAGTGATCCAAACCCTCCAAAATGTGTTCAATTCCCAGAACGGTATAGCGCTTAGCCGCGCGTGAAGCAGATCCCGAACCAGCCAGCCATTCGTCCAGGTTGACTTCGATAGTCGTCCCCTCTCGTTTAACCAAACGCGTGACGGGTTCCTGACCGAACCAACGAACCGTCAACAGAGCCCCTTCGCGGTTCCACGGAAGCACCAGGCGATCTTCGGATGTCATGGGGGTGGCACAGGTGAAGGTAAATGTGACCGAATAAGATCCCCTTTCACCATTCGGGCTCCCCCCAAACTCACACTGCTCAGGCAAATCAGGTGACAATATCGCAGCTGACAATCTACTAGGTACTTTTGAGACTAGTCTGTATTCGCCGGGAGCCGTTTCAATCAGTTCCGCGCGATCCAAGCCGAGTGTATGCGCATGAGAACCGATCCCTTGTAGCGCTATTAGCGTCGCAGCCCACGCAGAGATGAGGAATAACCTAATCATCGTCTTTGGCCTTTTGCAGCGGCGCTATCTCGATCTTGTAGTCGCCTTCTACAGATTCCAGTTCTTTCTCCATCATCTCACGGGATTTGTCCGTCATCCACCGGGTGGCAACCCAATCTTGAGCCTGCCCAAACTCAGGCAACTGAGCGGGGTTTTCCTTGAGAACCCTGAGGAAGTGAATCGTCCCAGTCTGGGATGGGAACGGTCCTTGCCAATCGTCGTTCTTGTCAATGGCCGCCAAAACCTCTTTTGCCGTTTCGCCGCCGAACGCCTGCACAAGGCGTTTCTGGTCCATGTATCTCAGTGTATTTCCAAAGGTGATGTCGACGTCACCGAGGGATGTGGGATCTGCGCCTTCGTTCAACTCTTCCAGAAGGTTAGGTGGAACTTCGCTGATCGAATTAAACATCACATGTTCAAGGTCATAACTGGGAGGGCTCAGAAATTTCTCTTGGTTGCTGTCAAAGTATTCTTTGAGTTCCGCTTCTGTCGGCTCTGCCAAGTCTCCGGCAATGAAAAACCGCTTGTTTTGAAGAAGTAATGCACGAATACGGGATCCGTCAGAAAAACCTCGCTTCACTGCCTCTCGGACCAAGATCTCTTCCTCAACGAAGTTTCTGACTAGGTCCTGTTTTTCTGCTTCACTTAGCGGGCGCAAAAGCAATTCCGACTCTTGGTCGAAAAGGTATTCCTGCGTCACTGCATCCACCACGATCAGATCTCGATCGTCCTTTGCAAAAAGCGCCTGCGCGATGAACAAAAGTGCTGCGAGGACGAGAAACTGAAACAACGGCTCTCTGACGAGATGAAAGAGAAATGAGTGCGGCGTACCACTGTCGTTACCGGCAGGTCTTCCCGAGGGACGGTCTGAAGTACTGATGGACATTTCTGAACCTATGTTACCGCACCGAAAAAAGACGCCTCAATTCAAGGCGCCTTTTCCGAAAAAGGCAACTCTTTGGAATGCAACGCATCATTCGCCCAGTTCATTACCTTACTTGCTGTTATCCTCGAGCATTGCAGGATGAACATAGTTTGGATCAGTGATACCCTCTTTGCGAGCGGCCATCGCGGCCAGGGTATGTCGCTGCAAACGGCTTATAACGTTGCCCGTGGAGCGACGGCGGTCGTCCAAAAGCGGAGAATACTCGACCCAATCGATCAACAGTATCTCGTTTTGAAGAGCCAGCTTTCGAAGAATCTGCATGAATTGTAGCGTGGTAAAGCCACCTATTTCAGGGTTTGATACACCCGGCGCCAACGAGCCGTCCAGAACATCCATATCGATTGAGATATACAGCCGGCGTCCTTCGAGTTCTGAGATCAGTTCGTCGACAGTTGCATCAAATCCATTTTTTTCAAACTTCGGCATGAAGTAGTAGTTGGTCTGATTGTTGAACATCCAGTCCATTCTCTCGACGCTCTCGTATGCACCGCGAAGGCCGATGTGGAAAATCTGATCTCCGGTGGTCCACCCTTGCTCGTGCGCGAAACGGAGGGCTGCACCCCCATGGGTGAACATTCCAAGTCGCCCATCAGGCGGTGCAAGGTCGGTATGGGCGTCAAAATGGACTGTTGTGAAACTCTGCGGACCGTAGTGATCAATCAGCGCCATTAGTGACGCGACCTGGGTGCCATGGTCTCCACCTATTACGAAGGGTATCGCACCGCCATCGAGGATTTCCTTAAACACACCAGCCTGATCCGCAAAGTTCTGCATCATTAAAGATGGGTGGGCGTTGGCGTTTCCATAGTCCACAACGTTCAGGATATCGAAGTACTGGTTGTTGAACCACATATCATGCCCCGACTGGGCAAAATCATAGTTGTGGTTTACGCGCATATAATTTGCCGCCCAGCCGTTGCCGTCAGCGGGATTAAACTGGCTCGGCGCCCCAACAATAGCCACGTCGACCTCTCCGGCAATCAGATCTTCAGTTGTCAAAGCGATCGGCAAACCGAAATACGTGGGAAATGCGTGCTTTGTCGGCACGACGTAGTAGCGCTGTAAATCAATTGGACCGGGTTCCCGCGGAGGGTTATCACCTACCATATCCTTGCGCAGATAGTATTTGTTCCAGCCAGGATCGAGGATTTGAACATTTGGATTGCTTGGATCTCTCCACGGCTGCATCGAAGATGGGAACCCATCAACTAAAGGATCAGCGGAAAAATCTGGTGCGGGATTGTCTTGTGCGTATCCCACTCCAGCTAGTGTTGCTGCGAGCAGAGCGGACCATTTGAACAATACTGGTAAGCGACGCGCCACTTTCTAATCCTCTCATTTTAAGACCAAATTTAACTTGACTACGGAGAGGATATTTTCTCAGGCTATTGATGACTGTGCAAAAAGTGCAAGTAGCACACATCTTTGCAATCGCCCGGCATGAGTTACGTGATCGGGTATTGGCATTCGACCTGTATACCCATCCCCGAGACTTTGGGTTTGTTGATAGAGGGGTAACTGCTTTGGCATTCGATCGTTTTTCAATTGATCTCGCAGATGAGGATACACTGGAAAACTTCTATCTTGAGCAAACCAATACAGACACCCGCTTTATGCAATTCACTTCTGGCCCCGCGATCCTGAGCGCCCGTAGCATCGATTTTGGCGACATCAGGCTCCTGCAAGTATCAGGGGAAGGCAAACATCTCTGGACCGACACTATGTTGGCGCGTGAGTGGCGATTTGCGATCATGGTTTCAGCAAATGGCAGCCCTCGGATAGGCCAGTCTGGCATTTCTAACACCACCGCCCATCTACTGAGGCCAGGTGAAACGGCGGAGTTGTTCACAAACGGCAGATACAAAACTCTGGAGATTACGTTCACGGAAGAACTTCCCAAAAAGCTCGGGTGGAATTGCCGTGGTGGTCAAATTACTGATGTGCCTGAAGACGTCGCAAGAAGCCTGGCGTCGATTGCGCAGGAAGGCTTTTCTGCGGCTCTCAATGACGACTCTGGAGATTGGTGTTTTAGCTCTCTCGCGGACACTCGGTCTAAACTCATCGATGCTTTAGAAGTTGCCCTTCAACCTTGGGCGTCGCCCAAACACCATGACAGTGATGTTCTGTCGCGTGGAGCACGGGCTGATTTGCTCCGCGATGCCCGTAGACTACTGCAGGACAAAGACAACAACCTATGTGTCAGTGTTGACGCTTTGGCTGAAGAAATTGGCGTGTCCAAGCGCAGTATTTTTCAAGCTTTCCAAAAAGCTTATGGGATTGGACCGAGGAGATTCCGAGAAGTCGTACGTTTGAACGGTCTTCGCGCAAGCTTGTATCGTAGCGAGCCGGACAACTCGTCTGTGACCCACCTGGCGAACGATCATGGCTTTTCAGAATTGGGGCGTATGGCAGGCAAATACCGGTCATTGTTCGGAGAACTTCCAAGCGAAACGCTTAAGCGACCTAGGCAGAGCTGGTTAAACTAGGAGCGCAACGTCTGGCTCGGGCTCTCTCCAAACTGTCGACGATACTTTCCGGCCATGCGCCCAAGATCCCCAAACCCAAGTTCGGTTGCCAGTTCAGTAACTGTATTTTCTTCAGGGCCGGTATTTTTCAACCGGGTTCGCAATTCTGCGAGGCGTCGTATTTCTATGTACCGCCTTGGCGTAATACCTAACGACTGACGTAGCGAATAGAACAACGTGCGCCTCCCAACGCCCAATTCCCTTGAAATGGAGCTTAAGCCTGGCAACCCATCGCCTAACTCTAAAAGAAGGCGATCAAAGTTCTTCAATACCGAATATCGCTTCGTGCATTCATTAAGTTCCGAGTTCGAATTGGTACCTTTAGGTAACCAAGGGCACAACGCCAGCTCCAGAGCATCCAAAACCATCCCACGCAATTCTGCCGTTAGTTCAGGCCTCAAGTATTCACCGTTGGACACAGTGATCTTTCTTGCTTGGCGACACACAGCCTCGAGTTGTTGCAATCGCGTTCCACGGATGCGTGCCAAAGGTGCTCCTGAAAAAGTCCAGCCAAGACTGTCCGCAATTTCTTTGGATACACCTATTTCCAATGTTTCAACCGGCCCCAGAAACACATAGTCCATTTCCTTGCCGGGGCGAAACAGCATCGCGTCTTTAGGACCAAGTTCGTGACCAAGCGATCTGACGCCGTCTTTTGCGTTCAGCACTATCCCAAAATGCACTCGACCATCATCAGACATTTGGTCTTGCCACCTGCAATGAGCAATCCCTGAAGCCCAAAGCAGAGTGACGCCGTTTAGATCCACAACCTTGTATTCAAGTTTTGCAGGGCCTGCCGAGAATTGAGTATAGCCAGGCATCATCCCAGTGGCTTGGAACAGAAACTCCGAAATATCTTCGGCTTCATGCAGAAGAATACGCTGTATACCCATGCAGTTAATCTGTACGCGCGGCACTGTGTTCGGCAAGGATTAATTCCGCAAAGATGGATTCCAAATGCACTAATTACGTAGCACCCTTGCTACCTGTCCGCCAAAATCACACGCAATCCAATGACAGAACCGGACTGCTTTGAATTTGAAAGGAAAGACGATGCATTACTGCAAGTTGTTGTCCACAGCTGTGTTCACCGCGGTACTTGGAGCCATTCCTTTTGAAACTTCAGCGCAAATGCTCAAGGACATTGCTGCAGCTTCGCCAAATGAAAACATCGGTCCGATGCCTCACCAGGTCCCTGACGACCCGACAAAGATGAATATCAAACAGGACAAGTCTACGGACATCTGGCGAGCAGAACGTGAACCATCCGGACGTCCTGCAGGACCAATGGACGTACAACGATACCAGCTGCAAATGGAACCTGTGGGTATCCAAACGTTCTTTAAGCTGCCCGTTGCTCTTACACCCGAAGACTTACAGGCCGGCGAAATCGATGTTGCGATATTCGGCGCACCAACTGGAGCGCTTCCGCACTCCGCAGGCAATATGTGGGCGCCGGCCGAGGTGCGGACTACACGCGACTATGGCGGCTACGGTGACCCCAAATTCCCTTTAAGCTGGGTTGAATACGAGACCCTTCTCGCTCCATTCACAATCTTAAATGCGGTTGACTACGGCGATGCCGGACTAAATGCGTACAATCAAGCTGCGACTTTAGAGGAAATACGTCGTATGACACGGGAGATTGCTTCCGTCGGCGCAATTCCCTTCATCGTTGGTGGGGACCACTCGGTTCCCAACGGCACTTTCCGCGGTATCGTTGATGTCTACGGAAAGAACAACGTTGCTTTCGTGCATTTTGATGTCCATCTCGACCGAGACGCTGGCATGGGCAAGTTTGGTGCCTATTACCATTCAGGCAGTTTTATGAATCGCGCTGTTCAGGAAGGTATGGTCGAAGGGCGCCATGTCATTCAGTATGGCATGTCTACGCCGGTCTTTGGTCCAGAGGAGTGGGATCAGGTGGCCTCTGAAGGCGGGAAGGTTTATCACATCCACGAGATCAGGAGAGACGGCGTCGAAGAGACTTTTAAAAAAATATACAAAGACTTAGAAGACATAGATCTTGTTTACGTTTCCTTCGACATTGACACCTTTGACATGAGCTATGCACCCGGAACAGGCTCCTCATCGCCCATCGGTTCGCATCCCGAAGACCTTTTCCCCATGTTGCGCCAATTTGCGGCAACAAAAACCATCGTCGGCGTTGATTTCGTTGAGTTCAACCCCTTCTACGATAACCGCGGCCAACAAACCGCGCGGCTTGTTCGGCGAACCATGTTTCAGTTTCTAACCGGCATTGCGATGAAAAAAGACGGGATCGAACCGGACTATATTCACCCGCGCATCTCCGGAGAACCGTAAGAACAGTCTGGTTCTGGCGATCAGCGGTGCGCATTGCCCGAAAAGGCCTAGGGATCCCTTCAAAAAGAATGGTGGCGCGGCAATGCGCCAGAGCCAAGTGGCGACTGATAGTTAATGCCCGTTTTTTGCAAAACGCCTCATCGCTTTTCTCTTGCTAAATTGAGCTCGCTGCGGAGGGTTTTCTGCGTTTCGTGCATCAGGACCAATGTATGACAAGTTTACCAAAACTCACATCGGCGGTTTCAGACGCCCCTGCTAAAGCCCACCCTAGTGCAATTTCTGAGTTACATCAGAATGTAGTTTTGAGTCCATCGGCTGAATCGGACAAGTTACCTATCGGAACAGATCTTCTAAACTTCGTTGGAACTGGCAACAAAAAAGCACCTGTCTATCCGCCAAAATTCTCAACCTGTATCACAGGACTACGTGCTGCTGAGGGGTATCTCGCCAGACCTTCAGAAACTGGACATAAAGGCTTGGCTCATTCAAAGATGGAAAAAGCAAGTCAAGCCAGTGGAAGCAACTAGAATGTCGGCTACGGCAATGAGTTTCGAAAGCTCCGCCCTGCGAGTTGGCATGGTGGGCAACCTTGCAATGGGTTTCGCTGGTGTCGTAGCTTCAGTTCTGTCGAACTCACAAGCGCTTCTTGTTGATGGGCTTTTCTCTCTTGTTGGCTTTTTTGCTGCTATTATAGCTGTTCGCGTAGGTAAACAGTCATTTGCGCAACCCGATGATGCAAGACCGCTTGGCTATGCTGCCGATGAAGCAGTTTTTACCACGTTCAGGTCCTTGTCCCTTCTGGGCCTCGTCGCATTCGCTCTCATTAATGCTGTTGCCAAAATTGCGGCATATATCGGTGGTACTGTACCTGCGCCGGTGAAGTACGAGGTCGTTGGTGTTTACACGGTTGCCATTTGTCTGATCTGCGTCGGGCTTTGGCTAAATCACCTACGCTGTTGGAAAAAAACAGGAAAAAATAGCGACATACTGAAGCTCGAAGCCCGGGCAGCGGCCTTTGACGGTGTTATCACCGGGACTGCTGGCTTGGGCTTCGGGCTTGTTTATCTTTTTCAATCTGGCCCATTGGCGTTCATTGCACCGGTCGGGGACTCAATCATTGTTATCGGTTTGTGCCTCATCGCATCGGGCACATACTGGTCCGACTTCAAAAGCAGTTTGGGTGAACTTGTGGGTGCCTCGGCCGGAGCAGAGATCGTCGAAAATGCGCGTGCAATTGCTGAAGAACACTTCGCCTCAGAAGATATCGCGTTGGTTGACGTTGTTGTTTTGAAAGCGGGCCGAACCTACTCGGTCATTGTGTTTGTGAACCCGCGAGACACGATCTCAGGGAAGCAGGCTGACAATTTATCTGCTTCATTGAACGCGAAACTGAGTACGCAATTCGCACGAACCGAAGTACTGGTTGTGGTTTCTGAGATCGGTCGTCGTGTTTTAGGGGCTGCGTCAGATGAATAATCTTTTGAGATTCTGCCATTTTGGTACAACTCAATCACCTATTCGATACCGTTCTCGGACTTTGGCTTTTGTTCGACCAATTGGATCTGGGCGAGCGACATGAAGACCCAACTCACTTTATCCCAACGATGACTTAGGAGCGTCTAAATGAAGAAGTTTTTACTGAGCATATCAATGTCATTTCTCGCAGGCGAACTGGCGGCGCAATCGCAATTGACGACCGCGTCGCCCATTCCTGATGGTGCGGAAAAACGGTTCTGCTACTATCAGGGTCTCGTGTATTCTGAGAACGCCTTCATACTATTGGTCGGTACCAACACCGTAACTTCTACAGCTCCTCAAAAAGAAGAACGGTTGCTGCGTTGCTTTCGTGGAGACGATGGAAATTTGTCCTGGCGACCTCAGAGCACACTTCAGCTTGGCAAGTAGAGACCCTGAACCCATTTTCTGTGCTTCTGTAAATGGGTCGGAACGCCTCTAACCAAAAGGAGGCGCACCACGATGCCACAGATCAATGCCAAACTGTCCGAACTCTATAGTTCCAGGGTTGCTCATCTGGCGCATGCGCTATCGCTTCCCCATGACGTCGGCCTCTCGTCTTGAGGACGGGAGGGCCCGCTGTCGCGAACTTGTGCATCGCCGATCTAATGCGCTGTCTTGGCCAAAGCGCTGAATATCTAAGCAGGGAAACTTACTCACCAATCGGACCGCGCAGTTTCCTATGGAAACCGCTTTGGAGATCCTCCTCGATTGAAATGGTCTGCCGTTATGGCTAAGAAATCCGGGGAACCACAAGCGTTGCATCTGGCCTCTCAGCCAGGATAGCTATATCTGTCGATCCGCGTTCTGGGCATCATGCCTGGAACTCAGCGTTGAACACACTTCAACCTGTTCTCTGCTTACCGATTGCCAGAACCAGGTCCGCCTGCCAGCATTGCGGCTTGGCGCATTCGCTGGAACTCGTCAGGTGTGACGGTTCCATCGCTGACATCAATGCCCTTGGGAATCCGCGCTCGTTTGTGTCCGACTACTCGAACACTGCTTCTTGTGATTTCCAAGCAGGCAGAGTTGTAGCAAGTCAGCCCATTTGTGTTGATTTGAATAGCGGTTTGACCAATTGCATTGGTGACCAAAGGAGCCTGGGTAGTAGTGGCGCAAGCCGAAGCCAACACCGCAAACCCGAAACACGCCCATTTTTTCATACGCAACTCCTTTGTTCCTCAAAGATAGGTCAGCAACTGTTCAGTCAAATTTTTCGAGCGTCTACTTCGAGCCCAAAATGCGCAAGTCCACGTTTTGTGCGAAATCCTTTTTTTCTGTCAGGCAACGCGCAACGAAGTCGGACGTCCATCCAACAACAGTTGCACTACTGTAGGACACCTCCAAAGAACGGTGAACTCTTCACATTTTCGTTTTGCACAAACTGGAAAGGTGGAGAGAAAAGATGTCACAATTTGATTTGCTACCGACGCTGCGAAACCAATACCCGGCGACTACGGCTGCGGCACACAATTTGGTCTTACGTACGTCTGAGCTTTCAGTTGCCAGAAAGCACAAAGTTCAGATTTACGTTGACAAGACTCCTCGGGCGCTGATCGCCTTCGAAAACGGCCTTTGGGAAACCTTACTTTGGGCTGCCCGAGAATCCAATGCGACAAGCGCAGAGCGGCTGTTCAAATTCACAGCAAACTTCTTCGCTCAGTTCGCATTGGCATGTCCAACGTGGAATAACGTCCTGCCCGAAGTCACAGATTACTTGATTGCAGCAAGCAGCGCAGAAAAGTCCCTGCTTACTGACGCTGTCGACCAGGTCAAAAGAGAACAATCCATAATGATTGGCATCGGGCGCGAGAACCCATCGAACCGGACGAGCAAACAACAGTGAGCCGCTTTCGACTTTAACTGGGTCGCCGCAAGAAGAGGCACCCGGTGTTTTAGGGTAGCGACAGTAAACACATTGAATGGAGAAGAAAATGAAAGACCTTGATTCACAAGCTTGGGACATAGTTCTTTCGATAACGCCCAAAGACATATTGAAGTTCTACCAAAAGACTGACGACCTAAGTGATCTACACCAAAAAATTTATGAAGAGTTTCTGGTCAACGGTCGGTTTGCTTGCGTGCACCATGAGTTTTTCTTTTACTCAGATGCAGCTGAGCAGCAAGCCTATGTACTGCGTGTTCAAAGACTCACTGGGACCCAACCGGACTCTTTTCGGCGGTGATTCAAAGGATTGCGAAGGTTCTACCAGGTAACACGAGACTGGTCTTCAACCGGACGCAAGAGACGCCAAAAATATCACGATTGGCTGCAGATTGTTGGACGATTCAGGAAGAAAAAAACGGTTGAACCTTCGAAAATCGTGCTGTGTACGAGTAAGAACAACGAATTTTTCATTTGCCTGCGACTTTGCGAAAATCAAAACAGCAGTTTTGTCTCCTTCCATCACTTGCCAGAATCTACCGATTCAAAGGCGCTCCAACCCTGCACGGATCATTTCAACCAGGCCGCGCGCGAAGGGTAGATCGTTTATGTATTCGTCAATTGTGAAATCGCCGTTTACTTGAGGCAATTGTGCTCTGGCCAGCCCTGTTTCACCGGCGAGGCTATGCACCGCGGAAATAATCAAACGATCAATTAAATAGTCTCGCACATCTATTTGGCGTACTTTTTCGACAGCGGCCTTGAAGTCTCCTTTCTCAACGTCTTCCAAGCAAAGTGTAATCTGGGTCCAAGTTGGCAACATGGGATTCGCATCCGTCGCTTGTCGTACCAATTCTGCGCCTTTATTGGGGTCGCCGACAAATGCAATCCATCCTCCAGCCACAGCGAGCAGAAGATTGCCATTCGGATTGGCGCGAATTGCGGCATCAATTAATTGCAGAAAACTAGGTTTATCTCCATCCAATTGGGCATAGACGGCTGCTGCGATCAGAGCCTCCTGGCAATTTGGCTCAAAAGCCAGTGCTTTATCTGCGTGAGTTCGGCCATCTTCGACAACGGACTTCAGTCGTTTTTGTCCGACACCTACCTGTTCAACATATCCAAACGCCAAAAGTGCATGCGCCAAGCCACTGGTTGGGTTCTCCCTGACAGCGGCTTGCGACAGTTCCAACATTCGCGCCAAGCTGCTGACTTTATTTGCGCGAAGGTGGGTGTGGAACGCCAACAGAGCTTCATACACGTTTGAGTCCGAAGCTGGTCGCGTTTGAGCGTTTCTCGCAGCGTCGGTTGCAACAAACCCATATGCATCCGCAATGCAGACGGCGCAGCGCTGTGCGACGTCTTCTTGAGCTTCGAAAATATTGGCGTTGCTCAAAAAGATGTCTTTGCGCTCCGACCAAACTAGGTCACCGGTGTCTCTACGTTTCAATTGAACAACTATGCGCAAACACTCGCCATCTTCGCGAACCGTTCCTCCCAGAACATAATCGCAGCGCTCAAGCGAGTTATGTTCTTCCTGGGTTTGTGATTTAGAGTTTTCGGCCCTAAAACCTGTAAGTACCCGGACATAACCGAAACGGGCGAGTTCCAATGCAATCTCTTCTGGCAAACCATCGCGGAAAAAAATTGCACGCGCAGTCTCTGACCCTGAGAACGATCTAATGCCTAGCGTGGGCAACCATGGCGTTTGCTCATCAGTCAAACTCGCGTTATTTGCCTGAAATTCTCGAATGCGAAAGGTGGGTCGATACCGACCTTTTGGAACCGATATTTCTACCCTGTTTTTTCGACCAGAGGTCAAATAATAAAAATTTAATGCCTTTCGCAGTTTTACCGCTTCAGTTCGCACAACGGGATCAGTGTTGGGATCAAAGTCTGCGCCTCGTCCAAACACATCCATTGCCAACGCAGTGCCATGAAGTTCTTTACCCCTGCCGTCGATTTCACTTCTGACGAGGTGTTCAAAAAAAAATCTGTTGCGTTCGCTGACCGCGAAGTCACTCGAACCAACAATACGTTCCAGCTCTTCCAGGACCTCTTCTCTACTCACTTCTAAGGGCAAGAGTCACACCTTGGGGTCAGCCGCGCTAAATAACCTAAGTAGCACACTCTGGGTAGCACGACAAAGTAGACAACACCTTTTGGAAGTGATCGCCATCTCTAAGTTCGGCGTTTCGTGTTCCAACTTTTTTTACTGCGATAGCAACTGTTGCAAACGACCTGACGGGTGCGTTGGGCACAATGCGCTTTTCTACTGCATTTATGTGGGCAAAGCTGTCGTTCGAAGATTCTTTAAGGACGAAAATGCAAATGCGTGGTAGCTCCAGATTATGGCAACGACATCTGCGCGAAATCGACCGCCCATACCTTACGCATTTGCGGTTGTTGGTGTCCTTTTTGCTTCAATCTGTTTCGGACTGGTTCCCTATTTCAGCCGCAGCCTGACCGAGCAAGGCGTCGCACCCTATGCGGTCGCATTCTATCGCTACATTGTTGCGGCCGTTCTTTTGCTCCCAGTTCTCATCTTGCACCGAAAAGAATGGCGAGAGATCACTTGGGGCCTTTCAGCCGGAGCGGTAGTGGGGCTTGGTTGGATCGGATATGTAGCGGCGCTGGAGAAGTTGCCCACATCGACAGTGGGTGTGCTTTACATGACCTATCCGGTGTTCACCCTAGCTACTGCCTGGGCTGTATTTGGCGAACCTGGCTGACATCCACCTGGAACGCCACCTGCACTGTCCCGGTGATGGCCGAACCTACCTGGTTCTGGAAGACGGCGAGACCAAAAATGAACGGCCTGTCGAGTTCGAGATCCCGCGGGATGTATTGCGCATGATCGACGTTCATCTCAAATCTCGCTGTCCGGAACTCTGCCCCGCTGGAACGCCTTGGCTGTTTCCCCGCAGGGATGGTCAGCATTCGGTTGATCCCGGCGCTCTGGCTGCGCGCATCTCCAAACGGATCCGGAAGGAAACGGGGTTGGAGATGAACGCCCACCTGTTTCGACATTTCGCGGTGATGAACTGGCTCGACGCCAATCCCGGCGGCTACGAGGTTGCGCGCCGGTTGCTCGGGCATTCGGAGGTCAGCCACACCATCAACATGTATTCCGGTCTTGAGGCACGGTCGGCGACACGTGCCTTTGCTGACCTGATAGACGCCAAGAATCTGTCGGAACTCTATCACTCCAAGGTCGCAGATATGGCGCAGGCCTTATCGAACGTGTCACGGTCCAACATGAACGGGAAAGCGTGCAGATTGAGTTGGAGGGTGCACTAGCGGCGCTGATAGGGTTGACCCAGAATGAACAAAGCCGCCCTGAGGCGGCGTGTTCGAGACTCTGTTCGACCATGGTGGTTGCGGGAGCAGGATACCAACGATGTTTGCAGTCTCTGCTCTTTAGTACCGCATAGGCGCAATTCACATACTCGTTCAGGTTCTTCTGAGTCGCGTGACATGTGTCGAGGCTATTGCACTTATGCTCTATCGTCCGCTTCGCGCTGGCAAACGGACATCCGACAGAAACAGTCAGATGACCGCTTCTAGCCCAAGGCAGAAACGCCAAGTGAGTACGCAGAAAAACCTAATCGCACCAAAAAAACAGTTGTCAGTAATCCTACGCAGTTTCCGAGGATAGCGCCCATAAATTGATGTCCTCTTCCGCACTGACCTCATCAATCCTGAAGAGTTCCGCTTCGGTAAAATCCATATTTTCGACCGCACCGGCGCAATCCACGATCTGCTCGGGTCGCGAAGCGCCAATAAGGGCTGTCGTAATCCGGTCACCTCTCAGCACCCAAGCAAGCGCCATCTGAGCTAATGATTGACCGCGTGACGCCGCTATGTCGTTTAGAGCCTTGACACTCGTCAGTGAACGTTCATTGATCATACCGTCCAAGAGCGACTTGCCTTGGGTCGCCCGACTATCCGCAGGAATTTCGTTCAGATACTTCGATGTCAAAATGCCCTGTGCAAGAGGCGTGAACGCAATCGATCCGACGCCCATTTCGTCAAGCGTGTCCAATAGCCCGTCGTGTTCAACCCATCGGTTAAGCAGGTTGTAGGAAGGCTGATGGATCAGGCACGGTGTTCCAAGGTCTTTCAAGATGGCAAGCGCTTCGCGCGTTCTTTGCGAGTTGTAGCTTGAAATCCCCACATAGAGTGCGCGCCCGGAGCGCACGATATAGTCCAGAGCGCCCATAGTCTCTTCCAGTGGGGTATCCGGATCAAACCGGTGGGAATAAAAAATATCTGCGTAGTCGAGCCCCATCCGCTTGAGCGACTGATCACATGAGGCCACGAGATATTTCCGTGATCCCCACTCCCCATAAGGACCTGGCCACATGTCATAGCCAGCCTTGGTTGATATGATGAGTTCATCCCGATAGCCTGCGAAATCAGTTTTCAAAATTTCACCGAATGCTTCTTCCGCCGATCCCGGCGGCGGGCCATAATTATTTGCCAAATCAAAGTGTGTAATACCCAAATCAAAGGCAGTCCGGCAAAGCTCGCGCTTTGTCAGTTGCGGCGTATCCCCACCGAAATTGTGCCACAGCCCAAGGCTTATCGCGGATAGCTTTATGCCGGACTGACCGCAACGGCGATAGACCATTTGCTCGTAGCGGTCCGGATTGGGAAGAAATGGGCGCGGCCGAGGCTTTGGGGGGCGTTGTGATTTGCTCATCTGTCCATAATCCTAGATCATCACACCTTGTCAATTCAACGTGATAGTAACCGGCAATCAGCGAAGCCTGCCGTTTACCGAACATGCCTCAGACATTGTCAGCGCAGATTGTCAAAACGCAAACTAGTCCTCGAATAATGCGCGAACCTTCGACATGTCATACGCATGTTCCGTCAGGTTTTCAGGATCCCATTCGCTTCGCTCAGCTTCAAAAAAGTCCCCGCCGTATACGTGGATTGCTCAAGTCAACTTGGGGATAGGGTTTGTAAACGAGTGAATGAGGTCCTTACCAAGCGGAGCATATTCACCAGTCGACAATACTCGAGCCCCCGCCGCTTCGATGCGTCCGTTAGGGTCATCTGCTACGCGCCGCCAAAAAATGTTATCTTCTCTACCACCATAAATACCGATCACGGCCCACATTTCGTGATTATGGGGCATTATGGTCATTCCCGGCTTCCAGACGACGTTGACGATTGTCAGATCACTTGATTTGTAAATGGGAAAGATACCGCTGTCGGTCGGCTCTCCCAAGGCTTGCGTCACGCCCGAGGGATCGCGCATCGCCCGGTCCACCACCTCAGCCACCGATTTGTGAGACGCGTCCTGATCCACTGCGGTTCGGCAGTCCGCTACAAACTGTTCCATGTTCCACATATCTTCAGCCCCAAATTGCATACAATAAATGCAACAGAGTAGCACAGGCTGTAAAAAAAATCGAAATTGGAACCCAGATTGCAGCAGCATGGATCGGGTAACTAAGACTTCTAATGACTGCTTGGCCTGCTTAGCGTTCGTTCGCCAAATCAGGGAGATGTCTACTTTGCGGTACATCCGTCGATTGCATCGCTTACATTGGGCTATCTGTTTACTTAATCGAAAATGCGTTCGCCCTGCTCGTCAATCACCTGTTTCGCCTTTGCGATACTGAAGCTTTCGCCCTGATCCCGGGTTTCAAAGACATCCGCCCGGATCACTGTATGGGTCTTGCGATCTCCATCGATGGTCTTTTCTATACGGGCCAAAAGACGGTATTTGCCACCTTCGTGCATCAGGTCCGGAAAGATTTCGAACCCTCTGTAATAGACCGGCTCCGGCTCCGATTTTTCGCCACCACCGAAGAGTTTAGAGAAGAGGGACATTGGGCGGCTCCTTTCAGCGTTGCTATGACGGGAGACTAGCGCCGCTTAGGACAGGCGTGAAGCATGTCGTGCTATTAGAACATTTGTATTCGATCCGTTGGCACGGTCCTTGCGTTGCCTAATACCTCCAGATCCGCGGCAAAAATCCATTCCCCAGCACCACTCTCCCTTGTACGACGGTCCGAAACCGCCATTCTGACACGTTGCCGCCAACAACTGCGCTGAGCGCAACCTGCTCGTTCGTCAGGTTGCAGCGAATGGCAGATTCTAGTCGCCGTCGACACCTGCAGACCGCATCGACGCGGATTTGTGAACGGCTACGCCAATCATGACGAGGAGCACGCCGAGGACATCCACAGCGCTCGGAACCTGACGCAGGACCGTCGCGACTATGATCGTGGCGGTCGCTGGCAGATGAGCTAGAAGTAACGCGAAGCTGGCACGTGGCAAGCGGGCCATCGCGAGCTGATCGCAGACATAGGAGATGAACGAGGAACAGATGCCGACGCCGATCCCGGCCAGTACAAGCGAAGGCGCACCAAAATCGTCGAGGGCTTGCGGGAAACCGATGGGCATCACGAATATCAAGGCCGCTGTCATGACAGCGCCAAGGCGCTCCACACCGCCCGGCGCGCCACCTACGGAAATCGTGTGGCCGAAGATGATGTAGAGAACGAAAAGCGAGCCGTTCAGCAACGCCCAGAACAGGCTACGAAGATCAGAAATGAGATCAGGTCCATCTGCTGCCAGTAGCGACGGCATGTCAATTAGGAGGGTTGCGCCGATGATTGCGAAGGCAAAGGCAAGATAGTTGCGCCCAGTGCGTATGCCCAAAAGAGCAATAACGATGGTACCGACGAATTCGATGGCTGCAATTAGCGCAATCGGTAGCCGGTCGAAGCCCATCTTTCCTCCCAAGCCTGGGAAGAGGTCAGAGAAATCCGCAAAAAACGATCTTGGTAAACTTTCCAGGTTCGGTCAATTACATGCTTCATCTGGAGCATCGTTTTTTCAGGGAGTCACATTCACTAGGCTGGGCGAGCAAGAAAACGACTGGCGAAAGCGTAGACACAAATTATTTGAGAGAACGCGGGACAAACCGCCTGTGACTGCCACTCTGGCGGGGTGAGTAAAACTCAATTCAACATCTCCCCAATTTGGCCGACTCTCAACGCTCCGCCTTTAGCAACCTCAACATAGACACCCATGTCCGTATGACCCATCAACTTCCGAATTAGATAGGGTATCTTCAGGTCCCGCTTAGCCGTTTCCGGGTTCACTTCAGTGGCTGCAAACCTTTTCGTACGTGAGAGTATATTTAACTCAACATCGCCAAATCTAAAAACTGATCCAGCTTCATCCAACTCAGAAAATGGGGGCATACCGTCCATCTCGATATTCGCCCGGAAGCGCGCTGGGTGGACTTCCGCGTTCAGTTTTTCACCTAACTTTTCCACAGACGCCAGATTTAGAACGGATATCGCGTTCATCATTTTAGGTGACACGACAGATACATCTGTAAACCGATGCGGAGCAGACGAAACGAAATTTGGTGGTTCGAGGTCTTTTAGGTCGATCTCTGAAGACAGGAAACTTACCGCATTCATCCGATCTTCTGGTGCTTGCATATTAAAGCTTTGTGTTTTGCCGCTCGCTTTGATCTCAAGATATTGGGTCTCAATATCAAAATTTGCCTTAACGCCTGCAAGCGCAGCTTCATTCAACAAAACAACAAAGCGATCTTTCGGCAGTGGCTGAGGGTTTTGCGCGTCGAAACCGGAGTTGTAGCGCGCGAATCCGAACAGGCGATCACCAGGAATCCCCTCTCCCGCTCGTAGCGTCACGCTTTGCATGGGCTCAGCACTCAAGCCTTTTATTGGGTACCGGTTCAATCTGACGATAGAGAGCGTGTTCATACGTCTGCACCTGACCAAACGAGTTATACACGATCCTGCGTGGCCCGTGCTGTTTGACGCTATCTCCAATTCTCCAAGGTATCGACCAAATAATCTGTGAGTGCTTCAAAAGCGTGTTCGCTAAACCTGCTGGACACATTATTGCCGCGATTGCGGGCTGAACCAATTTTGGTCAATAGGGCCTCATAAATCCTAACTGCCAAATATACATGCGCATCAACGCAAATAAGTAAACTAAATAAAATCAATGACTAAAAAGCGGCGTTAACAACCTTACTAGGCTACCTGAGGTACGAACCTCAAAAAATTCTGGACTTGAGGTGCGTACCTCAAATAGCCTTGGAGGTATGCCGCGATTCGCACATCCTCGATTGACGGCGCAAAAAGGGAGGAATGGATGACTTACACAAAACTGGCCTCTGCCAGCGCAATAGTCCTTGCCGCTACTACTCTTTCTACCAAGGCAAATGCTGAAGATCTGACGCTCTGTTGGGCTGCATGGGACCCGGCCAACGCGCTTGTCGAGCTATCTAAGGAATTCGAAGCAGAATCCGGCCACTCGATGAACTTCGAATTTGTTCCCTGGCCAAATTTTGCGGACCGGATGCTGAATGAGTTGAACTCTGGGGGTAAGCTCTGCGACCTGCTGATTGGTGATAGCCAATGGATCGGCGGTGGCGCTGAAAACGGTCACTATGTTCAACTAAACGAATTCTTCGATGCTGAAGGCATCAGCATGGACGATTTTGCGCCAGCCACTGTCTACGCTTATTCAACTTGGCCCAAGGGCACACCAAACTACTATGCCCTGCCTGCGATGGGCGATGCGAATGGTTGGTTCTATCGTAAGGACTGGTTCGAAAACCCTGAAATCCAAGCCGCATACAAAGAGGCGACTGGACAAGATTTGCGCGAACCTCAATCTCAGAAAGAACTATTGCAGATCGCACAGTTCTTCCAAGGACGTGAGATCGACGGCAAGACGGTGTACGGGGCAGCGATCTTTACCGAGCGTGGCTCTGAAGGGATCACCATGGGTGTGACCGGAGCGCTTTATCCCTGGGGCTTCAAATACGAAAACACCCCGGGCTCATATGACATGGAAGGCGCGGTAAACTCACCCCAAGCGGTTGAAGCTCTGGAGTTCTACAAGGAATTCTACGAAACGGCGACGCCTCCGGGGTATACAAACTCTTACATGGGTGAGAGCTTGGACGCCTTTAAATCCGGTCAGGTCGCCATGGCAATGAACTGGTTCGCGTTCTTCCCAGGTCTTTATGCCGACCCCAATACCGGCGGTGACAAAATCGACTTCTTCGTGAACCCACCCCAAAATCAGGCAGGTTCGACGCTGGGCGGACAAGGTATCTCGGTTGTCAGCTACTCTGACAAACAGGACGCCGCTCTTGAGTACATTAAGTGGTTCGCGCAGCCAGAAGTGCAGGCCAAATGGTGGGAGCTGGGCGGCTACTCCGCACATAACTCGGTGCTGGAAGATCCCGGTTTCGTAGACAGCCAGCCTTTCGCCGGTGACTTCCTGGAAGCAATGGGCGGTGTGCAGGATTTCTGGCAAGAGCCTGCCTATGCGGAACTTCTGCTGGCAATGCAGAAACGCATCCACGACTACGTTGTAGCTGACCAAGGTACAGCTCAGGAAGCGTTGGATCTTCTGATCGAAGATTGGACGGAAGTCTTCGAAGACGAAGGCAAGCTGTAATCCGGACACAGGCAGGAGCGGGCGCAATCCCGCTCCACCTTCACCCGTGAGTCCTAAACCAACAAGAAGAACTGGCAAAGAGATGTCTGACAGGACCGTAGATCGCGTTGCGCGGGCAACGCCAGAGCGAGTTGCGCGAAAAATCCGAGGATTGTCCGACCGTGCGATCGCCTGGATATTCATCTCGCCGACGATCTTTCTATTGCTGGCGATCAACATCTTTCCGTTGATCTGGACTATCCAACTGAGCTTTACCAACTACAAGGCCAACCGGATCGGGCGTGAAGTCAAAGATGTCGGTTTCAGGAATTACGAGCGTATCCTGACAGACTCGGACACCTGGCTGAACATGCAGGCCACCGCGCATTTCCTGTTCTGGACGATCTTTTTCCAGGTCCTGATCGGGTTTACTCTGGCGTGGTTGATCAACAAGAAATTCAAGGGCAACGATCTTTGGACCACGATTATCGTGTTGCCAATGATGTTGTCCCCGGCCGTTGTCGGTAACTTCTGGAAGTTCCTGTATCAACCTCAAATCGGCTTGTTCAATTACATCGTGTCCTGGTTCACCGGCAAGGATCCGTCGAGCTTTGAAATGCTGGGATCAGTCACGTTGGCCCCATGGGCGATTGTGATTGTCGACACTTGGATGTGGACCCCATTCGTGATGCTGATCTGTCTGGCCGGGCTGCGTAGTATTCCCGACTACATCTACGAGGCGGCTGAGATCGACAGGGCCAGCAAGCTGCGACAGTTCTTCACGATTACCATCCCGATGGTCTTGCCGTTCCTGATGCTTGCTGTGCTGTTTCGAGGCATCGAGAACTTCAAGATGTTCGACCTCGTGGTTCAGCTAACCGGCGGAGGACCCGGTTCTGTAACGGAACTCACTTCGATCAACCTGAAACGCGAAGCCTTTGAGAAATGGCGTACGGGCTATGCGTCAGCCTATGCGATCATCCTTTTCGTCACCGTGTTCGGCCTTGCGTCGATCTACGTCAAAGCCCTGAACAAGGTGAAACAGAGATGAGCAGTTTTTCCGTCACCGAACCCTCGAACCGTTCCAAGTGGATCGCCGGTTTTCTGGTCATCACCTATGCGCTGATCACGATGATCCCGCTGGTGTGGATCTTGCTGACCGGCTTCAAGTCCCCGGCCGATGCGATTAGCTACCCGCCAAAGGTTGTCTTTGACCCAACGCTTGAAGGCTACGTCAATCTCTTCACCACTCGCACGCGGCAGACGCATGAATTTCTAGAAGCCAACCCACCGCAGAACTGGGCCGATGAGATCGTGCGCCAATACGACATGGTGATTGTTGGGCCATCAAAGTTCGGTGAGCGTTTTATGAATTCGGTTATCATCGGATTTGGTTCAACTTTCTTGAGTATCTTCCTTGGCACACTGGCCGCCTATGCGTTCAGCAGGTTTAAAGTCCCGCTTAAGGACGATCTACTGTTCTTCATCCTCAGTACGAGGATGATGCCCCCGGTCGCCGTTGCCATCCCAATTTTCCTGATGTTCAGAAACCTTGGATTGAGCGATACGCATCTGGGAATGATCCTGTTGTATACGGGCGTGAATATTTCCTTGGCGGTCTGGTTGCTAAAAGGGTTCATCGACGAAATCCCAAGAGAGTACGAAGAAGCGGCTCTAATAGATGGCTACACACGCTTTCAGGCTTTCTACAAAGTCGTGCTGCCACAAGCCGCAACGGGCATCGCTTCGACAGCTATCTTTTGCCTGATCTTCGCCTGGAATGAGTATGCGTTTGCTGTGCTGCTGACATCTGCGAATGCTCAGACTGCACCGCCCTTCATCCCGACCATTATCGGTATCGGTGGCCTGGACTGGCCTGCCGTGGCGGCTGGCGCCACCATATTCCTAATCCCGGTCATGATTTTCACCATCCTGATGCGCAAACATTTGCTGCGTGGGATCACATTCGGAGCCGTGCGCAAATGAGTGATTTTCTAACCGGATTGATGCGGCTCCGCCGCGGCCCATGGGAGATGGTCGCAACTATCCTTATCGCACTGGGTGTCTTCATGCTGATGCAGCCCTTTGTCCTGTGGGCCTTCACCTATTCTTTCATCGTCACGTTGATCGGAACCGTCATGTTTATCATCGTCAGCCATTTCCCGGAGTAGAAATGGCCCAGATCGTAGTCCAAAACGTAAAAAAGATGTTCGGCAATTTCACGGCTGTCCGCGAAAGCTCGTTCACGATTGAAGACGGTGAGTTTTTCATGCTGCTGGGGCCATCCGGTTGCGGAAAGACGACGACTCTACGGATGATCGCGGGATTGGAACTTCCAACATCGGGTGAAATCTATCTGGACGGAGAAGAAATCAGCCAGCGGCCACCGTCGGAGCGAGACATTGCCTTCGTGTTCCAGATGTTCGCGCTGTATCCTCACATGAACGTGCGCAAGAACATCAGCTACCCGCTAATATCGCAGGGTATGCCGCGCCCCGCCGTAAAAGCCAAAGTCGAGGAAGTCGCCGGAATTTTAGGGATAAACGACATACTGGATAGCCCAGTAGGTGGGCTTTCAGGCGGCGACAGGCAGCGTGTAGCGCTTGGACGCGCGATTGTTCGCGAACCCAAGGCGTTCATGATGGACGAACCTCTTGGTGCCCTGGATGCCGAATTTCGTGAGCACATGGCCGAAGAACTGCGCGCGCTTCATGATCGCATGGGCGCAACCACCGTTTACGTTACACACGATCAGTTGGAAGCCATGCAAATGGGGGACAAGATCGTAGTGATGAACAACGCTGTGATCGAGCAATTCGGCACACCTCAGGAAATCTACGACAAGCCGGCTACGATGTTCGTGGCGGATTTTATTGGGTCTCCTTCGATGAACTTCCTGCCGTTTCAGGGAAAGGTCGAACCCGGCTCGGAAATGGTCCGACTGAATGGCCATGACGAAGCCGTGCCCAAGCTGATGGAAGGGGCCGAAGGTGAATTGGTTTTTGGTGTCCGTCCCGAACATGTTTTTCTGTCGGATGCGAGCGCCTACCGGGCCAAGGTTCTGGCAGCGGAATATCTGGGAACCACTCAGATCGTGACGCTGCAAAGCCCGAACGGAGAACTGAAAGCCCGGATTGATGCACGCGAAGTCGTCAGTCCCGGTGAAACAGTAGGATTGGAGTTCCGCTCTCCCGCAGTAACCCTATTTGAAAAATCTACCGGGCGCGCTTTGAGATCCGCTCTGAACGACGAGGTACTAAGCAATGGCTGAAGTCGTTTTGGAGAATATCTCGAAGTCATTCGGCAATCTTAAAGCGGTGGATGATATTTCAATGACGATCCCCAACGGTGCCTTTGTGGTGTTGTTGGGTCCAACTGGTGCGGGAAAAACAACGACGCTGAGATTGATATCCGGACTTGAGAAACTGGATTCAGGAACGGTGCGTATAGCCGGGCGAGATGTTGGAATAGAAACGCCAGCCCAGCGCGATATAGCCATGGTCTTCCAGCAATACTCGCTGTACCCGCATATGACAGTGCGTGAAAACCTGTCTTTCCCTTTGCGTTCGCCGATCCTGAAGACACCAGAGGATGAGATCGCCAGGAAGGTTAACGAAGTCTCGGAGATCCTCCAGATCCCGCACAAACTGGACAACAAAGCCACTGAACTGTCTGGCGGCGAAATGCAGCGCGTTTCAATTGGACGGGCGCTTGTGCGCGACCCCCAGATATTCCTGATGGATGAACCCCTCAGCTCTTTGGACGCCAAGCTTCGGGCGGATTTGCGGGTAGAGCTGAAGAGAATTCAGGCAGATCTGGGATCAACCTTACTCTACGTGACCCATGATCAGGTCGAAGCCATGACAATGGCGACGCATATCGGCGTTTTGGAAAACGGTAGGCTAGTCCAGTACGGTACCCCTCGCGACATTTATGAAAATCCGGGCAGTGTTTACGTAGCCAGCAGGTTGGGCCTGCCACGGATAAACATCCTGCCGTCCGAGTTGTTCGGAGGCGATCACAAAGGCCCACAGATTGGTCTTCGCCCGGAAAACATAATTGAAGGCGAAGGCCGTGAAGCGCGTGTGATACGTGCTGAGCATCTGGGGGATCAAACGCGGCTGCACCTGGACTTGAATGGTCACCCTGTTGTGACTTTGATTGATGTCCATCAGGACTATCCCTCAGGAAAAATCATAAAAATCCGCCCACACAACCCATTGTATTTTGACGCGTCCGGCGCGCGAGTGAATTAAGGAGCAAAAGCATGGCCCAGTTCCTCAATACTAAAGAAACCTTGGTGACAGAGGCCATAGACGGCCTTTTGGCCTCCTCCGGGGGACGACTTACTCGGTTGGACGGCTACCCGCACATCAAGGTTGTTTACAGATCGGACTGGGACAAGTCGAAAGTCGCCTTGGTTTCTGGCGGAGGGTCTGGTCACGAACCCGCCCATGCAGGTTTTGTTGGCGCTGGTATGCTGACAGCTGCGGTTTGCGGTGAAGTGTTCGCCTCGCCATCGGTGGAGGCGGTTCTGGCGGGCATTCTTGCTGTCACGGGTGAGGTTGGATGCCTGCTGATCGTCAAGAATTACACCGGAGATCGGTTGAACTTTGGACTGGCAGCGGAACGGGCCCGTGCATTGGGCCGCAAGGTTGAAATGGTCGTCGTCGACGATGACATCGCCCTGCCCGACCTTCCGCAACCACGTGGCGTGGCGGGTACGTTGTTCGTTCACAAAATAGCCGGAGCGCTTGCTGAAAGCGGTGCTGATCTAGACACGGTCACCGCCGCAGCAAGACGCACCATAGCAAAGGTCGTCAGCATTGGTATGAGCTTGGACACCTGCACCGTTCCCGGGTCTCCGAAAGAAGACCGGATCGCACCCGGCAAAGCGGAGCTCGGCTTGGGCATCCACGGCGAGCCCGGCGTACAGCAAGTCGAATTCTCAAATGCTGTTTCGGCCATGTCCACGGTGGTGGAGAAGCTGAAGCTAAGGGTTGAGTCTGGGGATTGTGTAGCGTTGGTCAACAACCTCGGATCTACAACTCCGC
This sequence comes from Ruegeria sp. CDSB136, assembly GCF_059610965.1. Classification (NCBI taxonomy): domain Bacteria; kingdom Pseudomonadati; phylum Pseudomonadota; class Alphaproteobacteria; order Rhodobacterales; family Roseobacteraceae; genus Ruegeria; species Ruegeria sp. CDSB136. The sequence goes on from NZ_JBXWOP010000021.1 coordinate 102,916, forward strand.
TGGAAATGGCTGTCCTCACGCATGCGTTGTCCGAGACTGGTATTGCCCATCATATAATTGGCCCGGCACCAATGATGACATCGCTGGATATGCACGGGTTTTCTGTTTCTATTCTGCCTGTAGATCAAGACGATTTATCTGCGCTTGAAGCTCCTGTTGACCTGGCGGCTTGGCCCGGCGTCAATTCCGTCGACCCGATAAAAGTTGTACCATTGCCTGATGGCCTGACCCCAATCGATCCAATTCCTTCGAACAATCCCGCAACAAAGGAAACGATCACCCGGCTGTCTGAGTCGCTGATCAACGCCGAGAAAACCCTGAACGAGCTGGACGCGAAATCCGGAGATGGCGATACAGGAAGCACATTGGCGACTGCCGCAAGAGCATTGCAAGGTAGCCTTGATCGCATGCCGCTTGCTGATCTGACGCAATTGTTTCCAGCGTTGGGCAATGAGTTAAGCCAGACAATGGGTGGTTCTTCTGGTGTGATACTCGCAATCTTCTTCAATGCAGCTGGAGATGCCTGTGCGAGCGGGGCTTCGGTACCGAAGTCTCTGGTCGAAGGTTTGAATCGCGTCAGCCAGGTTGGGGGTGCCAAGGTCGGTGACAGGACAATGATTGACGCCCTGGCGCCGGCGCTTGCCGCACTGCCATCTGGTCTGACGCATGCGGCCGAGGCTGCCCGCGAAGGCGCGAACAACACCGCGAATATTCGTCGTGCGAAGGCGGGCCGGGCAGCCTATGTTCCCGAAGAAAACCTAGTTGGACATAACGATCCCGGCGCTGAGGCTGTTGCTTTATTGTTTGAAGGCTTGGCGCGGGAGATTGAGGGCTGAAGAACACGTGGAAGACCAAAAACAAAAACTAGAATTGGTGAAAAAGCCAACCGTAAACGACCTGGCGCGCGTCGCGGGTGTCAGTCTCGCAACTGTTGACCGAGTCTTGAACAGACGCCCCGGCGTGCGGGCCGTAACTGTACAGAAAGTACAAAGGGCAATTGATGAGCTGGGCTATGTGCGCGACACCGCTGCGGCCAACCTTGCGAGAAACCGAGTCTACAACTTCCTCTTTGTTCTGCCGGATACTGACAACGAGTTTGTGGAGGCAATCAGCAGTCAGATCGCAGAACAATCCCCTGACCAATTTATCGAGCGGACCCGCATTGCGATAAGGAAGGTCGCTCCGTTTGAGCCGCAAGATATCGTCAACATTCTGGATGCTGTCGACAGTTTGGATGTAGACGGAGTCGCAGTTTTTGGGCCCGAAACGCCTTCTGTCCGGGATGCTGTAAAAAGGCTCAGGGACAAAGGCGTTCCAGTGGTCGCCTTGGTGTCTGACTTGCCCAGTTCTGAGCGAGACCACTTTGTGGGAATCGATAACGTTTCGGCAGGACGAACCGCCGCTCAGCTGATGGGACGATTTGTGCATCGCGACGGCAAGGTCTTGGTTCTTACAGGCTCTCGTTTGGCGCGTGACCACCTCGAGCGTCGTCAAGGCTTTGATATTGTTGTGGCCGAGGAATTTCCGCACCTCCAAGTCGTAGCGTCTGTCGAGGGTCGGGATGACCCGGATCTGATTTACAGGATGATGCCCGAAATCTTTGAAACCTATCCAGATCTGGTCGGAATATACTCGTCAGCAGCGGGCAATGCGGGCCTGATACAATTTCTTTCAGAGAACAGGTTCAGCAAAGATCTGGTGATCATAGCACATGAGCTTACTCCACTCAGTCGTGAGGCGCTTAGGCTTGGCACATTTGACGCCTTAATCTCGCAAGACACCGGGCATATTGTTCGGTCTGCCGTCCGTCTATTGCGCGCTACTAAGGACAAGGTTCCATTCAACAAAGCGCAGGAACGCATCCGTATCGACATCTATCTGAAGGAAAATTTACCGCCATAGAGGCTTAGGGTTTGGGGAGGAAATTTTATGAAGACGATCAAAGGTCCAGCGTTGTTTCTGGCACAATTTGCGGGAGACGAAGCACCGTTCAATTCGTGGGATGCGATCACCAAATGGGCGGCGGATTGTGGATACAAGGGAGTTCAAGTTCCCAGTTGGGATGGCCGGTTATTCGACCTCGAACAGGCCGCGTCCAGCACCGGTTATTGCGATGACTTCAAAGGAAAAGCCCAAGAAAACGGCGTCGAAGTCACCGAACTTTCTACGCATCTTCAGGGCCAGCTTGTGGCCGTTCACCCAGCCTATGACAGCGCGTTTGATGGCTTTGCAGCCGCAAGTGTTCGGGGGAACCCGAAAGCCCGACAAGAATGGGCAGTAGACCAGGTCAAAAAGGCACTGTCAGCATCAAAGAACTTGGGCATTTCCGAACATGCAACATTCTCTGGCGCGCTGGCATGGCCCTATGTCTATCCTTGGCCGCAACGCCCTGCCGGCTTGATTGAAACGGCGTTTGATGAGCTGGCGCGCCGTTGGGTGCCGATCCTGAATCACGCCGAAGACTGCGGTGTCGATGTCTGCTACGAAATTCACCCCGGAGAGGACCTCCACGATGGTGTGACGTATGAGATGTTTCTGGATCGGACGGGAAATCACCCACGGGCCTGCATGCTATACGACCCGTCGCACTACGTGCTGCAATGCCTCGATTACCTGGACAATATCGACATCTACAAAGATAGAATCCGCATGTTCCATGTGAAAGATGCCGAGTTCAACCCAACTGGGCGGCAAGGTGTTTACTCAGGATATCAAAGCTGGGTCGATCGTGCCGGGCGGTTCCGGTCGCTTGGTGATGGCCAAGTGGATTTCAGCGCGGTCTTCTCAAAAATGGCCGCGAATGACTTTGATGGCTGGGCTGTGGTCGAATGGGAATGCTGCCTCAAACACCCCGAGGACGGAGCGCGTGAAGGCGCTCAGTTCGTGTCCGATCATATCATCCGTGTAACCGAGAAAGCCTTTGATGATTTCGCTGACGGTGGCGCGGACGAAGCGGCCAATCGTAAAATGCTGGGGATTGAGTGATGGTCACAGGACGCAGTGAGGAAGCTTCAGGTCGCATTCGCCTTGGCATGGTTGGCGGCGGAAACGACGCCTTCATAGGGGGTGTTCATCGCATAGCTGCACGACTGGACGACAAGTTCGAGCTGGTTGCCGGTGCTTTGTCTTCGACGCCAGAGAAATCTCTTGAAAGTGGTCAGGCATTGGGGCTCGAACGGGTCTATGAAGACTTCAAACAAATGGCGATCAGGGAAGCTCGGTTGAAATCTGGAATCGAGGCGGTCTCAATTGTCACGCCAAATCACGTTCACTATGCAGCCGCACGTGAGTTCCTGAAACGCGGTATTCATGTCATTTGTGACAAGCCACTCACCTCGACTCTCGCCGATGCAAAAAAACTGGTCAAAGCAGCAGAAAGCGCGAATGCCCTATTCATTTTGACCCACAATTACACGGGCTATCCGATGGTTCGGCAGGCGCGTGAAATGGTCGCTAACGGAGATATCGGCAAGATCCGCGTGGTTCAGGTTGAATACCCACAGGACTGGCTTACCGAGCACCAGGATTTCAAACAGGCGGAATGGCGAACCGATCCTGAACGCTCTGGCGCTGGTGGATCAACCGGCGACATCGGAACCCACGCTTACAACCTCGCTTGCTTTGTAACCGGGCTGAAGGCGGAAAGCCTGGCGGCGGACTTGCAGGCCTTTGTGCCCGGACGCAAAGTCGATGACAACGCGCACGTCTTGCTTCGCTTCGAAGGCGGAGCGCGTGGTATGCTGTGGTCTTCTCAGGTCGCTCCCGGCAACGAAAACGCACTCCGATTGCGGGTCTATGGCGAAAAAGGTGGGCTGGAGTGGACTCAGGAAGATCCTAACTACCTGTGGTTTACACCTTACAACGAACCAAAGCGGCTGATCACCCGAAATGGAGCTGGGGCCGGTGATGCTGCCAACCGGCTAAGTAGAGTTCCACCTGGACATCCCGAGGGATATCTTGAAGGTTTCGCCAATATATATGGAGAGGCTGCTGAGGTGATCCAAGCTTTCCGAAACGGGATTTCACCTGACACTTCGGTTGTTTATCCAACGGTCCATGATGGACTCAATGGTGTAAAGTTTGTAGCTGCATGCGTGCAAAGCTCTTCAAGGAATGCGGCTTGGGTCAGCTTAACTTAAAGACTGGTTGTTGGCATAAGGCAGACATCTTGGGAGGCATCGAGCGTGTCTGCAAATAAAACGAAGCGCGCGCAACCTATAGATGCACGCTCCGGTACAACGAACCGTGAAAGTCACTGAAGAGGTTTTATGTGACCCGAAGAACCATTCGACTTCCGTCCGGGTCTACTAGATGGCAATGTCCACTTTGTCCGCATAGCGGACATTTGGCGAAGAACGCTCAAGGTCTGCTGTGCGGACATACCCGCCGTTGCCGTCAGAACACTTAGAGATTGCTCCCGCCCCCATTGGGCAAACAAGTCATCGTTGGCCCGAGCGTAGCGTATCGCGCCGGCCACCCCATGTCCGATCAGTGCGAGACGATCGCGAGCCCCGCGAATATGAGCGCGCCGCCTGTCCAATCGCGCGGCTCTAGCCCTTCGCCGATACTGTAGGCGTAGGTCAGTACGATCAGTGTCTCAAGCGCAATTATTATTAGATACAGCTCGGAAAGTGGAACTGTACGCATCAGCACCACCTCGGACTGGGTGGCGGCAAGTAAACCCAGAATAATCAGAGCGAGCGCCACCGCCGTCCATTCGGCTGAGGCCAGTTTCATTCCGATGGTTGCAACGCCATACCCCCCTGCCGCCAAGACGGCCAAGGTCAGTGGTTTCAACGCCAGAAGCTCCATGTTTCAAATCCTTCACCGTGCGCAAAAAAACGCGCACCTCGCATGAACCAACATTCTCTGCGCAGGATTTTAGCATCCGTATTATGGCGCATCAGTGAAGCCGATTACTTTATTTTAGCGAAGTGAAAGCCGGTAAGAGTATTGCTTATTCAGATGAAGCGAAAAGCTGCTACCCCCCTTCGAAACGGATGCTGCGCCTGACCCAAAGTCTGAAAAGGGCTCGGCGCGTTCAATCGCCGAAATGTCGCGAGCGACCGCTCTGCGGACAAACCAGCCCTTTGCATTGAACACCGCAGTGTTCACAGACAGAATAACTATGCTTGGGCAGTGCAAGGCATTTGCGCAGGGTAAAGCGAAACAAAATGCTACAATTTGACAAGCCAAAGCGAATAAACGAATTGAGTTTTATCACAGGTCGTCAGAAGCTTTGTCTTTAGCAGCCTTTATTGAGATTAGGTTAACGTTTGTCCATACAGCGGTTTATGCCTTGTGTAATAGCCAGCCACGGACCACCTAAAAAGCTAATAGACTTGGTAAATCACGAGGAAATCCTGATGAAGAAGGCACTGATAGCCAGCTTGCTCGGAAGCTCAATTTTCTTGACCGCATGCGGAGTACCGGCAACGCCAACTCAGGCACAAGTCCAACATGATGCTCGTTGCGCCGGAGGTGTTTTAGGTGGTGCTGCTATTGGTGGAATAGTTGGAAATCGCTTCGGCGGCGGGACAGGCAATGCCTTGGCTACGGCAGCCGGCGCTGGGCTTGGAATGTATGCAGGTCAATCGGTTTGTAACTGAAGAATGCATACTGAAGGGCAGGCAGGGCACTGCTCGGATAACTAACCTGTTCCTTGGGATACTCGCGGTTCTGCGCTTCTCCGAAGAGCCAGAGTTGAAGATGGACCTCCGATTTGGGCTCGACGCAATCATTCGATCAGATCTGAAGAACGGCTGCCATGCGGGAAATGACAATGATGCCTTTGTCTCCGCTCTGCGCTTTCGCAAATTCTGAGACTCTGATAGCATCTTCACGCAAGTTACTTCCTTCAAAAAAATAGTGGCCACTAGCCAAATGATGGCCATAGTGTACTGCGCGTTTCATTGGTCGTAGTGAGGTCGAAATGCTCGCAGACATGCGAGATATAGTTCAAAAGGCTCTCCCACTTGGGGGGCTTGCGCTAATATTCCTGTTAGGGGTGCTGACGCTCAGCCCATTCCTTCCTGCATTGTTATGGGCCCTTTTTATTTCGGTCGCCATTTTGCCCTTTCATGCGCAGCTTACAAACCAACTTGGACAAAGACGTGTACTGGCGACTGGCCTTACTGTCGTCGGGTTGATACTCATCGTACTTGTCCCGATGTTGTTACTTTTTCGCTCCGTTGTAGGGATTTTGCCAGAATTAGCGATTGCCGCCGCAAACAGAGACAGCCTTGAATGGATTGGCGTTGATCTTCCCGCCGGTATCTCCGCAACTTGGCGCGATCTTTGGATAGGAATACGAGATGACTTGGAGGCGTTGCGCACTTTGATTGGCGACGATCTGCGTTTGCTTCTCTCGACAATTGTGTTCGAAGGTCGGTTAATCGGTTATTTTGTTTTAGAGTTTTTGCTGGGCCTGATCCTTGCGGGAGTAATTCTACATAACTCGCAGTATCTCAGCCTGCTCGCAGGCAAGGCGGCACTAAAACTTGGAGGAACGCGGGTCGCCGACCTTGGTGCTCGCTCGATCCTAACGATCCGCTATACCGTGCTTGGTGTTCTTGGATCAGCGGCTGTACAGGCCTGTGTAGCTGCTTTCGCATACTGGCTCGTCGGCGCGCCACATTGGCCACTCCTGGCGTTCGCAACCTTTATGCTTGGCCTTCTGCAAGTCGGCCCGATCCTGATTTGGGCACCACTTTCGATCTGGCTTTGGATGAATGATCAGTCGGTCATGGCGACCTTTATGGTTCTCTGGGGGCTTGTCGCGGTTGGGCTTTCCGACAACCTCGTAAAAGCACTTGTTGTATCGCGCGGAGCGGACTTGCCGGCAATTCTGGTTTTTCTTGGCGCTATCGGCGGGCTACTTTTTTGGGGAGTCGTTGGGGTATTCCTCGGTCCTGTCATTCTTGCACTGTGTCTCGAGTTGATTCTTTGGTGGCTCGGCGCGGAACGCTCCGATGACGAGGTTCGAGAGCTGAACGAAGAAGACCTCCAATAGCCTGAATCTGTTTGGAAAGGTTCTGAAGGGAACACCATGCGACCGATGCCCTTGCAGACTGCGTAGCGAATTCCGAATAAATCACTGGCTTCCTCGATCCTTAAGTGCCGACATGTCTGGCAACGGGGCAGCGTTCGCTTTTACCTTAATGAGCACCTACTTCAGAACCGAACCACGTCCCAATCGTCTCGCGCGTTCACTCTGATCGACAAGGTGGTGCTGACACCGTCTGAAGATGGATATGACATTGATCTGCATGGAGATCTTGCCGGCATTCTCGCCTTAGCAACTGATAAAAAAGCTAAAACCGCCCAAGTCGACATGGCTGAGGCGGTTTCGCAAATATCGTTGGTTGCGGGAGCAGGATTTGAACCTGCGACCTTCAGGTTATGAGCCTGACGAGCTACCGGGCTGCTCCATCCCGCGACACTTTTGATGACCTAGCGCTTACGCTACTTGAGGTCTTGTGTTGGCCTACCGCCTATTCGGCTACTTGAGACCGGGTAGTGTTTTTTCATCGTCAGAGAGAAGGGGGATTTTGCTAGGTTTGGCGGTGACCTACTCTCCCGGGGCTTAAGCCCAAGTACCA
>NZ_JBXWOP010000022.1:0-95621 GCF_059610965.1 Ruegeria sp. CDSB136
TGTCAGCGCGCTGGCTGATCCGGCCATCATTACAGCTGCGATCAGTCCCGCAGCCATCATTTTCAAAGATTTAAGCATTAATTCCCACCCTCGACCTTTGTACACACAATTACACGCATCTTTGGCGTGGCACCTAATTTCAAAATTTTTACCGTAACTTTCGTGGATTGCGAAGGGTTTTCTGAAAAAATGTGTCTTTTTTAGGGCATTAGGGCGCATCGTGTAACATAATGCGACTATTTGATTAGGTTTGTTTCTCTTGTGTGAACGAATATGCGGCGAATCTGGCATTTGCGAGGCGCCGAGTCGGATCGCGCCCGCCGGGTTTCGCAGATGTTCGCGGCACTTTTTTCCGAACCAGAGGATCGTATCCTTTTGGAAAAGTTAGGAAACAATCGCCGCCAGAGCGGCCAATTGTCCACGAAAAAATTCCCTCAGATCGCCTTCGATCACGCCTGACATGGAAAATTCACCCAAGCGCGCGGCCCGCCATATTTCTCCTTCGACGCACGGGAAGTTTCGTGTAGCGTTGAACTGTTATTGTACCAAGTTCAGGCACGCATTCTCGATCGGGATTTCAGTTCGGCCGTTTGTTTAAACAGTGCCTGCCTATTAGCAAGGAGATGATGCGGATGGGTGGTGAGCCAGAGATGGTGAAAGTGACCGGGGACGCTGATGAACGCGCCTGATTTTGATCCCAACGACATGCATCTCGACGCCAAACGGATCCTGGTGACAGGCGGGGCCGGGTTTCTGGGCTCGCACCTTTGCGCCACCCTGCTGGAGCGCGGGTACGAGGTTTTATGTGTCGACAACTTCTTTACCGGGCGGCGCGGGAACCTGCGTCATCTTCTGAGCAATCCCCGGTTCGAGGTCATGCGCCACGATGTGACCTTCCCGCTCTATGTCGAGGTGGACGAGATCTATAATCTGGCCTGTCCCGCCTCGCCGTTTCATTACCAGCACGATCCGGTGCAGACGACCAAGACGGCCGTGCATGGCGCGATCAACATGCTGGGGCTGGCCAAGCGGGTGGGTGCGCGCATCCTGCAGGCCTCGACCTCGGAAGTGTATGGCGATCCGCAAGTCCATCCGCAGACCGAGGATTATGTGGGTCACGTCAATCCGATCGGGCCGCGTTCATGCTATGACGAGGGCAAGCGCTGCGCCGAAACGCTGTTCTTTGACTACAACCGGCAGCACGGCCTGCCGATCAAGGTGGCGCGGATCTTCAACACGTACGGGCCGAACATGCACCCCGATGACGGGCGCGTGGTGTCCAATTTCATCATGCAGGCCCTGGCGGGTGAACCGATCACCATCTATGGCGACGGCAGCCAGACCCGGTCCTTCTGTTTCGTCTCGGATCTGATCGACGGGCTGATAAAGCTGATGGAATCGCCCAAGGACGTGACCGGGCCGATCAACCTGGGCAACCCGGTCGAACTGAGCATCCTCGAACTCGCCGAATCCGTGATCCGCCTGACCGGCTCGAAATCGGAACTGGTGTTCCGCCCGCTGCCGCAGGACGATCCGATCCAGCGCCAGCCCGACATCACCCGGGCCCGCGAACAGCTGGGCTGGGCGCCCCGGGTGCCGCTGGAAGAGGGGCTGAAGGCGACGATCACCTATTTCGAGCGGACCGCCATGGCGGTGAAGAACGTATAGGGCGGCAATGACGGCACAGGACGCCTCAGAAAGATCGTCCCGACGGTTTTGGGCCTTTGTCCTGCTGGCCGTGACGGTGATCGGCTGCCTGTCGGTTCTGGCGATCAACCGGGGGCCGCTCTACTACTTCGACACCGGCAGCTATTTTCGGCAGGGCGATGCGGCGCTGTCCTTGATTTTGCCCGAGCCGAAACAGGATGGCGAGGAGGCCGGAGCTGGCAATGCCGGCACCAAAGGGTCTGGCAAGAAAGACCAGACGACCGGCGGGTCCCGTTCGATGGTCTATGCGCTGCTGGTTGCCGCATTCTGGCGTGCCGATGCATTGGGCGGGGTTGCGATCGTTCATCTGGCGATGCTGCTGCTTGCGGTCTGGCTGACGATGCGGGTGTTGCAGCGCAGCGCACAGACCGGGCGCAGCACGCTTCAACTGGTGAGCCTTCCACTGTTGGCCGCCGCGACGACCGCGCTGCCTTTCTATGTCGCCTATGTCATGCCGGACATTTTCACATCGGTGATGCTGATCCTGATTGCGGCGGTTGTTGTCGCGGGTCGTTACATGCATCCGCTGGAATGGCTGGGGGCGCTGGCGCTGGCCGGCTTTGCCATTGTGCTGCACCCTTCGCATCTGGGGATTGCCGTGCTGATGGTACCCTTTGCCGTACTGGCGGCCCTGCTGCGCCTTGGGCAGGGGCGGTGGCTTGCGGCAGCGTTTGTCGCAGGGCTGGTCGTTCTGGCCATTGCCGAGCGCAAGGCGTTCGAATTCGCGGCCGAGACCGTCACCAAGAAAGAGGTGCTTTACACCCCTCACATCACCGCGCGGCTGATTGTGGATGGTCCCGGGCTGGCCTATCTCAACGATGTGTGCCCCCGGGACGATCTGGCGACCTGCGCCCTGCACGAGGCGCTGTCCTGGTCCGATGACCCTTACCGCCTGACCGCCACCCACATCATTTTCGAACGCTCTGAAAATCTCGGGTCCTTCCGGTTGATGCCGATCGAGGATCAGCAGGCCGTGGCCGCCGAACAGCGTGCCTTCTTCCTGAAGGTTCTGGCGGCGCGCCCCTTTGGCACGATCCTGGCCCTTGGCGGCAATGCGGCAGAGCAGTTGGGCATGAACAGCATCAAGATGACCATCCCGAACGAGGCTGTCATCCGAAATGCGAAATCGCTTTCGGGGCTGCCCGAGGCGCAGCTTGCGGTTCTCGACAATATTGTTCTGACCCGCGATCAGCCCTGGCTGAGCCCGGTCAATTCCATCCACGCGACGATCTACCTGATCTCGGCGATTGTCGTGATCGGGTTGCTGCTGTGGCCCGGACGGGTTGCCCCGCCGCTGAAACTGTTTGCGCTGTTCATCCTGATCGGAATTGCCGTCAATGCGCTGGTTTGCGGCGGTGTTTCACAACCCGCGGACCGCTATGGTGCGCGCGTGATGTGGCTGCTGCCCTTTACGGCGGCCTTTCTTCTTCTTGTTCAGCGGTCAGGACCGCCGCGCGCCACTGCCGGAGACCCCACGTGACTTCAGACCAATCCCTTTCCATCAGCGTGATCATGCCCGCCTACAATGCGGAACATCTGCTGCCCCGTGTCCTGCCCCCCCTGATCGGGATGCTGAACACCGGCCAGGTGCAGGAGGTCCTGGTAGTGGATGACCAGTCCCCCGACGGCACCGCGGCGCTGGCCCGCGAAATGGGGGCGAGCGTTCTGACTACGCCGGTCAATGGCGGGCCGGGGGCGGCGCGCAATCTGGCCGCCGAACATGCCACGGGTGACATCCTGTGGTTCGTCGATTCCGATGTCATCGCCTGGCCGGACGGGGCCGAACATATCCGCAGCGCGATGTCCGAAGACAATGTCGGGGCGGTGTTTGGCTCGTATGACGATGCGCCGGACGGGCAGGCCTGGTTTTCGCGCTACAAGAACCTGCTGCACCGCTATCACCATCAGCGCGCACAGCGCGAGGCCCGCACCTTCTGGGCCGGCTGCGGCGCAATCCGCCGCGATGTGTTCAACGAGGTTGGCGGGTTTGATGTGAAAACCTACGAAGTCCCCTCGATCGAGGATATCGAACTGGGCTACCGGATTGCGGGAACCGGGCGGCGCATCCTTGTCGAGCCCCGGCTGCAGGGCAAGCACCTGAAGGTCTGGACCATGCGCAACAGCCTGAGCACCGATATCTTCTGCCGCGCCCTGCCCTGGTCGCGGCTGATGATTTCACGCGAGGGGCTGACCGATGATCTGAACACCTCGATGGCGGAACGCATCCGGGCCGCGCTGGCCGGGCTGTTGCTGCTGTCGGTTCTGGTGCTGCCCTTCTGGCCGGGGTCGTGGCCCCTGCCCGTGTTGCTGCTGGCCGCTGCTTTTGTCGCCAATTTCGATCTGGTGCGCACGATGGCGGGCCACGGAGGCCCGTGGTTTGCATTCAAATGCCTGCTTTATCATCAGGTCTATTACGTCTACTCGGCCACCGTCTATGTCTGGTGCCTGTTCGAATATCACGTGCTGGGACAAAAGCAGAAGCTGCGCGTCACGCGAAACTGACAGATCGCGTGACATTGCCGATCAATCGGGTTGGGATCAGAACTGTTTGGCGGGCAACTGTTCGAACGGCAGTTTCTCGATCTGATCGAAACGCGAGTTGCTTTCGTGCACGTAGAACGTGTCGTAAAGCGAATTGCGCACGAAATGATAGCCATTGGCAAACAGCAACTCATTCAGTTCGGGCGTCGGGCGTTCGATTGTCATCGCCAGGAAACGGTATTTGTCGAACGGGAAGTTGCGCATGATCCGCGTCTCGGACCCTTCGACATCCAGGCTGAAATAGTCGATGTCCTTGGGGGCGTTGTAACGATCGAACACCTCGTCCAGCGGCACGGCCTCGACCGTGACGACCTTGCCCTTTTCCCGGAACCGGGCCAGCTTTGCGGCGCGGCGCTCGGTCATGTTGTCGGCCTCATCCACCAGCAGGCTGCTACGCTGGCCGTCGATCATGAATTCCAGCTGACCCGGTTCGGGGTCGACCGCCAGCGGGACCGGGGTGGCTGAACGGTGGTGCCAGTTGATGATCTTGTTGTAATTGACTGGATTGGGCTCGATCAGCAGCCCGGTCCAGCCATAGTGTTTTTCCAGAGCGAAAGTGTTTGAATCGGAAAACCCGTCGGCGGCGCCAAGCTCGACAAAGAACCCGTTGCGCTTGCCGTTGAAGACCTCGTTGATCACCCACATGTCCTGTCCCCGGTCCGAGACGCGTTTGGGCAGATAGCCAAGATTGTTCATGGCGAACCGGCGGCTGAAATTCCGGGTGCTGACCACGCCGATATACGCGAAATAGGCTGGTTTCTGGAGGAGCGGATAGGTTTCAACCAGCTTGGTAAGATTCTGCTTCATAAAGTTCTCCACTTAACCGCCCGCTCTTGGCTTTTCGGGCAAAAACATTGTTGCACAGACATCGGCTATCTTAACCCTGCAATTTTCGCGATATCCCACACCGGGTACAGCGTTTCACGCGTTCCGCGTCCGAAAATTGTGTCGAATGGCACGTGATAGACACGCGCAATGCTGACCGGAACGTCGGTGGTCCCAAAGTCGCTTTCGTAAGCCGCGCGATCGCGTACCACCAGGATCCGGCCTTCGACCGGTTCACCTATCATGGTCTCCCCGTCTTGCGGGGGTTCGGATGCGGGGCGTATGAAATAGTCGCTGGCGGTGCCGGCCGGTGCCGGCATTCTGGCATGCACATAAACCGAGAGCCCGCCAGCCATGTAACGGCTTTCTATCTCGGCCTGTGTCCAGATCGGCGGGAAGGCCTCACCAAGCAGCGCCTGCACGACGCGCATCTCGTCCAGATCGGGGAACGGGGCGGCCTCGGTCTCGATGGCGATGCGGTGCCCCAGATCCCGTGTCTGGGTAAACGGGCGCAGAGTTTCCGGCCAGCTGATCCAGGCACTGACCGCCAGCCCGGCCAAAGCACAGGCCAGCGCCTGTGCGGGCGCGGCCTGAACCGGACGCAACCGCCAGAAAATGATCAGCGGAATGACTGCGGCGGGCGCGAAATGGTGCGGCAGAATGCGATAGGCCTGAACATAGAAGAACAGAACATAGGCGATAACGGTCAGGGTCAGGGCTTTGGACAGCTTGTCCTGCCAGCGCCACGCCAGCAGGGCCAGCCCGGGCAATATCCCGCAAGGCAGCAGCCAGAACAGGAACCGTCCGGTGTCAAAGATCGTGACGAAACGCAGGCGGCGCAGAATGCTGCCCGTGTTGAACTCGCTGGACGCACTGGTCAGTCCCGACGACCGCAGAACCATTTCAAGCAGGGATGCCAGGACCACGACGCCAAGGGCGATCACCCCTCCGGTGATCACCTGCCGGAACGGCAGGGGCCGGGTCAGCAGGAAAAAGGAAATCAGGAAGAAGCCAATCAACAAAATGCCGTTCGGCGCGGTCAGCAACGCCAGCGTGGACACAACCGCCATCCAGCCGAATTTCCGTTCGGTAAAGAACAGGATATACCCCAGCACCCCCAGCAGGATCATCGGTTCGCGCGTCATGGGCAGGGCGATATCGGCGAAATAGGGGTTGTAGGACGGATTGAACGCCATCACGAAGGAGAACAGCAGCAGCGCCATTCCCAGCCCCAGAACGGCCCATACATCGGTGCGCCCGTCCGGGCTGCGCACAAACCCCAGCATGACCCCGAACAGGATCGAGATGCCCGGCAGATAGGCAAGGCGGATGGAGGCTTCGTAAGGACCGAAGAACCGCATGAACCCGGTTTGCAGGAAGGTTTCCGTCACCATCTTCGGGGTCGGATATCCGCCGATCCCGCCGGAATCCGGCGGCCAGAACGGCAGCCCGCGGGTAATGAAAAGCATCGCATTCAAGAAGCTGTGGGCCCCGTCATCATTCAGCGCCTCCCAATAGAACTTGGGCGTCATCAGGATCAGCACCGCCAGCGGCAGCAGGATCATCCCGGTGACATCCCATCCCCTGCCCCGAAAAATATCCGGACCGGAGCGGGCCGAGACCAGGCCAATGCCGGGCAGGCAGAGCAGAACGACCAGAAAGCTGAAGGCCGCCCCCGTCATGGAAATGCCGCTGATGGCCTGCACCGCCGCGGCAGCGGCGGGCACACCAAACAGGGAAAACGTAAACCCCTTGAGCAGCCAGTGTTCGAAACGGTCCCCGGGCGCGGCAATTCCCAGCGCCAGAAGCAGACCTGGCGCAACAAATAGCGCTGACGCCGACAGGACGACCAGTGGTATCCAGATATACAAAAACAGAGCGTCACCGGGGATGAAGTATGGCGATGGCCCGTCCGCCAGAGCAGTCTTTGCCGCCAGTACCGCCGCCGCATCCTGACCAGCCAGCACAATGCCAACCGACACAATGAGAAATATTAAAAGGCGCAGCACCATCACGTCTTAATCAAACTCACAAAAATACAACAGTCGATGATTGTTCAATGAAAGGCATATTATGCACTAACTACTCAACTAAATAAAACGCCCTTCAATCAACCAGTTTACTGATAACATGTAACTCTCAGTGCATTGCGAGTTTTGTGTCAATTGGGTCGATTGCACATGCAACTGGACATCAATGCGTCAAATACCGGGGCATTGATAAACTCAGGGAAACAAATGAACTCCGGTCGCGTTACTCCTGTTCCTCAACCCTTCCAGGCAGCATGACCGTCACCCGAGCACCACCCAATGACGATGTCCCTATATGAACTGACCCGCCATAAAGCTCAGCAATATCCTGAACGATCAAAAGACCCAGCCCATGTTCATTGTCACCCTCACTTCTGGACCCGTGTGAAGGCGACTTTGGCATTGTCTGACTGTGTTCCATACCCGGTCCATCATCTTCTACACATAATGCGATCATACCCTGCCCGTTTGTGGGGGCTGATATGCGCACACAGATTTCAGCCCAATAACAAGCGTTTTCAAGCAAATTTCCGAGGATTTCCTGAATGTCCGCCACTTCCCCGAGGAACAGCGTTCCCGCGTTGACGTTGTTTTCGATTTCAGGCATTCGATCCCTGAAAATGACACCAAGCGCATAGATCACGTCTTCGGCGCTGTACCGCACGGACGAAGATTTCCCATAAGGGCGTTCGGTTCGCGCGCGGCTAAGGTTGCGCTTGATGACCCGTGTTATCCGGTCAACAAGGTCAGCTACCTGATCACGCTTGTTGCTGTTCAGACCTTCGGCGACACGTATCAATGCCGCCAGCGGCGTTTTCAGCCCATGCGCCAACTCCGCATTTTTCCTGCGGGTTTTTTCGAGGTTCATATTGTTGCGCCGATGCAGCTCGCGCAATTCCTCGACCACGGGGACAAGGTCAGGCGGCCAGTTCTGCCCATCAATAATCGTATCATTCTCACGCATAGCTTTGACCGACCCGCTGAGCCGCTTGAGTGGTCTGAGACCCCGGTTCACCGTCGAGTAGACCGCAACCGACACCATCAGGGCGAGGCCAATAAATATCAGAGCGATTAGCCTGACCGCATGGTCTATCTCTTCAGTGACGCGTTTCATAGGCGCTGCGATCCGAAAAATCATTCCATCCTCGGGCGCTGTTCCAGGGAACGCCTGCGACAGGCCACGCACAATGCCACCCTCCGGGCTTTCGAAGTTTCCTTTCCCCGCGTTCGGGACGGCCAGAAGCTGGCTGTCTTTATCGACCGGCCCCAGCGAGGGCGACTGCAACAGAATTCTGGGGGGGGCGTCGCCCTGATCCTGCGTCAGTTGCCAAAGCCAGTTTTCACCAGCAACGTCATAAAGCCCGCGCCCAACGGGTCCGGACAGTTTGGTCTGTGCTCCGCTCAGAGTAATCCTTCCGGATTCGATCAACAAATCCTGGGCAAGCAGCAGATCAAGCTCAACAATCTCATATGTCCGGTAAAGCAGAATGCAGATTGTGGCCCCAACCCCAAGGATGGCGCAACAGATTGCGATTGTCGCAAGCGAAACACGTCGCGGAATCGTGGCCCACTCATGTGTCATCTGTGGGTATCCGATAACCGTGCCCGCGTACGGTTTCCACAAGTGACGCGGATATCTTACGACGCAGACGCGAGATGAGAACATCAATCACATTCGAGTTCAGATCCATGTCTTCGGCATAGATATGTTCGATCAGAGCCGCGCGGCTGACAACCGAGCCAGCATGCCGGGCCAGATGCTCCAGAGCGCGGAATTCAAAAGCTGTCAGTAACACGTTGCGCCCTTTATAAAAGGCAGCCCTTTCACCGGGCAAAACGGAAAGATCCCCGAGATCAATCGATGGCGTCCCACGCCCGCTTGCCCGCCGCACCAAAGCTTCGAGACGGGCCAAGAGCTCTTCAGAATGAAACGGTTTTGACAGGTAATCATCCGCACCGCTTCGCAGGCCCGAAACGATGTCATTCCAGCTGTCGCGCGCCGACAGGATCAAAACCGGGGTCGCCATGTTGCGGCTGCGCCATTCGCGCAGGATCGAAAGCCCGTCCAGACCAGGCAATCCCAGATCCAGGACGATGGCATCCCAGTCTTCGGTTTCACCCAGAAACAGTGCGTCACTACCGTTTTCTGCCAGCTTTACGATATCTCCCCGTGTGCGCATCAGACGGTCAAGATCGTTGCGCAGCGTTTCGTCGTCTTCAGCAACTAGTATTTTCATCAAACCCTCACACTGGCACCGGCACTGAACATGAATGGAGAATGACAAGACCGGACATGCACCATTCACGCCCCTCAATTTATATTCGACCAGACCCGTTGTCGAAAGGATCCGTTCGCCGCGAACGGAATTTTACCCGCTAACCCCCTGTGATGCCGGAGTTTCGAATGAGTGGCTTGTTTGGTATCTGTACTGAGGACGGCGCGCGAACCCCTGACAACATACGGGTTCGGAAAAGCGCGTTCTCTATCCGCCACCGTGGCCTGGATGCCTGTAATATTCTCGTGGAACCAGGCCTGGGCTTGGCGCAGCAACCTTTTAGCGATTCAACGGGTCTCTACAGCCTCGTTTATAGCGGCGAAATCCATAACATCAGACCTCTGCGCGCCATGCTCGAGAAATTGGGCATCGCGTTCCGGACAGCCTCGGATACCGAAGTCGTTCTACACAGCCTGATTCAATGGGGAGAAGATGTGCTGATCCGGTTCGAGGGGATGTTTGCGCTGGTTTTCATTGACCGGCGGACCCACCGCCTTTTGCTGGCCCGGGACCGTTTCGGAACAAAGCCCCTCTATTGGATGCAGGGCATGACAGAAGACGGCCCGGCTTTTCTGTTCGCCTCGGAAATAAAAGCATTTGAGCCTTGGATGACCCTCCAGCCTGACTTCGACACGATGGCCGGATACCTGCTGGGCTACAGCAATCCGATCTGCGGTTCGACCTTTTATCAGAAGGTCCAATGCCTAACGCCCGGAGCCCGCCTGTGGTATGATGGATCAGGCGCGATCGACATTGCGCCTTTCTTCCATTTGACCAATTTTCTTAATCCTGACGAGATGGCGCGGCTCGATAATCTGCCAACTGCCGAGATCGTTGATGAATTTGCCGATCTCATGCACCGGTCCTTGGCCGCGAATCTGCATGCTCGTGGACAGAGCGGGGCCTTCTGTTCGGATGGGGTCGAGACCTCTCTGATTGCGGCCATCTCTGCGACCCAACACCACAAAATTCCCTTAATCCACGTCAATACAGGAGGCAATCGGACCGGGACAGAGGCGGCCCGGGAACTTACCAAAAGCCTGAAACTGGACCTACATATCGCCGAAGTCGAAGAACAGGATTTTATCGACATGATTCCGCAGGTCATGCGGCACTGCGAAGCCCCGTTCACTTCGCGCTCCAACGGGGCAGCGCTCATAAAGGCATCCCGGCTTGCCGCTGATGTGGGGATAACGGGATTATTGTCGGACGGTGGATCTGATGAATTATTCATTGGTTCTCAAATGTTTGCGAAGAAATATCTGGTGAATGGTTGCAAACAGAGGATCGACGCACTCATGCCCGGGATAAGACCAATACTGGTGGGTCAGACAGAGGAAACACGCAGTGTTCTGAATAGCCCCATAAAACCCGAGGATACGCTGGCGATAGACCGTAGTCTTGAAGCCTTGCCCAACAGGTTCAGAAATCACGGTAAACAGTGGGTGCTGGAGCACATGCACGAACCTCTGCGCGCGCTTCTGCATCACAATGAAGCAATGTGGATGGCTGCCGGGGTCGAAATGCGGTTTCCGTTTCTAGACACCCGGATTGCCCGTTTCGGGATCAACCTCCCGACGCGCTACAAGCTCAAGGCGTCACCGTTTGCTTTTGACAAAGCCCATCCCTTTATCCGCACGAAATGGGTCGCTCGGGAAGTCGCCAACCGACATATTCCGCACACCCTCAGTCGGCGCATTGGAAATGGGCTCGGGGCCACTGTATTTCAGCGGCTGGAAATCCGCGCCAACTACTTCAGAAACGGCCAGTTGCAGGACCTGTTCAGCCTGACCCTCGCTCAAATGGAAGAAACGATCCGTGGTGCGGACCCCGACCTGAAGCTACGGTTGCTGCTTACCGAAGTCTGGTTGCGGTGCCGGTTGGACCATCAGGACGAAGCGCGGGAAATCGCCAGATTGCGCGATCACGTCAGCATCCTGCCAGACGAATTTCGTCCGGACTCATCAACCGGTGGCAAGCCCGCAAACGCTGTGGTCCCCGGCTAAAGACAGGGACTCAGGTCGCCGTTCTGTTACGGAGGGTTTGGTTTGGTTCCGATTTCTTCTTGCTGTCGGCCTCGAACTCCTCGTGATAGGACCGTTCGACATTCACATCCCAGACATCGTTGTTTTCACCCATGATGTTGCGGGCGGCATACATCGCCGACAGCATCGAGTGATCCTGATTGTTGTACCTGTGCAGGCCATTGCGGCCGACAGTCTGGAAGTTCTCAAGCGTCTTCAGCCAGCCGCTGACCGTGTCCAGGGCATCCTTGTATTCGCTGTCATAGACCGGATAGGCCTTGGGCTGCCGGATGACCGCGCAATCGATGACGTCACCGGCCTTGGCCAGATTGAGTTTTTCAAGCTCTTCGCTGGCGAGATGTTTGAGATCCTCGTCCGCAGATGACCACAGCCCGTCGCCTTTCTGGCAGAAATATTCCATCCCGATCGAAGCGGTGTTCTGGTCGGGCAGCATTTCCTTGGACCAGGCCCGGAAATTCTGGATACGGCCAACCTTCACCTTGGGACTGTGGATATAGATCCAGTTGTCCGGGAACGGGTCGGCGTGATCCAGGATCAGCGTCACAATCAGGAAATCGCGATACCGCAACCGGTCCGCGGCCTCGATCACTTCGGGTGGCGGCGGCGGGTCGAAGGCGTGGATCAGGTCGCGCACCGCCATCGAGTTGATGAACTCTGCGCCTTCAACACGCTCGGTGTGCTTTTCACCATCTTCCGTCCAGTGGCATACTTCGATCGACGTGACGCGATTGCCATCGCGGTTCACCTTGGTCACTTCGGAATGGGTTTCGACCGAACCACCCTTTTCCCGGATCAGGTCGCGGGTTTTTTCCCACATCATGCCGGGCCCCAGACGGGGATACTGGAATTCCTCGATCAGGCTGGCCGTGTCATTGGCGCCCGAAATCGCGTTCCAGACCGCCTTGGGCAGGGACAGGTTCTTGATCCGCTGCGCGGCCCAGTCGGCGCGGATTTCCGAGGGCGGGATACCCCATACCTTTTTGGTATAGCTGTGGAAGAAATGCATGTATAACCGCCCGCCAAAGCGGTTGATCACCCATTCTTCGAACGTATCTTCCTGCGGCTTGGGGCGCAGCTTCCATTTGATGAAGCTGCCTATGATCTTGTAGGTCTCATAGGGACCGATATTGCCCAAAGCGTTGAAAATCCGCAGCGGATAATCATAGAACTTGCCGCGGTAGAAAATGCGGCTGAGGCGCTGCACGGTGATGAAATCATCCCCCATCACCTCGTGCCACATATCCTCGACTTCGCGCACCTTGGTGAAGAACCGATGCCCGCCAATATCGAAGCGGTATCCTTTATGTGTTTCGGTTCGTGAAATACCCCCCACCATATCCGAGGCCTCAAAGACCCGGGGAACATGCGTATCACTCAGTTTCTGGAGTTCGTAGGCAGCCGTCAGACCGGCCGGTCCACCTCCGATGACTACGACTGGAACAATATCTTTTGGCAAATCACTAACATCCATACAAAAACCCTTGTTTCAGGGTACAAGAGGTTACCGTCGATTCACAACAAATTCCTAATGGGCCCAAAAAGGCAAATCCCACTCGCCATGTCTTTCCCTCTCGGACGGGGAAAACGGGGGCATGAATAAGCAGGCGGTGGCGGTGTCCGAACCCAAAGTGCCGGAACACCGGTAAGCCTCGACCACCTCTTGTGAAAGCGGATATCCGGCGTGCGAGGGGCGCAGCCCCAGCCGCCTTTCAGGTAACAGATGAGACACCCAACATATTGAATAGTAATACAGTTATTCACCCCAAAAATTGCTTTCACGCCCTTGGAAACCGCCCTTGCCAATCCCGAAACGCACCTGCGGCGGGCATCACATATCCGACCTGTCCTGCCACCCATTCAGGCCGCGGAATGTGTTGCGATTTGCCCCTGATCCCGGTGCGGAAAGGGGCGTCAACAATACCGCCCGATCCGTCATATTGTGCATGCCCAAGTGCCAGAGTGTCCGGAAATCGGATGCATCATGACTCGGAGCCTTGTGAATCTTGACATGGGCGCAGCGCTCCCGTCCTACTGCTTGCGAGTGTTTGTAGGATCAAGTCACATCTGGTCCGGGTTCGGGGCCTGAAGATTGGTGGCTGGCTTCGTTGTTAACGAGGGAGCAATTTTATGAAGTGCGTTATTCTGGCCGGCGGCTTGGGAACCCGGCTCAGCGAAGAAACCGTCAGGATCCCGAAACCCATGGTCGAGATCGGAGGCAAACCGATCATCTGGCATATCATGAAAATCTATGCCGCCCATGGCATCACCGATTTCATCGTCTGCCTTGGTTACAAGGGTTACGTCATCAAGGAATATTTCGCGAATTTCTTCCTGCACAGTTCAGATGTCACAATCGATCTGGCCAGCGGCGGGCTTGAGATTGCCAACAGCAAGTCGGAACCGTGGCGCGTGACGCTGGTCGACACCGGCGAGGACAGCCAGACCGGGGGGCGGCTGCGCCGCGTCATGCATCTGCTCAAGGATGAAGAGGCCTTTTGCATGACCTACGGGGACGGGGTCGGGAATGTCGACATCAGCTCGCTGGTCGCGTTCCACAAAAGCCACGGCAAACGCGCCACTCTGACAGCGGTCGTGCCGCCAGGGCGTTTTGGAGCACTGGAACTGGCCAGCGACCAGATCGAACGTTTCGCCGAAAAGCCGGGCGGTGACGGTGGCTTTATCAATGGCGGGTTCTTTGTACTGCATCCTTCGGTCGGTGAACTTCTGGACAACGATGGCGCGATCTGGGAACGCGCCCCGCTTGAGACACTGGCCGCAGACGGCGATCTGATGGCGTTCCGCCATAAAGGCTTCTGGCAGCCGATGGATACGCTCCGCGACCGTCGCCAGCTTGAAGCGCGCTGGCAGGAAGGCAATGCTCCATGGAAGGTCTGGGAATGAAGCTGGGTTCCTCTCCGAAAATCATCCTGCTTGGCAATCTGGGTTATATCGGCCCGGTGGTGGCGTCGGCCTTGCGGAAATCTTATCCCAACGCCAACCTGATCGGCCTTGATCCCGGGTTTTTCTCGGACCGGCTGACCACACATGACGCGTGGCCTGAACGGGTTCTGAACCAGCAGATCATCGCGGATATCCGCGACATCGACGCATCGCTGTTCCAGGGGGCCGATGCGGTTGTCGCGCTGGCGGCGATCTCGAACGATCCGATGGGCGCACGGTTTGAAACCGTCACCACGGAAATCAATCAGGACGCCATCGTCCAGGCGGCGCATCTGGCCGCCGAGGCCGGAGTGTCGCGCTTTGTGTTCGCCTCCAGTTGTTCGGTTTACGGGTTCGCCGAAGGTGATGCCCGGTCCGAGGATGCGCCCCTGAACCCGCTGACCGCCTATGCGCGCAGCAAGATCGGAACCGAGCGCGCGCTTGAGGCCATGGATACGCCGGGGATGCTGCGCACCGCATTGCGCTTTGCCACCGCCTGCGGCCCGTCACCCCGGCTGCGGCTTGATCTGGTCCTGAACGATTTTGCCGCCTGCGCCATCACCGCAGGCAAGATCACTGTCTTGAGCGACGGCAGCCCGTGGCGCCCGCTGATCGATGTGCGCGACATGGCGCGGGCCATCGACTGGGCGATCACCCGGACCGAAGATGCCGGGGGCCAGTGGTTGGCGGTCAATGCCGGGTCGGATGTATGGAATTACCAGATCCGCGATCTGGCCCAGGCCGTTGCCGAGGCGGTCCCCGGGGCCAGCTATTCGATCAACCCCGACGCCTCGCCCGACAGCCGTTCCTACCGGGTCGATTTTTCGCTTTATAGGCAGCTCGCGCCTGCGCATCAGCCGGTTCAGACGCTTGAAAGCACCATCCGGGATCTGCTGCAACTGCTGAATGACATCAACTTTGGCGATGCCGATTTCAGATCGTCACCGCTGATGCGGCTGAAGGCGCTTGAAGAGCATATCCGCAATGGCACGCTGAGCGAGGATCTGCGCTGGAGGATGCCGCAATGACACAACCCGTTTGCCGGAGCTGTGGTGCAGCCCTGACCCAGACGCTGGTCGATCTGGGGCTGTCGCCCCTGGCCAATTCCTATGTGCCGCCCGAACGCGCGGACACGGCCTGCCCGCGGTACCCGCTGCATGCCTGGGTCTGCAACGACTGCTATCTGGTGCAGGTCGAAGACGCCGTGCCTGCGGATGAGATTTTCAACGCCGACTATGCCTATTTCTCCAGCTATTCGGACAGCTGGCTGGCCCATGCCAGGGCCTATGTCGAGAAGATGGTCGACCGGCTTGATCTGGGACCGGATGACCTGGTGATCGAGATCGCCTCGAATGACGGGTATCTGCTGCAGTATTTCGTTGAAAAGGGCATTCCGGTTCTGGGGATCGAACCTTCGGGCAGCGTGGCGGCGGCCGCCGAAGAAAAGGGCGTGCGCACGCTGGTTGATTATTTTGGCGAAGCGCTGGCGCAAAAAGTTGCTGAAACCGAGAAACCTCCGGCGCTGATCACTTCGGCCAATGTGCTGGCGCATGTGCCTGACATCAACGATTTCGTTGCGGGCATCGCCACCCTTCTGACGGGTGATGCGGTTTATACGGTCGAGTTTCCGCACCTTCTGAACCTGATCAACGAAGTGCAGTTCGACACGATCTATCACGAACATTACTCCTATCTGTCGCTGCTGGCGGTCGAGAAGATCTTTGCCAAGGCGGGCCTGCGCGTCTTTGACGTCGAAGAACTGCCCACCCATGGCGGGTCGCTACGGGTGTTCGCCTGTCTTGAAGGGGCCAGCCATCCCGAAGGACCCGGTCTGGCCAAGGTCCGTGCGGATGAAGTTGCGGCACAGTTCGACCGCCCGGAAGGCTACATGAACTTCACCACTCAGGTCGAGGCGCTGCGCGACGGGCTGCTTGCCTTCCTGCGCGAGGCCAAGGCCCGGGGCGACACCATCGCCGCCTATGGCGCGGCGGCCAAGGGCAACACGCTGCTGAACTATGCCGGGATCGGCCCCGAGCTGATTTCCTACTGCGTCGACCGCAATCCGGCCAAGCAGAACACATTGCTGCCTGGCAGCCATATTCCCGTGCACGGGGTTGAGGCGCTGCGCGAAGCACCACCCAATTACGTACTGATCCTGCCGTGGAACATTCGGGACGAGGTCACGGACCAACTGGCCGACCTCAAGGCCCATGGCACCCGGTTCGCGACCGCCGTGCCGGAGGTCAGGATCAGCTGATGGCGCGGGTTCTGCTGACTGGGGCGACCGGATTGATCGGTCGCGCGACAGCTTCGGCCCTGGCGGCAGCCGGGCACGAGGTGGTGACGCTGGGCCGGACAGGTTCAAGCGACATCACCTGCGATCTGCTGGACCCCGCAGCGGTCACCACGGCCCTTGAGGGCGCCCACGCCAGCCGCCTGTTGCATCTGGCCTGGCATGACGGCGCCCGCGACCGATGGACGTCTCCGGCCAATCTGGACTGGATGGCCGCCACGTTGCATCTGGTGCGCGAATTCGCCCGCATCGGCGGGCAGCGGGCGCTCTGCGCCGGCAGTTGCGCGGAATATGACTGGTCGGTGCCGGAACTGACCGAGACAACGCCTTTGCGGCCACACACCCTGTACGGGGCGGCCAAGGCCGGGACCGGGCTGGCGCTGTGCGCGGGGCAGGACGCGCTTGGCCTTTCACTGGTCTGGGCACGTATCTTTTTCGTCTATGGGCCGGGTGAACCACCGGGACGCCTGTTCGGCGACCTGATTTCAAACCTCAGGGCGGGTCGGCCGGTGGATTGCACCGACGGCCTGCAAGAGCGGGACTTCCTGCATGTCGGTGATCTGGCGCGCGCGCTGTCACACCTGCTGGAAACCGATGTGACCGGCGCGGTCAATGTCGCCAGCGGCACCGCAATCCCGGTGCGCAAGCTGATTGAAGAGGTCGCCAACCAGATGCATCACCCTGACCTAATCCGGCTGGGGGCCATCGCCCGCGCGGCAAACGACCCTGCCCGGCTGGCGGCGGATGTGACCCGGTTGCGGCATGAGGCCGGTTTTGCGCCGCAACATGACATCGCCTCGGGCGTGGCTGATATTCTCAGATCCGAAGGGGGACAGACGTGAAGAAACTGCTTGTCCCCCGAAAGAAGTCTTTCATGCGCTTCGCCATGGTCGGCGTGCTGAACACGGCGTTCGGCTATGCGCTGTTCACCGTTCTCAGCCTGTCCGGCCTGCCCCCGCAGATCGCGCTGATCATCTCGTTCTCCGGCGGGGTTCTGTGGAATTTCATGACCCATGCCCGGCTTGTGTTCGACACCAGGGGCATGGGACGGTTGCCTTATTACATCCTGTCCTACCTGGTGGTGTACGCCTTCAACGCCCTGTCGCTGGAGGGTCTGCTGTCCATGGGATTGCAACCGATCGTTGCGCAGGGGCTGATCGTTCTGCCCGCCGCCATTCTGGCCTTCATCCTGATTTCCCGGGTGCTGACAGACCGTTTCCCCTGGCAGCCGGAGGTTTGAAAATGCGTGAAAACAATACCCCGGCACCTCTGCCATCAAAGAGCAACCCGACCGTGGAGTCTGAAAATTTGACATAGACACTGTCCCGCAAGGATAATTTACAGATGCGTCTTTATCTCGCCGATCTCGGCCACAACCTCGTTACCGCAACGTCGGACACCTATCCGCTGGGTGTCGGCAATCTTGCGACCTTTGCCAAAGCCTATGCGAAAAGCCCGACCCCGATTGAGGTCGCGATCTTTCGTGACCCTGAGGAGCTCAAGGTCGCGATCGACACGGCCACCCCGGACGTGGTCGGCTTTTCCAGTTACTCCTGGAACCACCATCTGGCCCTGTCCTTCGCCGACTATGTGAAAGCGGTCGATCCCGGCATCCTGACCCTGATGGGCGGACCCAACTTTCCGCTGACCGAGGAAGAGCAGGAAAGCTGGATCCGGACCATGCCGCAGATCGACATGCATGTGCGCGGCCCGACCTATGAAGGCGAGCGCGCTTTCCTGAGCACGCTGCAACGTTTCATCGATGTCGGCGGCCGCCGCGAAGGCATGTGGGAAGAAGCGGTCGACGGCGCGCTTTACGTACATCCCAACACCGGAGAGATCCTGCGCGGCGGCGAACCGCCCCGCATCCGCGATCTGGACGAAATCCCCTCGCCCTATCTTGCCGGGCTGATGGACAAGTTCTTTGACACCGGCCTGTTTGCGCTGATGCAACTGGCGCGGGGCTGCCCGTTTACCTGCGCGTTCTGCAATTCGGCGGTCAAATCGAACTCGAAAGTGTTCCGTCATTCGTTCGAGCGGACCAAAGCCGATCTGGACTACATCGTGGCCCGCATCAACCATGCCAGCCCGCTTTGTTTTGCCGACGACAATTTCGGCATGTACCTGCAGGATGAAGAGGTGGCCGATTATCTGGGCCATCTGATGGAGAAATACGACTGGCCCAAATACATCCGCACGACCACGGGCAAGAACCGGGGTGACCGGATCATCAAGGTGATGCGCAAGGCCAAGGGCCGCTTGCCGATGACCTCGTCGGTGCAATCCCTGAATCCGGAGGTTCTGAAGAACATCAAGCGCGACAACATCAGCCTGGATACCTATACCGAGGTGCAGCAGGAACTGCACGCCAACGGTATGCAATCCTATGGCGAACTGATCCTGTGCATGCCGGGCGAGACCCGGGAATCCTTTATGGACGCGGTGGATCAGCTGATCGAAACCGGTGTTAGCCGGGTGGCCGCGCATCAGCTGATGCTGCTGCATGGCGCACCGCTGGCCAACCCGGACAGCCGCGAGAAATTCGGTTTCAAAACGCTCCATCGCGTGGTTGCCCGGTGCCTTGGCCAGTATACCGGCCCGACGGTCGTCGAAACCGAGGAGATGGTGGTTCAGTCCGAAAACTTCTCGTTCCAGGACTATCTGGACACCCGCGTTTTCCATCTGCTGCTGACGATTTTCTACTACGAGGACAATTTCGAAGAAGCGTTCCGGCTGGCGCGGTCCCGCGGCATCCGGCCCTTCCTGATCGTCAAGCACATGCAAGACATTCTCGATCAGGCCCCGGAACCGTTCCGGGATGCGGTGGCCGGCTATCTGGAAGAGAACCAGCAGGAACTGTTCGAGACCCGCGCCGATTGCGTTGCCTGGGCGCAGGAAAACTACGAGGGTCTGATCAGCGGTGAACTTGGGGGCAATCTGCTCAGCAAGTACTCGATGATTGGCCGGTTCATCGTGCTGGACGAAGCGCTTGCCTTCCTGAAACGGTCCATCAGCGATCTTCTGGACAAGGACGACCACGAAGCGCACGCGATGCTCGACACGATCATCAATTACTACAGCGCCGTGATGCTGCACGTGCCGTTTTCCGAAACCCTGGAACACGAACCCGTCTGGAGTTCGTCCTTCGATGTCGAAGCCTGGCGGAGTTCGGGCTACGAAGGCGTGCTGCAGGATTATCAGTTCGACGCGCCGCGCGAGTTCCAGACACAGGTCGATCCGCGTGTGAAAACGACCCTGTTGTCCCGGATCGAAACCTTTGGCGAACATGCCTCGGGGTTGGGGCGGTTTACGCGGACGATGTTTGCCAATGACTTCAGGCGCAACTTCGTGAATGCCGAAAACCAGCACGCCGCCGAATAGGCCCCGGACAGAACGCTGAACGCGCTACTCGGCATCCGCCAGATAGACGACCTCGCGCCCCGGGAAGGCCGCGATCACGGCTGCGTTCTGATCGGCCCCCAGATCGCGCAGGAAGATCGGCTTGTCCTGCGGCAGGAACGGATCGTTCAGATACAGTGCTGACCCGATATCACCTTTGGTCGAGACGAAGACCAGAGCGTTGCCCAGTTCTGAGGCCTGTGCCAGCCGTCTGATGTCACCGGTAAACCCGCCATATCCGTCATATTTCGAAACGCCGCGCCACGAGGTGAAGCTGACAACCGAGACCGCGCAAAGCAGCAGAACGACACAGTGCAGGCGACCGCGATACCGATCCGGCAGCCGGTCGTTCACCGCCTCGATCCCGGCGGCGGACAGCACCAGAACCGGCAGCAGCGCCGTATGCCAGTAGCGCGGCCCCAGATAGAACGTGCCGGTAAACCAATAGAAGAACAGCACACCCACAAGGGCCACAAAGATCACCAGCATGGCCCGGTCGAACCCGGTCAGGTGCTTGCGCCAGATGAACACGATCCAGATCGGCACCAGCGACCCGAAGGTCCAGCCCAGCAGTTCGAGGTTGAGCGAAGCAATCCCGTTGACCAGGTTCAGCAGGCCCTCGGCCGGGCTGTGGCCAACCCAGATATCCAGCGCGCCCCAGCTTTTGGCGGGTGGCCCCACATTGGGTCCGAAACCGAACGCGTTTTGCGTGTCGGGCCAGAGACGGCTGAGGTAATCGGATTGCGGGGTCAGCAGCGCATCACCGGTGATCCCGTAATTGAGCAGCAAAAAGACGGAGCCCGACAGGACACCGCCCACGGCGCAGGCCAGCACCTGACCGATCCCTGAAGGCAGGCGGCGCAGCAGCCACAGGCCCGTCAGCCCGCCCACGATCAGCCCGTCCAGCGGCCGGGTCACAAAGCCCCATCCCAGCGCAAGCCCGGCCACAAACGCCAACAGGATCGCCCCGCGCGCCGAAGCCTCTCTGGCGCGGATCAGGCACCACCAGGCCAGCAGCACCACGACCAGCATCACGGAATGCGTCATCAGCGTGGCCCCGATGGCCAGCACCCAGGGCGAGGTCGCCATCAGCAGCGCGACCAGATCCGCGCGTTCCCGGCTGACGGCGCGGCGGACAATGTCATGGGCCAGCCAGACCGAAATCCCGGTCAGGATCGGATTGATCACCCAGGGTGCTCCGATCAGAACACCCAGGCTCAGAACAATGGCCCAGCCCTGCGCCGGAACGCTGATCCATTTGCCCTCATGCGCTTCGAGAAGATAATACTCCAGTGCAGGCTGCGCCGCTTCGGGCGGGGCCGGAGCCCAGAGCGTACCCGCCGCAAAGGTCCGCGCCTGAAAAAGATAGGCCAGTTCATCCTCGACATGGGGCACACGGTCGAACGCCGTCCAGGCGAGGATTGCGCTGGCCACCGCGGCAAAGACCGCCAGAGCGGCAACCGGGATACGCGGCATGTGATCGGGGCCCGCCACGGCGAACATGGCGACCAGCGTGGCCATCTGAACAAGGGACAGCGCACCGCCGACACCAACCTGCAGCCCGAAGGCCATGTAATAGCCATAGGCCACGTAAGGCGTTGCGGACAGGCAGAAGACACCGACCAGAACCATCAGAACAAACAGGCGCAAAATGCCCGCCCCGGCGACAAGACCCCTGATAGCCTCGCGGCCGGCAGGGCGCATCAGAACAGCGCCCGTCAGCACCGCCTGCGCGGCCAGTATCATCAGCATGATCAGGTTTTCAGGCGGGTTGGCGGAAATCTCAAGCCGCGGAAACCAAAGCGGCTGGGTCAGCCACAACCGGGCGGAACTGCCCAGAAGAACCAGTGCGGCCAGCGCCCCGAACAGGGGCAGCCCGCGCAACCAGAAGACCCCGATCAGAACCACCGCAGCCGCCGCCATGACCGTAAACCACAGGCGCAACTCGGCCAGCGTGGCATTGGTAACAGGCGCGTCCATGGCCCAGGCGGGACCTGCGCAAATGCAGAACACAAGCGCAAGGCAGCGCCATTGCCACCGGTTTGTCTGCGCGATCATGCCAGATGCTCTTCTTTGGCCAGGGCCGGATCCCGCGCGGGACCTTCGATATTGATACGTTCCTGTTCCGTAACGATGGGACCGCCGCGCACCTGATTATGGATCGAGGTGATGTATTCCCCCAGCATCCCGATGAACAGCATCTGGATACCCGACAGGAAGAACAGGGATACGATGATGGTCGTTGTCCCGCGCGGCGCCTGATCGGGATTGACGAAAAACAGCACCACAGAGATGAGCGAGAACAGGATACAGGCAATCGCGATCACCAGCCCGCTGATCGTGCAGAACCGCATCGGGGCCCGCGTGAAGGAGAAGATCGCATTCAACGCCTGATCGACCAGCGCCATCAGGCTGTGTTTCGACAGCCCCTTTGCACGGGCTTTCCAGACATAAGGCTTGATGATCCGACGGAAACCGCAGCTTGCGATGATGCCGCGGATGTAGGGATAGTGGTCCCTATGCGCCAGCACCGCCTTCAGAACCTTGCGGTCGATCAGTTGGAACTCTCCGACCGACGGTTCCAGCCAGACATCCGACAGACCGTTGACGATCCGGTAGAAAAGCCCACGCGCATTGCGCATCACGAACCCTTCCTCGCGGGTGCTGCGGGCACCGGCCACTACGTCATAGCCGCTTTCCCACAGTTCGACGAATTCCGGGATCAGCTCGGGCGGGTCCTGCAGATCGACCGGCAGCATGACGACGACCCCGTCACCGGTCGCATAGCGCAGCCCGTTGAAGGTTGACCGGAACACCCCGAAATTGCGGGCATTGACCACCACCTTCACATCCTGATCCTTTGCGGCGATCTCGCGCAGGATGTCCACGGTCCGGTCAGAGGAGGCATTGTCGATGAAAATATGCTCGCGCCTGTAGCCCGGCAGTTCCGTGTCGAAAATCGCCTTTACGGTTTCATAACAATTCGCCACGTTGTCTTCTTCGTTGAAGCATGGCGATACAATGGAAATTGTCTTCATAGCTTTATTTAACATCAAACAGCACCGCTTACCCCACCAATACCCAGGTATAATCATAACATCCCGCGAAGTTCGGGATTCGCACAACACCTAACCTGCAGGAATATCGTGAAATAATGTATGCGAACTGCCACATAGAGGGCTAAATCCCCCTTGTCCGGCAACTATTCCGCCCTGCTATTGTTTCTTGTGCATTTACTCCGTTTAGTATGCCCGGGCATTGTAAACCGACAGTTGTTCAGATGAATCGTAAAATCCGTAGTTCGCTCTTCAAATTTCA
The DNA here is from genome assembly GCF_059610965.1 of Ruegeria sp. CDSB136. NCBI lineage: Bacteria > Pseudomonadati > Pseudomonadota > Alphaproteobacteria > Rhodobacterales > Roseobacteraceae > Ruegeria > Ruegeria sp. CDSB136. Next base: position 23,375 of record NZ_JBXWOP010000022.1, read on the forward strand.
CACCTGGCTGGGCCTGCACCTGTCGCTGTTTTTCCTGTTCATGTTTCTGACCGGTACACTGCTTGTTGCCGCGATCGAGATTGAAAAGATCGGTCGCCCGGACATCTGGACCATGATGGCCAAGGAAGATCGCACCGCCAGTTTCGGCATGATCTATGATGGTATCAAAGAGACCCATCCCGAAAGCAGTATCTTTCTGGTGATCAAACGCCAGACACCATGGTTTGTGGATCACACTCTTGGTCGCACGGGATGGGGCGAAAAGGTGGGGTTCTGGACAGACCCTGCGACAGGAGCGGTTGTAGGAGAAACACGACCCCTGGGCTTTCGCTCAATCCTGCGCGACCTGCATGACACGTTTCTGACGGAACAGCGGATTCTCTTCATGCTGATCTGCGCCACATCGGTCGTGCTGCTGTTTCAGATCATCAGCGGCCTCATCACCTATCGGCGCTTCTGGAAAGGGTTCTTCCGCTGGCCCAACAATTCGGGGGAGGTGCGTTCCTGGGCCGGAAGAGCGCACCGGTTGACAGCCGTCTGGACAGCCCCACTGCTGATCCTGATCTCTGTAACCAGCTTCTATTTTCTACTGGGCAGTCTGGGCTTTGACGGCACACGCCCGAAACCCGAAGCGCCAAGCCCACGCGACGCGGCACTGCCGGCCAATTTCGATTCTGCCCTCATCGCTCAGGCTGAAGCGCGTGCCCGTGCTGCTCTGCCGGGCCTTGAGCCGCTCCTCATGTTCGTGCCCGAAAAGAAAACCGACAGCCTTGGTTTCTCAGGACCAGTAGAGGGCTATTCGGGTTTCTTTGGCCCCGGAAGCGTGTCCATCGATCCGGTAACCCTTGAGGTTCTGGGCGTCTTCACGCCAAATGATGTCAAAGGTTTTGCCTATTGGAAGCCTTTGATGAACATGCTGCATTTCGGAACTTGGGGCGGTGCGTTCTCGATGGCGCTTTGGATTGTACTCGGGCTGATCGCCTCTGGCCTCGCCTATACCGGAGCCTTGATTTTCGCCACCCGCCAGACCCCCGATACGGTGCATCATGGTTCACTCAGGCGCATATGGCACGGTCTGGGGTGGACCAGATGGGCCTATGTGCTGTTGCTCGCGGGTATTTTATTCACTGCCTTTTATCGCTTTGGCCCGGATTCTTACGATAAAACCAGAGCGTTCCCGACCAACGCACCTGGCACGGTTGCTCGATTAATTATGAACGCCCCTCTCAGGCGTGGCGCGCCTCTCGACATCGAGTTGCTGATCGGCGGGCCGGATGTTCAGTCCGCAGAAATCGAGATTAACGGTGAGGTGGCACCAACGGTTGATTTTGTGCAATATGATGACAAGGCTAGAGCCTATTTTCAGCTCAACCCCGCTGAAACAGAAAACAACATTGTTGCTCACCTAAAAAAATCTGATGGAGAGGAAAAGACCGTCAGTTTCCGCTTGGGTGCACCGATTTGGTAGCAGCGCGCGCTCCGCTCATCAACCAGTATGGGCGGCGCATCATTTTGCACTATCCCCTGGCTTCTTGCGTGCCGGTTTCGGGACCTGTTTCCTCTTTCAGGTGCGCCATTGCGATCAGCAGGCGCAACCTGTCGCGCAAGAGCAATACGGCCAACAGGCAATAAACAACAATCCCGGTTATAGTACCGGCTAGAAGGATCAGAAGCTGAGACACACCTTCCATTTGCCAAACAACTCCAAGCACCACCGCTGCCATTCCTGCCGATAGCAGAAGCGGCGCAAGATGCTGCCGCATCAAAGCCATGCCAGACAGCCCCGCTATATGTCCCAGATTGGCGAATTTGAGGGGCCAGATCAGTAGAAAAACCACCACGAAACCGGCTGTGACAACCGGCAACCCATATGGTGCCAGCACCACGATCACTGCCACTGCCAACGCTACTTCGACCCAGGACAGGACCGCAAGACGCCCGGCCTGACCTGCCGCCAGACAAAAGGTCTGCTGCACCTTCTCGACGCACAGATACATGCCAAATACCGACATCAGGCTCAGAACCGGGGCCGCCGGAGCCCATTTCTGACCGAACAGCAGCACCAGCGCCGGTTCCGACAGAACCGCCAGCCCGGCAAAGGCCGGAAAGGCCAGAAACCCGGTCAGGCGCATGACATCCATCAGCAAATCCGCCGCCTGGCCGCCATCGCGTGCCGCCGCGCCAAAGGCGGGCTGCGCGACGGTACGCAGCGGAGTGATCATGAGGAACGAGGCAATCTCGATCACCCGCCAGGCAATCGCGTAATACCCCGCCTGCACCGGCCCCAGCATTGCGCCGATGATCACCGCGGGCGACTGCACCGCAGCCAGTTCCGCCGCGCGCAGTCCCAGGATCCGATGACTGAAATGCAGGATGGCGCGCATGTGATCCCGTGACACGTCAAAGGCCGGCCGCCACGACACCGCGCCCCAGGCCATCACGATATTGGTGGCCGTCATCGCCAGCCGCTGACCGACCAGGCTCCAGACCCCATATCCCGCCAGTGCCATGCCAATGCCCACGACCCCGCCGACCGCCGCCCCCAGCGCCGCGCGGATGGCCAGAACCCGGAACCGCATTTCGCGGCGCAGGATCGCCACCGGCACCGCCGTCAGCGAGATCATCAATATTGTCGGGGACAATCCGATCAACAATCTTCCCGCAACCGGCTCATTGTAGAAATTCGAAACCGGTACCGCGCCCAGATAAAGCACAATTGTCAGAACCACCCCCAACAGCGCCAACAGCCAGAAAACCGAATTCAGCCGCTCGGGTGACAGGGCATCATGGGTCAGCAGAATGTCCGAGATCGTCTCGCGCACCAGGAATTCGGAAAACAGCACGAAGGCCGCAACCATCGCCAGCAAGCCAAAGGCCTCGACCCCTAATATGCGGGCAAGAATGGCAAAAATGATGAAGTTGAACGCCTGCTCGACCCAGATACCGGCCGACATCCAGGCAACTCCGCTGCTGAAACTCTGCCGCCCTGACATCCGTTTCCTTCCTGCTACCCGAGCCCCGCCATGTGCCAGACGATTCATGCCTCAAACACTCACACCTGCTGCGTGCATTATACGTAAATACAAACTTGACGTCTTAACGGTCGAATTTGGTCAAACTTATTGTCTATGTTCAGTCTGTACGTGTTCGAATACTATACGCAATACAGGGCATTATGCCCGTCACGTTCCACGCGCCATGCAAATCTTGCAACGGGGCTGGGGCAGGGACTATTGAGTGAAAAAAGGTTTTCATTTTCATGAATAAAGTCGCAAAGCCGATGGAGACGAACAGCGCCACACCCGAAGAGCTGATCGCATCGGAAACCGTCGGCATGAGCCTGAGTGTGGTCATCCCCGCCTATAACGAGGAAAATGCCGTTCGTCACACGGTCGAGGATGTGCGCGCCCATCTCGAGCCGCTGAATATCCCTTACGAAATTATCGTGGTGGACGACGCAAGCCAGGACAACACCCGCGCCGAGGCCAAGGCCAGCGGCGCCACCGTCACCTATAACGACGTCAATTCCGGCTATGGTGCCAGCCTCAAGCGCGGGGTACGGATGGCGCAGCATGAGTATGTAGCCATTCTCGATGCTGACAGCACTTACCCCGCGCGCTATCTGCCGGGCATGCTGGCCATGTGCCGCGATCAGGATATGGTCGTGGGTGATCGGGGGGCTGCGATGAAGAACGTGCCGCTGTTGCGCAGACCGGCCAAGAAATTCCTGTTCGCCTTCGCCTCGTTTCTGGCCGAGCGCAAGATCAACGACCTCAACTCGGGCCTGCGCGTTTTCCGCAAATCCGAACTGATCCCGTTCCTGCCGCTTCTGCCGCAGAATTTTTCCTTCACCACCACCATCACACTGTGCATGACTTCGAACGGCAAGCGGATGATCTATACGCCGATCGAATATGGCAAACGGGTGGGTAAATCGAAGATCCGGCCGATCGACTTTCTGAACTTCATCATCCTGATCCTGCGCATCAGCACGCTGTTCAACCCGCTGCGCGTTTTCATCCCGCTGGGTCTGGCGTTCTTCACATTGGGTACGGTGAAGCTCATCATCGACATGTTCTACTGGAACCTCAGCGAAACGGCCGTGTTCTCGTTCCTGGCGGCGATCATGATCTGGTCGCTGGGGCTGATCGCCGACATGATCTCGCGGCTGCATCTCAGACCGTGACATGAGCTGCAAACTGCTTTCCGACCCAAGTCAACGGCGCTGGCTGATCCGGCTGACCGGGTCCGCTCTGGTGCTGGCGATCCTGTTCTGGGTTCTCCCGGCCGAGGCGATCGTGGCGGCGCTCAAGGCAATCCCGATCTGGGTTTTCCTGTGCGTGCTGGTCCTGTTCCTGCTGGCCCATGTGGGTGCGGCGCTGAAATGGTGGCTGTTGCTGAACCGCGGGATTTCGCCCCTGCTGGCCATCCGGGCGCATTATGCCGGTCTGGCCGCCAATCTGTGCCTGCCCGGTGCAATCGGCGGCGATGCGGTAAGGGCCGGGATGACACAGGCGGCGATGAAGGACGGGGCGCAGGTCGTCGCGGGCGCAACCGTCGACCGGCTGATCGACATGGTCACGCTGCTGACCCTGTCCTGTCTGGGTCTGGTCCTGACATCGGAAAGAGCGGCGGGTGGCCACATGATCGCGCCGGTGGCACTGGTCCTGCTGGTGGCGCTGGCGGGTATGGTCGCACTGCCGCGCCTGCTGCCCCTGCCCTGGCGCTATGTCCCGTCTCTGCCCGGTAAGGGCTTTGCGCATCGTCTGGCAGACGCGCTGGCCGGACTGGGGCGTAAACCCGGCACATTGGGCATCGCCTTTATCGCCTCGGTGCTGATCCAGCTGTTGCTGGTCCTGCTGGCTTGGTGGCTGGCCATCGCAGCGGGTATCGATGTGGCCGCCGGGCCGTGGATTTTCGCTTGGCCGCTGGCCAAGATCATCGCGGTACTGCCTTTCTCGCTAAACGGGCTGGGCATACGCGAGGCGACGCTGGCAGGTTTTCTGGCCCCCTTTGGCGCCAGCGCCCCGGCGGTCGTGGCCGCCGGGCTGGTCTGGCAGGTCGTGTTGTTTACAGCGGGCGGGTTTGGCGCGCTGGTTCTGACAATGTCCGGAATGCGGTTTGGCGTTCCGAAAAATTCCCAAAAGGAAAAGTGCAAGTGACGGATGTTTCCCGACCCGAAGGGGGCGACAAGCCTCATATCATCATTCTGGGTGCCGGACCCGCCGGTCTGGCCGCAGCCCATGCCCTGACTGGCCAGGCCCGCATCACGGTGATCGAACGCGCCGCCATCGCGGGCGGCAACTCGGCCTCGTTCCCGATCGAAGGCGTGATCTGCGATTATGGCTCGCACCGGTTTCACCCGGCGGCAGAGCCCGAGGTGCTGCAGGACGTGAAAACACTGCTGGGCGATGATCTGCTGCTGCGCCCCCGGCACGGGCGTATCCGGCTGGGCGGCAAATGGATTCACTTCCCGCTGAAACTGACCGATGCGCTGATGCGTCTGCCCAAACCCTTTGCCGCGTCGCTGATCGGGGACATGGTACTGAAGCCGTTTCGCAAGAAAAGCACGGGGCCCGAGACATTCTCGACCGTGCTTTACGACGGGCTGGGGCCGACGATTTCGGACAATTTCTATTTTCCTTACGTGCGCAAGCTCTGGGGGCTGGACCCCGAGAAACTGGCAGTGACACTGGCGGAACGGCGGGTCGGCAGCGGTTCGGTCGGCAAGATCCTGATGAAGATGCTGCGCCTGCTGCCGGGGCTGCGCAGTGAAACTGCGGGGCGGTTCTTTTACCCGCGCAAGGGGTTCGGACAAATCTCGGGCGCGATGCTGGAAAGCGCGCGCGCAAATGGCGCCACCTTCCTGTTCAACACCGAGATCACCGCCATCGACCGGGACGGCAACCGCATCACCGGCCTGACGATCCGCGACGAAGATGGCGAGCGGCACCTGACCGGCGATCTGATCCTGTCGACCATTCCGCTGACCGGGCTGACGCGCCTGATCGACGCCCCTCCGGCGGAAGTGGTCGAGGCTGCCCGCGCGATCCGCTTCAGGGGCATGATCCTGCTGTATCTGGTGCTGGAAACAGACCAGTTCACCGAGTTCGATGCGCATTACTTCCCGGAACTGTCGATCCCGATCAGCCGGATGTCGGAACCCAAGAACTACAACGCCAGTGGCGAGCCGAAGGGCGTCACCGTTCTGTGTGCCGAGCTGCCCTGCGATCCGGATGAAAAATGGTGGTCCATGTCCGATGAAGAGCTGGGGCAGGAGTTCGCCAAATGGCTGGGCCAGCTGGGCTTGCCCGTCACGGTACCGGTGCGCCGCTGCGAAACCCGGCGGCTGAGCCATGCCTATCCGGTTTACGATGTGGGTTACGAGGCGCGGTTCGATACGGTTGATCAGTGGCTCTCGGATCTGGACGGATTGCTCGTATTTGGAAGGCAGGGATTGTTTGCCCACGACAATACGCACCACGCCTTTGCCATGGCCTATGGCGCGGCGGATTGCATCGACGGCAAAGGCAGTGTCGATCGCGCGAAATGGAACCGGTATCGCGAGGTCTTTGCCACCCATGTGGTGGAAGACTGACCCATGTCCGCCTGGCAGGCTGATATCCTGATGTACCATTCGATCTCGGATGCGCCGGGGCCCACCTCGATCGCACCCGACATCTTTGCCGCGCAGATGCAGGCGCTGGCCGCATCGGGCCTGCCGGTGGTGACGCCGGATGCGCTGGCCAACCCGCCTGCCCCCCGCGTGGTCATCATCAGTTTCGATGACGGGTTTGAAGATTTCGCCGATACCGCATGGCCGATCCTGCGCGATCACGGCTTCTGTCCGATCGTCTATCTGCCATCGGGCCTGATGGGCGGCACCGACAGCTGGGCCGGAGGCAACATCCCCGCCCGCCCCCTGATGGGCTGGGACCGGGTTGAAGCCCTGGCCGGTGAAGGCGTCCGTTTTGGCGCGCACAGCATCAACCACCCCAATCTTGCAGCGCTGGATCCGGAAACGCTGGAAGAAGAGATCTCGGGATCGGGACAGGATATCGCCGCCCGGCTGGACCAGCCCATCCGGCATTTCGCGCCGCCTTACGGTGCGACAAGCACAAGCGTGCGCCGGCAAATCGCGCTGCATTACGACACGTCGGTCGGCACAAGGCTGGGCGTTGCCGGGCCGAAGGATGACATCCACGACCTGCCCCGGCTCGAGATGTTTTATTTCACCGACATTGCCCGCTGGCGGGCGCATCTTGACGGGCGCGGCGGGCCGTATCTTGCAGCGCGCAAACTGATGCGGGGCGTGCGCGCGGCAATACGCGGAAACCCGTGGTGAACAGGTCTTTTTCCACCTGCGGCTATGGCCGGATGCGCAGGGCGGGTTGTACGATCCGGCATATCGGTTCTCAACAAGTGACAGGTACGAACATATGCATATTCTGATTACCGGAGGCGCCGGGTTCATCGGCTCTCACCTGACGGAACGGCTGATCGGGGATGGTCATACCGTCACTGTTCTTGATGACCTGTCGACCGGGCTGATGTCCAACCTTGGCGCCGTCGCCGACCACCCGGATTTCACCTTTGTCGAAGGCAGCATCCTTGACCGTCAGCTGGTGGCCGATCTGGTTGGCCCGGCGGATATCGTTTTCCATCTGGCGGCGGCTGTCGGGGTCAAGCTGATCATGGACGAACCCAGCCGGTCGATCCTGACCAATGTTGCAGGCACCGAGAACGTGCTGGATGCCGCGCTGGTGGACAAGACGCATACCTTCATCGCCTCCAGTTCCGAAGTCTACGGCAAAAGCACGAACTTCCCGTTTCAGGAAGAGGGTGATCTGACCATCGGCGCCACCCGCAACCTGCGCTGGTCCTATGCCTGCGCCAAGACACTGGACGAGTTTCTGGCGCTGGCCCATGCACGTGAATCCGGCCTTCCAGTCACGATCCTGCGGTTCTTCAACACCACCGGCCCCCGGCAGACGGGGCGCTATGGCATGGTGCTGCCGAACTTCGTGAAATCCGCGTTGGAAGGCGCGCCGCTGATGGTGCACGGCACCGGCGAGCAGTCACGCTGTTTCGGCCATGTGGCCGATGTGGTCGAGGCCATGTGCCGGCTGATGACGCTTCCCGAAGCGCGCGGCGATGTTTTCAATGTCGGCACCGATCAGGAAGTCACGATCCGCGCTCTGGCCGAACAGGTCATCCAGACAACCGGGTCTGTTTCGGAAATCCAGTGCGTGCCTTACGAAACGGTCTACCCCGAAGGGTTCGAGGACATGCAGCGCCGCCTGCCCGATGTCTCGAAACTGCAGCGGGTCACCGGGTTCCGTCCGATGCGGACGCTGCAGCAGATCATCGATGACATTGTCGCCGAAATGAAGCATCCGGTTTCAGCATGAGCGGTCAGGTCCTGTCCCGTGACTGACCTGGTCATCGGCTCGGGGCCGTCGGGCGTGTCCGTGGCCATGGCCCTGCTGAGCCGGGGCCGTCAGGTTCTGATGCTGGACGGGGGCCGCCGGCTGGACGCCCCCGCCCGGGAACGGCGCGACGGGCTGGCCGCCAAAGACCCGGATACCTGGACCGCTGCCGATGTACAGAGCTGGCAGGCCCCGCAATTCGACACCCCGCCCGGACAGGTGCGCCGGTTCGGATCGGATTTCGCCATGGTTCCGGGGGCAGAGACGCTGGTATCGCCCGAGCGGATCGGGTTGCGCGCCTCACATGCAGCTGGTGGGTTGTCCAACCTCTGGGGCTCGGCGGTTCTGCCCAACCGCGCCGAGGACATCGCCGACTGGCCGATCGGAATTGATGACCTGTCACCGCATTACCGCTCGGTCGCGGAATTCCTTCCCATAAGTGGTCGGGTGGACGCATTGCAGACCCTGTTCCCCGCCCTTTCCATGCAGGAACGCGCGCCCCTGACCCCGTCGCCCCAGGCCGAGCGGCTGCTGGCGCATCTGGATCGGCGCAAAACCCGGTTGACGGAACTGGGTGCCCATGCCGGAGCTGCGCGGCTGGCTGTCGGGACCGGCTGCCGGTATTGCGGCCAGTGTCTGCATGGCTGTCCCTGGGGGCTGATCTATGCATCCGGCCAAACGCTCGACACTCTGCGCCGCCACTCGGCCTTTCAATACCGCACCGGCCTTGTCCGCCACTTCGATGAACACCCCGATCAGGTCACGGTCACGCTGGACGATGGCGAAACCCTGCAAACCGACCGCATCTTTGTCGCCGCCGGGGTTCTTGAAACGGCACGGCTGATGCTGGCGTCGTCTCCGGACCCGGCAGCGCGGCTGCAACTGCAGGATAGCCAGCATTTCTTTCTGCCCAGCCTGCACCGCTGGCGCGCGCCGCGTCGCCCGGACAGAAGGCCCTATCACACCCTGCCGCAGATCTTCATTGAACTTGATGACCACGAAATCTCGCCCCATCTGGTCCATGCGCAGGTCTACACCTGGAACGAGTTCTACGCCCACGATCTGATCAGCACTTATGGCTCTAAACTGCCCGGATCGGCCCCATTATGGCGGCGGCTGGCGCAACGGCTGGTCGTGGCGCAGGCGTTTTTGCATTCCGCCCACTCCGCCCGGATCGACCTGACACTGGCCGCAGACGGACGGCTGGCCCCGACCGTGCAGGGCAATGACGAAACCGAAAAAGTCATGGAACGGGCAACATCCCGGCTGGCCCAAACCCTGAAGCTGGCGGGGCTTGTCCCGCTTGGCTTCGCCCGGCGTCCGGGTGATGTGGGATCAAGCTTTCATGTTGGCGGCTCGGTCCCGATGGCCAAGGCACCCGAGTCCGGACAATCCGACATCCTTGGGCGGCCGCACGGGTTGTCACGGGTGCATCTGGTCGATGCCTCAAGCCTGCCCAGCATCCCGGCCACGACTATCACCTTCTCGGTCATGGCCAACGCCCATCGCATCGGGACACTGGCCCCGTGACGCCCGGCTTCCTCCTCTAATTCAATTCCCGAACGAGGCGGATGGTATGCCCATAGCCACGGTTGTAGTGATGTGGCCCGACACGAAAAGCAGATCGGTTCTGCCAGGCCGGAGAAGCCGGGCCGCCTCCACGAACTGTCCGGAATTCGCAGGCGTCCTGCACATAAGGAGAGCCGTCGATTTTCACGGGATCATGATAGGCTTCGTAGCAATCCTCGACCCACTCAAATCCATTACCATGCATGTCATAAAGCCCGAAATCATTGGGTGGATGCCGACCGACGGGTCCGGGCTTTCGCTCGGGCCATATAGAGGAACAGTTGACGCAGACGGCATTGTTCCTGCCAATGTCGTTGCCCCATGAGAACCGCGTTACCGTGCCGGCCCGAGCGGCGTATTCCCATTCGGCATCCGTTGGCAAACGATAGGTGTGTCCGGTCTTTGCGCTCAGATAAGCAGCGTAAGCTTTTGCGTCGCTCCACTCGACCTCGGTCATAGGCTGATCGTCGCGATAGCCCTTTCCTAAATCGGGAAGGAACGGATCACGCCCGGTTATTGCCGACCATTCCGGGTCTTCCTGCGCCTGCCGCCATTGCGCATACGTGATCTCATAGCGGGAATAGGCCAACGGGCGCGAAATTTGCACCAGACGTCTCGGACCCTCGCGGTTAACTAGCTTCAACTGAGTCCGAAGGGGCGTGTGACTAAATAAATGTGCATGGCGGCCCTCTTCAAAGATCGGAGAACCGAGCAGGAAATACCCCTTGGAAACCTCGACCATCTCCGGGCAGTCTGTGCAGTCGCGAAAGACGCGGCCGGGTGTAACCATCTGAAAACCCGGCTGGTGCAATGGAAGAAATTGGGACGTTATGAAAAGCGCGGTTCGTTGCAACGTTGACAGCTTTGGTTCAGGCAACTGGTCCTGGTCCGTGGTCGCGCGCATAGTGGTCTCGAGATCACGCAGCGCCGTGTTAGCAATAACGATCATTAAGATGACTCCGGCCAGCAGCACAAAGACCATCAGCAATCCCGACAGCATGATCCCGAACAACCGCAGCACCCATCGAGCAATTCGCTCGAAAAAAGAGACCTTCTCCGGGCTGGTCGAAGTTCTATTGAGCGTCATTGAAAAGTCCTTCTTGATTGTCCCGAAGGCTGGCAGGCATTTGGTTCATCACTCCAAGCTCAAACGCACCCGCCTCCAGTGCCTTGAACAGCGCGCGGTCGCCTTTGGCATGCGCTGCGCGGGCCAGTGTGGCGCCATATGCCCCAAGCACTGAAGTTTCGTGCCAGATATCCAGAAACGCCTGGCGCGCGGCCCTGCCCTGCCCCGCGCGCCGGTCGGGTTGGTGTTGCAAATAGCGCATCGCCGCGATCAGATCGTCTTCGGTCTCGAAAAGCGACCCGCCGCCTGCCCGCCCGACGATCTCCGGGAACGGGCCCAGCCGCCGGGCGATCACCGGTGTGCCCAGCCGGAAGCTTTCGATCAGGATGATACCGAAGGTCTCATAGCAGACCGACGGCACGATCAGCCCCAGCGCGCCTCGGTAATAGGCGTTCAGCTCGTCAGGTGTTTTGCGGCCCAGGAATTTAATCCGGTCATTGCCTGCGGCCTGTTGTTTTAGTTCATCCGCGTAATCTCCGTCCCCAAGGATCAGCAAATCAGCATCCGGATAACGATCAAAGGCCGGGAACACGTTCTGCAGCCCTTTGATCTTTTCCAACCGTCCGACGAACAGGAAATAGGGGCGCTCTTGCGCCGCCGGTTCCGGCAGGGCGCTTTGATCCAGGTCGGGTAGGAAATAGGGCAGCACCTGCATCTCCTGCCGCAGGCCAAATTCGCGATGCTTGGCGCGGCTGAATTCGCTTTTGGCGATGATCAGATCCATGTGGTCCAGCGCCCGATCCAACGCGCCGGTATAGCGCCAGAGCTGCGGCGGGCGCTTGTAGTTCAGCACGCAGCGCAGGCATTGGCGATCGTCGCACAGCTCGCGTCCGTGCCGCCACAGAACATGGGTAGGACAGACCAGCCAGTGCTCATGCGCCTCATATATCTTCAGCCCCTCGCCCATCGGCAACAGACCGGGCCCACCGATCAGGGACGTGTTGTTGTGCCAGATGATATCCGGTTGCCGTTCGGCGAGTATCTCGCGGATGTGGGCTGCGTGCACCACCGGACGACCTAGCTGTTGGGTCAGCAGGTTCGACATCATCCCGTTGCGCCCGCGAAGTCCGATCCGCCGCACCCCGTCAGGCGGTCCCTCGGGCTGGGGTGTGCCGCCAAGGATCAGATAGCTGTCTTCGTCATGCACCACCGTCACATCGTGCCCACGCGCCACCAGCGCCCGGGCCATGCGCTGAATACCTACGGCGTCGCCACCGAAGGAAAAGGGCGGGTAAAATGTGGTGAACATCAGAATGCGCAAAGACTGCATGCGAATTGTACCGGATTACCAATAACTTTCCGGTATCAAACACGATCCTCGCCACAATCGAAAGGCACAAGCCACGCGGCTGCCCGGTTCGCGCTAGGTGTTGCGGGCTTGCTGCAGATGAATGCAAGCTGCGGTGGTCCGCCTTCATGACATGGGCAAATACCATGCGCGTGTTATGATTGCCCGATTGTTGAAAAATTTGGCCGATACCTACACAAAAATGCAGACCGCCCCTTCTTCAAATCCCCTTCATGTTGTCGAAATGGGCTCCCAGTTTGGCATGGGCGGTATCACCCGGCATATCCTCGGGCTGAGCGACTGGCTGGAGGCAAGGAACCATCGCATCACGCTGGCGGGCACCGCCGATATCTGGGCGGGTCCGGATCGGGGCGCCGGATTTCTGGACCTGCCCACCCGCTATGTCGCGGGCGACGGCGGCAGCATCATCAACCGGCTGCGTCATACGGCGAGCGCGGCCTGGCGGTTGCGGCGATGGCTGGCGGAAAATCCGGTCGATCTGATCCATTGCCATGAATCCGCGCCTGCACTAGTTGCCAGTTTGGCTTGCACTGGGAGGCGCATTCCGGTTGCCGTCACCTATCACGGATCGGAACCCGAGCGGATTGCCGCCTTTGGCCGGATTGCCGCCAAATGCGACCTGGTAATCACGCCCAGTCATCGCTCGGCCGAGGATCTGGCCACGATCGGGAATGTGCCAAAGGACAAATTGAAGGTGATCGGTCTGGGCGTATCCCCTCCGCCCGAGGACAACGCGGAGGATATTGCCGAATTACGAGCCAAGCTGCTTGGGGATGGCGAGCGGGTGATCCTGACGCTGGCCCGTCTGCAACCGCAGAAGGGGGTCGATATTCTGATCGATTGCGTTACCCGGATGAAGCAGACCCACCCCGGCTATCGCTTTGTCGTCGCCGGTGACGGGCCGGACGAAGCGAAGCTGTATACTCTGGCGCAGGAAAAAGGGGTTGGCAAGCACCTGCAATTCATCGGCCGAACAGACAAACCGATCCGTCATCTGCGCGCGGCGGACCTGTTCCTGCTGACCTCGCGGTGGGAGGCGTTGCCCTTCACGATCGCCGAGGCCTTTCAGGCCGGAACACCCGCCGTGGCCACCGCCTGTTCCGGCGTGGTCGAACTGATCGACGACAGTGTCGGCGCGGTGGTGCCTATCGGCGATATTGATGCGATCTGCACAGCTGTGGCAGATGCCCTGTCGGACGAAGGGCACCGGAAAACCCTTGCGAAAAACGCCCTGAAACGCAGCCGGGAAGATCGCTTCGACCCGGACTGGGTGCATCGCCAGTTCGAAAAAACCTACTACGATCTGGTGGGACGGTCGCGCGGCTGACGCCTGTTCCGCCGTCATATATCGCGCGCGCGTTCTGTTGCTACTTTCTCGGCAATCCGCGCCCCTGCACGAGCTGACAGGGCCATGATGGTCAGGCCAGGGTTCTGGAACGGATTGGTAGGGAACGACGCCGAGTCCGTGACATGAACATTATGACAATCAAACAATTCCAGATCCCGGTTCAGGACGTGCCGGGTAGGGTCATCGCCCATACAAGCCCCTCCGGTTTCGTGGATCGACGACCCCGGCTGCAAAGCCCCATCGGGAGTATAGACCAGCGGTCCGGCCAACTTATACGCCAGTTTCGAGATCAGGCTTTCGCGCGCCAGCAGATCGTCGGGTAGCCCGAAGGTTTGTGAGACATCCTTCAGCGTTTCGTTCATGTCCTGCACCATCGCGCGCTCATTGTCGGAATGGCGCAGCGTGACCTTTGGCGCGGGAATGCCCCACGCATCGTGTTTGTTCGGATCAAGCTCGATCCGGTTTTCGGCACGCGGCAGAATTTCTCCGATCGCCATGAAGAACCAGCCAGGTTCGATCCGCCCTACGGAGCCCAGCAAAGAATAGCTGCGCAAGAATCCACAATCCTCGGGCCCGCCGCGATTGCGGAAACCGGGAATATAGATGCCGGACTGAGCGCCAAAGTCATAAGGATCATGACTTGGTCCCAGCCCTTCGATTTCAGGCATGGTGCCCGCCCGGAAGACCATCAGATGATCCGACAGGTAGCACCCCAGATTACCCGATGAATTGCCCAGCCCCCGCACATGCCCTGGCCCGTGAGAATTCAGCAGAAGCCGCACGGATTCAATGGTCGAGGCGCAAACCGCAATCACCCGCGCCGTCACGACGTGTTCCTGTCCGCTGGCCACGTCGATATAGCGAACTCCGGTCGCCAGACCCGTTTGCGCGTCCGTTTCGATCTTGGACACCACCGCCCCGCTGCGCAGTTCGAAATTCCCGGTTGCCTGTGCCGCTGTCAGGGGCAAAGGCGTTCGCGCGGGCACATGGCGAATGATCCGACAGGTGGTGGCAGGGCGATCCGGCCATTTCTGCGCAAGCTCGGCCATGATCCGGCGTTCCGCTTTGGTCAGCGGGTGCGGTGCGTCGTAGATACCGTCGGGCAGGTTCTCGATCTCCGCCGCCTCGCCTGCAACACCCAGAAACTGTTCAACCCAGCCATACCAATGATCGAGATCGGCATAGGAGATCGGCCAGCTGTCGCCAAAACCGTCCTGTTCGGCAGCCTTGAACTCCTGATCCGAAAGACGCAGCGCATTGCGCCCCCAGAGATGCAACCGCCCACCCACCTGACGGGACCGGAACCAGTTGAAATGAGCACCACCCGGCGTGGTGTAGGGATTCTGCCGGTCATTGACGAACAGATGCCCGGTCAGGGGCGTGAAGGACATGCAGCGGGCCTGCACATGCTGCCCCCGCAAGATCGCCATGACGCGGCTGAGGATGCTGACACGGGATCCGCCTGCGCGATCACTGTCGGGGAAATCTTCCAGGGGGTCCAGCACACGCCCGGCCTCCAGCATCAAAGTCCGGCAGCCGCGTTCGCTTGTTTCTTTCGCAACCCATCCACCGGCTGCGCCAGAGCCAATGACGATGACGTCATATTCTGGTCGGGTTGCCTGCATCGCTCAGGGCCTGCGCGTGATGTAGCCCCAGACCTCGCCGCAGGTCCAGGTTATGGTCAGGATGATGATATACGGCAGCGCTGTCAGGTATCGCAGAAGCCGCCCTTTGCCTGCCTGTGTCAGGCCATGGCGCACCCACAGAACCGGCGGTATCAGTGGGCTGGAAAGGGTATAGGCCAGCCGCTTCGCGCCGCTCATATGCATCGCCCGGATATGACCGAACAGACGCCCCCAATGGAACCGCTCGGGCACCAGCTGGCCCAGCTGGGCCGGAGCACGGACATGATCAACAATCAGCTCATTGGACAAAAGCAGCTCTTCGCCCTGTTCGATCAGGAACCAATGGACGACCGGCTCGCGAAACCGCTCGTTCCACAGATGGCGAGTCGCCTCCAATGCCTTCCGGCTGTAGGTCACGTTCACATCCGAAACCCATTCTGCCGGACCGCTGTCGAACGGCAGGCCGTAGCGACCGAAATCAGTCACATAGAACGCCCAATTCAGCAGCGAAACCGGTTCCTTGCAGTCTATGGCGCCGCCAATGACATTCTGGCCGGTTTGCGCATGCAGGCGCATGACCGTGCGGGCCCAGTCAGGGCGCGGATGCCCGCGGTCTTCGAGAATTGCGATCACGTCACCGGTGGCAGCAGCCAGCCCGGCCGCGCGTCTGCGGTCAAACAGCTCGTGCTGACCTGCCTCGGACGTGATCGGACGGGCAGGCGTGATGCCCCCAAGGTCCAGAAAATTCACATCCGGAAACTCTGCTGCGTAATCGGCGGCCTCTGAGACGCTCGCATCATAAGGCACAATGATTTCCAGCGGCGGTGGGTTTTCAAATGCGGCAACAGAAAGCAAAAAGTCGCGCAGGTAAGAGCCGCCATCGACAATCGTCACGACAATGGAAAGCGTTGGATGATCTGTCACCGCAGGCTCCTGCAACTGGAAAAACCCTGCCTCTTAAAGGCAGATACTGACAAGGCCCGGCCGGGATTCCAATCGCCATCTGGAAACCAATCAGATGTCATGCGGCCATGTCCCCCAACGCATCAAGCCTGACCGGCTGGCCGGTTGCACTGCTTTCGCGCACCGCATCAGCAACCTCGATCGCCCGCAGGGCGGCATGGCCGTCGGAAATGCGCAAACCGGTCTGGCCCGCACAAAGCCCGGCAAATTCCTGCAACTCATCGGCAAAAGACAGCAGTGCCGTGGTTTTCCAGGATTTCAGCTTTTCCCGCAGCATGATCCCGGGATAGCGGCGGTGCTGGCGGGTGGGCTTGCCACCCGGACGATCCATGGTGATCAGCAATGTTTCCATCGGCGCATAAACGCCACGCACCATGCCTTTGCTGCCATAGACTTCGACCTGGCTTTTGTAGCCCTTCCAGTCAGTCCAGGTCGCCTGATAGATCGCCGGAATACCTTCGGGACTTTTGAAAATGGCCATCGCATTGTCTTCGGAACCCGGCTCGTTCCAGACCTTTTCGGTGGCAACGCCGTAAACGCTGGTGATTTCACCCAGCATATGGCGGGCCATGTCGGTCATGTGAATCCCCACATCCCACAGCGCGCCACCGCCAGAAATCTCGGACTTGTATTCCCAGTCATGCACGAATTTCGTCAGACCCTCATGCCCGCCATAGATGCGCACATGATCGACCTCTCCGATCTGGCCCGATCCGATGACATCCTTCACATATGAGAAGGCCGGATAATACCGCATGTTGAACCCACCGCCCAGGGCCATGCCCGCCGCCCGGGCTGCTAAAACGATCCTGCTGCTGGCCTCGGCCGTGGTGGCCAGCGGCTTTTCCGCCAGCACATGCAACCCTCGCTCGAACGCGATCAGGCACAAAGGTTCGCGCACATGCGCCGGGGTCGAAATAATGACCGCATCCATACCGACATCAAAAAACCTGTCCGCGTCGGTAAAGGCCGGCGCACCACTGGCCACAGCTTCGGCCCGGGACATATCCGTATCCATAACGGCGGCAAGCGTGGTGTCGGGATTGTCGATAATGGTCTGCACGCGCATCTGCCCAATCTTGCCGGCTGCGCCGATCACACCGATCCTCATAAAGCTCCTCACTCAAAAACCTTGGGGTGTTACACCCCGGACATCTATAACAGCAGATCATCTGTTAGCGGAGTAGCATGCGCAACCACCCTGCGCTAGGCTCCTGAGGCGCAACGATTTCATGCCTAGATTTGAATTGAAGAAGGATTGGCAACAGTGAACTTCACAGGCTCGGAAAAATTGCAGGGGCAGGCAGTCTTTGTCACAGGCGCGACAGGGTTTCTTGGGGCGCGGCTGGTTCCGGCCCTTCTGAAAAACGGAGCGCGGGTAACGACCCTGTTGCGCAGCCGTCATGGCGCGAAAGACCTTGAGGAAAAGGGCGTCACTGTTGTCACTGCAGCTCTTAGTGATAGGGTGGCGATAGCAGAGACCCTACGCGGCCACGACATACTGATGCATCTGGCCTATGATGTACGGGCCACTTCTGAGAAAAACCTTTCGGATTTTGCCGCATTATTCCGCGCGGCACAGGACGCTGGCATCGGAAGGATCATCCATATCAGTTCCATCGTGGTTTACGATGTCTGGCCCAACGAGGATCTGGATGAAACCAGCCCGGTACAACGCCCAGGCGGCAGCCCATACCGTCAGGCCAAGATAGAGATGGAGAAACAGCTGATGGCCGGCCCCGTCCCGGCAGCCATCCTTCAACCCACTTTGATTTATGGGCCCGGCAGCGCCTTGTGGACCGATCAGCTGACGGAAAATCTTGCTACCGGAACACAGATCCTGCCGCAGCCCGAGGGCCTGTGTAACGGTGTGTTCGTCGATGATGTGGTGCAGGCCATTCTCCGGGCGGCGGTTCTGGAGGATCTGGGTCAGGAACGCTTTGTCATCTCGGGGCTTGAACCGATTGCATGGTCCGACCTTTTGTCGGGCTATTCCCGGATCATCGGCAAAGGTGAGCTGCGATATGAGCCTTATCAGACCCTTTCGGACCGATTAGGGCCTGAGCCCGATCATGATACGGGTCCCGAGACCCTTTCGGCTGCGGCCCGGATCGGAGCGCTTGGCCGTACACTGCTGGGGCGGGACCGGTTCGAAGCACTGGTGCGCGCCATCAAAAGGCGTATGGCGTCCGGCGATGGCGCAGCCTATCCCGACCGGCATCTGCTGGAACTTTTTGCCGCCAAAGGCAGTTGCGGCATTGCACATGCACAGGCGCGGTTGGGTTACCAGCCCGACTACCCGCTTGAAAAAGGCCTGGCAGCAACAGCAGACTATTTGCAAAACCGGTTTGGCTGACGCCATGCCCATTATTTGAAACGCAACCGCATGGCCCGAATTTCAAGGCCGCTATCAAGGCAAAAGCATGCTGCATATCGGTGTAGACGCCAGCTCCTGGGAAAATGAACGTGGCTTTGGACGTTTCACCCGCAATCTGATCCCAGCACTAGCCGCCCGGCAAACAGGATTCTGCTATACGCTGCTGTTCGATCAGGAGCCTACGCGGCCTGTGCCCGAAGGTGTCGATATCCGGATCGCTGGATCGGACAGGCCAATGTCAGAAGCCTCCTCCGGGACCTCGGCCCGGGGCGGTGCCGATCTGCTGACAATGGCCCGGGCGGCCCGGCGTATCGACTGCGACGTGTTCTTCTATCCCGCGGTTTATTCCTATTTCCCCCTGCCCGCCCGGCGCCCCACCGTGGTGTGCTATCACGACACGATCCCCGAACGCTTTCCCGATCTGATCTTTCCCAAACGTCTGAATTTCAGGCTGTGGCAGGCGAAATGCTGGCTGGCCAAGATGCAGGCAACGCGGGTGATGACGATATCGGATGCCTCGGCAGATGATCTGACGCAGATCCTGCGCATTCCCCGTGACCGGATCGATATCATAACGGAAGGGGCCGAACCCGTTTTTCGACCATCTCAGGAAAAATCGGCTCTAACAAAGGCCCGGCAGGCCTATGGCATCCCGTCCGACGCACCCTTGCTGGTCTATCTGGGCGGCTTCAACCGGCACAAGAATGTGCTGCGCCTGATTGAGGCCATGCCTCGGATTCTGGCGCAGGTTCCGGAAACGCGTCTGGCCATCGTCGGGCGCACGACCGGCGCGCGGTTCTGGGACAACATCGAAGACCTGAAAGCCAGCGCCGCGGCCGATGCGGCCCGGTCCGAAAGCATCGTATTCACCGGTGAAATCGACGACCCGGATCTGGCCGCCCTGCTCAATACCGCCGATGCGCTGGTGTTCCCTTCGCTGTGGGAAGGGTTCGGCCTGCCCGCGCTTGAGGCGATGTCCTGCGGCACCCCGGTTCTGTCCTCGGATCGCGGCAGCCTGCCCGAGGTGGTGGGCGATGGCGGGCTGTATTTCGACCCCCTGTCCAGCCAGGCCCTGACGGATCAGGCCATCCGGCTGCTGACCGAACCCGGCCTTCAAGACGACTTGTCACAAAAGGCGCTGGCACAGGCCGCGAACTTCAGCTGGGACAAAGGCGCTGAATTGGCGGAAGAGTCTTTCCGGCGCGCCCGGCGCCCGAAATAATAAAAAATATCGTCCCGATTCACTTTCCCCGGAAAACCTCAACAATTCCCTCCATGGCTGAAAATTAGGCCTGCTTTGGAAACGCAGTGCCGCACTCTTGAACCGGACTGACAAATCTATTGGATTCGCTCTCGTTCCGCCCTATCCGTGGAAAGGGCCGGAATTCCCGGAGGCTTTGCCGCGAATTGATTTCAGTCTGACTTTGCACGACCAGGATAGATTATGAACTGCGAAACCTCACATCATCAGTCCCTCAGACAACGTATTGCGGCGCGCGACGCGCGGGTTGCCGTGGTGGGACTGGGCTATGTCGGCCTGCCGCTGGCGCTGACCGCCTATGACGAAGGGTTCGACACCACCGGCGTCGACCTCAACCCTGACCGGGTTGCGCGGATCAATCAGGGTGATCAGGTCATCTCGTATCTGGCACAGGACCGGATCGCGCAGGCGGTGAACAGCGGGCGCTTCCGCGCAACGCAGGATGCCGCTGCGTTGACCGGGGCCGATATCGTGCTGGTCTGCGTGCCGACCCCGCTGACCGATGCACAGGATCCGGACATGCGCTTTGTCGTGGCGGCCGCGCAGACCATCGCGCAGCATCTGCGCCCCGGTCAGATGGTGGTGCTGGAAAGCAGCGTCTGGCCCGGCGCCACGACCACGCTGGTTCAACCCATCCTCGAGGCGGGCGGTCTGCGGGCAGGGTCCGATTTCTTCCTGGCTTTCTCGCCCGAGCGGGAAGACCCGGGCAATGACAAGTTCGACACGCACAGCATTCCCAAGGTGGTCGGTGCCGACGATCCGCTGTCGCGGCAACTGGTCGAGGATTTCTACCGCGCCATCGTCACCAGCGCGGTGCCGGTCAGTTCAGCCGCCACCGCCGAGGCGGTGAAGCTGGTCGAAAACAGTTTTCGCACCGTCAATATCGCGCTGGTCAACGAGTTGAAGACCGCGCTTGAAGCGATGGACGTGGATGTCTGGGAGGTGATTGAGGCCGCGGCCACCAAACCGTTCGGCTTCATGCCCTTCTATCCCGGCCCCGGCATTGGTGGGGCCTGCATCCCGGTGTCTCCGGCCTATCTGGCCTGGCGCGCCGCGGATGCAGGATCTGATACGCCGCTTATCAATCTGGCCCGCACCAGCAATGACGCGGTGCCCGAGATGCTGGCGGCTCGGATGGCCGCGGAACTGACCGCGCGCAACGGGTCTGCGCTGGCCGAAACCGGGCAGCCCCTGACCGGGCAGCGCATCCTGCTGATGGGCATCGCCTATAAGCGCGATGTCGAGGATACCCGCCGCAGCCCGGCACTGGTGCTGCTGGACGAGTTGGAAAAGCTGGGGGCCGGGGTCGATTATCACGATCCGTATTTCCCCTGCCTGCCGGAAGGCGGCGAATACCCGCAGCTGGCCGGGCGGACCTCGCAGCCGCTGACGGCTGAAACCCTGAAACGCTATGCCGCCGTGGCCGTCATCACCGATCACAGCGCGCCGGATTACGATCTGGTCGCACGCGAGGCGGCATTGGTGTTCGACACCCGCAATGTTTTCGAAAAACAGGGAATCCGGGTGGCGGACGGGCGTCTGGTAAAGATGTGATCAGCCCGGCCATGTCCCGGAAACCGGGATCGCAAAAAAGGCGGGCGGACAGAGAATTAGGCCCCAATACACCCGTTTCGGCGTGTTTCGGACCCATGAAATCGCGCCAATCGGCGGAGCTTTGCACGTTTTGAGGGTTTGGGCGACCACGGATTGCCGCCATAAAATTTTTGCGAAATAGTGCACCCAACATTCCAATGTCTGCAAACAGGCAGTGTCGAACGAGTAGTTGGGGCAAAGCCCCGTCAGGTAAAATAACCAAATTTTAACCCAAGGTGGTTCACAGTTTTGCCATGATTCCGGCGCGGAATCATACCGGGCACTCACCCGGTGGCACAACTACGGCCACTTTGGAAACTGACGCGGCCAAAACCAATGCCGGAGGACCGGATAACATGATGGGAATTCTCGGAATAGCTGTCCTTGTCGGCCTGGGTGCCAGTGGAATTGCTTTGTACTCCGGTATGTCCGTCCTGATGGTGCTGGGGATCTATATGCTGTCAGGCTGGGTGTTCATTCTTGCGGCTGGCCTCGTGATCTTCGCCATCAGGTCTTTCAAGCCGCAGACGCGGGAACAGGATCACGCCTATTCGGGCTGAGCACCTGTGACACCCGGGAAACCGCCGGGACATCTTTCATTGCTGTTGCAAATGCATGGCAAGGCGCCCGTAATTCCGCGCGCCTTAGTCCCGCCCCGCGACCCGCTTGGCCACATATCCCAGAAAGGCCCGCTGCGGATTTCTGATCTGCGGACGCCCCGACGCGGCCCAATAGGCCAGCCAGTCTGCCTCCAGCGCATAGACATCGCGGCCCGGTGCCATCGCCCTGGCCTCCTCCAGCGCCCCAGATGGCAGAACCGGTTTGTCCGGCCCTTCGACAACCTGACCCCGGCGCGAGAAGCGGATCAGGTCTCCGGGCTCTTCGGTCATCTCGTAATCGGGCAGATGATCGGCGGCGATCATGTCCCGGATCATCTTGCGGAACACCCGCCGGGGTGAGGCCGAACCCGACTTCTTCAGCAGCACCTCGACCGATATCCGCCATTCGGGCTGACGCCCGCAATGCTTGCGCGCCAACTCGTAGATCCGCCGCTCCAGCGGTTTGCGCAGGCGGAAGTAATCGCGGCTGAGCGTCAGCACCGATTTTGCCAACACCGCGCGGAACAGCCAGTCGGACAGTTTCACGCTGACGCTGACCATCCGGCCCGCCCGGGTAAGGCGGACGATCTCCCAGCTTTCGATCAGGCCAAAGCCTGTGGTGGTCTCTTTCTCGCCGGTGACGATGTTGGTGGTGATCCGGGTTCCTGCCAGCCGCTCGAACGCCTCGCGCAGGCGCTTGTAGCCGTCGCCGCTGGTCTCGCGGTTGGTGGCCACCAGCAGATCATGCGCCTTCAGATGCAACACCTGGCTGACGGTCCGGCCGGCATTGATCGCCGCCATCAGCTGGCTGATGCAAAAGATCAGGATGTCCTTGTCATGGATCGTCGCCAGACCCCGCACCGAAGGCGTTACCGTGATCTCGACCCCGTTATGTTCGTAATTCAGGATCCGCCGATCCGGTCGGGTCGAGAGCGAAAACATCGGATGCTCCATCGACCCCATATCGGTCTTGGGCAGCGCATCGAAGATATCGCATACAAAAAAATCACCCGTTGGATGCCGGTCAGGCAACAACGCCCCTGACCCGCTCATACTGCCCTGCCCATATGTTCCTGCCCGAATCTTCGTTCGTGGTTTTATTGACGCTTACCGTAAAGTTATCCACAGGAGGCGTAAAGCCGCCGGATCGTGGGTTCAGAGTCACTGCAACGTGGGTTCAGAGTCACCCTTTCGTGGGATCAGATTCACTTGGTGTATCAAAGAACACGAAAAACCTTTTTTTTTCTTATGTTTAAGAACGATGGTCGAACACCGTAACTAATAAAATAACAAGATTCTAACTGAACAATTTTTTGCATCGCGCTTCAAAGCACCGTCTCAACCAGCAATTACCCCTTATTTTTGCTTAGAAAATCCAGTCTTGTACTCATAATGCTTTCGCATGCTGTCTTTTGTGGTATATTGGGGAAAACATAGCACATGGGCAGAATTTCAATGCGAGCAGGCACATCCGAGGGGCTTCCCCCGTATTTCAATATCGACCCGGACCTGGCTTATGAAGAACTTGGGAACCCGACCGGAACCCATGATTTCTCAGCCATTGCCGATGCGTGCGCCCGAGGGCGTGCGGACCTGGCCAGTCGGGGTCTGGAAGAAGGCGGGCACAAAAAACTGCGGCTGTTTTCGACCTGGGAAATCACCAAGTATCTGATCCCCGTTGCCCCTGCTCATTTCCGCCGGGTTCTGAAGGCCAACCCGGATTTGCCTCAGGGGCGATCCGAAACCGAAGGCGGCGCGAAATGGTTCACATTGGACGAGGTGCTGCGCCTGCGGACGCATTTCGCCTCGGAAGGTTCCAAGGCCAAGGAATATCGCCCCTATCGCCCCAAGGGACTGCCGGCAAAGATCGTTTCGGTGGCAAATTTCAAGGGCGGTGTCGGCAAGACCTCGACCTGTGCCCATCTGGCCATGTCCGCCGCTCTGGATGGCTACAGGGTGCTGGTCATCGATCTGGACAGCCAGGGGTCGATGACCTCGATCTTCGGCGGCAAGGTGACCGATGAATGGCAGACGGTGTTCCCCCTGCTGGCGCGCCACTATGCCACCCATCTGCGGCGGGACAATCAGGGACGGCTTGACCGGGGCGAGGCCCCGCATCCGATCGACGACACGCTGTCGGATGCGTTGAAACTGCGCGGCGGCGATCTGATCCAGAAAACCCACTGGCCCAACATTGATCTGATCGGCGCACAGCTGAACCTTTACTGGGCCGAATTCCAGATCCCGGTCTGGCGCATGCAGGGCCGCAGCTGGAAGCTGTGGGATGCGCTGACAGAAACGCTGGAAGAGGATGGTGTGCTGGATGAGTATGACATCGTCTTCATCGATACCCCCCCTGCCCTGGGCTATCTGACGATCAACGGGCTGGCGGCCTCGGATATTCTGCTGGTGCCCATGGGTGCATCGTTCCTGGAATTCGATTCCACCGGCCGGTTCTTCGACATGCTGCATTCCACATTCCAGTCGATTGAAGAGGGGGAGAATATGGCCGCCCGCGCGCTGGGACGGCCCGAGATGGCCTTTCAGTGGGATGCGGTGCGCACGGTCATCACCCGCTATGACGGCAGCCAGCAGGCAGAGCTGGCCGGGCTGATGCAGGCCTATCTGGGCCGCACTCTGTCACCGCACTGGCAAGGCTACACGGCGCTGATCGGGCAAGCCGGGGAACAGGTCAACGGCATCTACGAGGCCGATTACCGCGATTTCAACCGTGAGACCTATGTGCGCGGGCGCGAAACCTTTGACGCCACCTATGCCTCGTTCAAGAAGCTGCTGATCGGCGTCTGGCGGGGCGAGGAGCTGGCTGGGCAGACCGAAGCGGCAGAAACGCCGGAACTGACGCGTTAAGCGGGATGTTTCGCGCGCGAAACACGATCAGCGGTGCCCGGTGCAGAGTCTGATCCGCGCAGGAAAAGGAGAATGTGATGGCAAAACGAAAGCGACTGACCCCTGCCCGGTCGGATTATCTGGACGACACCCGCCCGGCCATCGAGGCGCAATCCATGTTTGCCCCTGAGGCACCACGATCCGCGCCCCCTGTTGCGCAGGTGGCAGGTGCCACGGCGGCACAGGCCGCGCTGGAAGAGCTGTCCGGGGAATTGCGTGCGGCCCGCGCCGAAGGGCGTCTGGTGCAGGACCTGCCGCTGGATACTGTCGAGGAAACCTATCTGGTACGCGACCGCCTGGCCGCCGATGATGCGGATATGGAGGCCTTGAAGGAAAGCCTGAAGGCCCGCGGACAGCAAACCCCGATCGAGGTTGTCGAGCTGGAGGGCGGGCGGTATGGCCTGATTTCCGGCTGGCGTCGGATGACCGCGTTGCGGGCGCTGGCGCAGGAGACGGGCGAGGCGCGGTTTGAAACCGTGCGGGCGTTCCTCAGACAGCCTCAGAGCGCCTCGGACGCCTATGTGGCCATGGTCGAGGAAAACGAGATCCGGGTCGGGCTGAGCTATTATGAACGTGCCCGGATCGTGGCGCGCGCGGCGGAGCAGGGGGTTTACCCGGATGAGGCCGCTGCTTTGCGCGGGCTGTTCGCATCCGCCAGCCGCGCCAAGCGGTCGAAGATCGGCTCGTTCATTGCGATCTATCACGCGCTGGATGAACATCTGCGCTTTGCCTCGGCCATCCCCGAGCGGTTGGGGTTGTCGATTGCGAAGGTCCTGAAGGATGATCCGAAGGCCGCGCGCCAGCTTGCCGGAAAGCTGGATCATACCCGGGCCGAAACATGCGACGCGGAACTGTCGGCTCTGACACGGGCTGTGAACGGTTACGGTTCGGATCGTTCGAAATCAGCTGTATCAGAGTCTGATGCACCGCCCAAAGAGACAATTGGAGACATTCAGTTGAAGCAGAGTCGAAACGGGGCGCAGATCACCCTGTCGGGGCGGGGGATGACCGAGACATTCCTTGCAGACTTGCGAAGCTGGCTGCACGCGCGCGACAACTGATGTTTCGCGCGCGAAACAGGGGTCAGGGGATGGCGCGGGCCTCGTCCGCGTCCCAATCCGTTCCCTTGAAACGTTCGACGATGACGGACTGGTAGTCGAACCTGCCAAGACGTTGCGCATAGTGGCACCGACCGTCGATCGGAACGCCCGGATCTTCGAGCGTGAAGATGGTCAGCTTTTCCCGGCCGTCCGCATCCTTTAGCCGAAAGCGCGTCGGGGCACCGGCAAGGGGCAGAACCTCACAGGCGGGGCGTTGCCAGACAAGCATGTCGTCGGTTCGGCACAGGGCTTCATCGTTGCCAAGATCAATGCACCCGGTCTGCTGCTGCAGCCCGGTTGACGGCTCAAGGCAGACATGGACCATATGACCGTCGTGAAAGACCGCGCCCTGTTCCGGAAATGCGGGGCAGGGGATCGGGCTGGCGGCAACAAATGTCGGTTCCATCGGGCGGTCATAAAGCTCGGTGAAAATACCGGGCACAGGGTTGTTGCGATGAAAGACCGTCCACCCCAGCAGGCCGCCCCAGCTGAGTTCCGGATAGTCGAGCCCACCGGAGATGCGAAAATTGTCGCCGTCAAACCCCGGAGTTTCCGAGACCTGCGCAAAGATCGCGTGCGCTGTTTCCGTATCCCGGCGTCCGGTTTCCACCTGGTCCGACCAAACCGTAATGCTCAGGGCAATGGATAATCCCGCCAAGGCGACCGCACCGCCCTGTACCATGCGTCCAGTGAAAGAACCGCGTTGCCACCAGCCGCATATCTGGCCTGCTGTGATCAGAACCGCGAAGACGGCAAATGGCAGATAAGCCACGACACGCCCCGGCATCCATAGGGTGGCATAAGCAAACCATGCGATCACCGGCAAGATAAACAGCCCGGCAAAAGCGCCAAAGGCCACCCGCACCGCCGAAATCAGGCCAGCCGTCCGCAAGGTGCGGAGCACCGCCCACCCGGACGCCAGCAGTGCCACTGCGAGGGTGGTGGCGTAAATCAGTCGGAACACCCAGGGTGTGTGTTGCAGCCCGCCTGAGTGCAGCCTTTTCCAGAATGTCGGCAGAGCTGCCAGCTTTTGTATAACCTGGTCCGAGCCTGGCTGGCTAAACCGGGTGACTTCTCCGGCATGGGAACTCAGGCCGACGGCGATCCGCCACTCCAGCAGATAGACGAGGATGGCGAAAACAGATCCGATCAGGGCCACGAGGACCGCGCGCGAAACGGTTTTTAGGGAAGATGTGTCGTACCGCATGATCTGAAGTGCGATGAACAGGGCACCGAATGGGGCGAAGGGCTGATAGATCGCGCAGGACAGGGCCAGCATTTGTATGGCGAGAAGGGCACGGGCAAACCACGCCAGACCGATTGGTCGTTCGGCAAGGTTCCAGAACATCCGGTAGGCTTGCAGAGAGAGGGCCAGTGACAGGGGAAACGCGAAGACATGGGATGAGAAGTTCAGCGCATCGATCATGTAGATGTGGCAGATGCTGAGGCTGAATATTGCAGTTGCGGCAAGCGGCGTCTGCCGTTCGTCGGTTGCCGTGCGGGCCAGTGTCCAGGAAATCCAGAACAGGCAGGCAAAGGAAAGGGGCGCCTGAATGGGCGTCAGGAACCGCTCGCCCATTATGAAGACATAAAGCGCCTCCATCGCCCATCTGCCTTCTTCGGTTGTCCAGTTGAGGGGCATGCCGCCAGCAGGTGCCCCGTGAACCTGTCGCCAGTCATCGGGGTTGTATCCATCCAGCAGCAACCCCGGAAGGGTTGCGACGCAAAAGATGGCGGCACTTATCGCCAGAGCCTGCACCAAGGTCAGATTGAAATTCTTTAACACTGAAACACTCCGAACCCGTTCAATCCTTGTGTAGCCTATTGCCGGGACATGCGGTTGAGAAGGTCTGGTTCGTAAGCCCCTTACGCAGCATGAAGCCTGCGATGTTTCCTCTGCTGCTTTGATCAACGTGATCAGGCGTGGTGAATGTAAAATCTGACCTATTTCCCTACAGGTAAAATAAGCATGATAAGAGATACTTATCAGATATAATAGCAAATCTCCGGAGTTGGAAAAGTAACACGCATAAAGTGAGTATATTGCGCGCTAATGCGATTGGGGTTTAAAAATCATGAGTTTACGGGGAACTATCACAGATATATCCGTCGACAACTTAACTCCATGGATGCCTCCGTTTAGGTTGTTTGCAAACCCGCAATGGAACATTGAGGCCAGCAGGGGGCCTACACCTCAGAGCCTAAAGCAGAGGTTCACGGAACGTCAGGCGCCAAGAGCTTCATTTCCGCTCCAGCCCAAGCACCGCGCGTGCGTTCTCAACAACCTGCATCCTCCTTCCAAACCGTTCTTCGCCTATATTGCTGAAGTGGTCGCCATCGGACCAGAAAATCTCATCGCAGGACAGGAAGTCCTCAGGGAAAGACAGTTCGAGCAAGCTGTGCTGTGACAGAAATTCCACCGGTGACTCTGAGAGAGTCTCCGCGATCGTAGCTTCGAGGCTTAAAAAGACCTCTTCCGTTCCGGGGCGAAGCATATACGGGTATTCGCAGCCGGCCTTGCGGATATAAGTTTGTTGAATATGTGGCTCGATCCGGGGGGATAGCCAGACTGTCGGAATCTGGGATGCGATACGTTCCAGATATTCCTTCACGGCCTGGACATAACCCATATGGGGTTCGAAACGGGGTACCGGTTCATTTGGCGACAACCTTTCGAACATACGCCTTCCGCCTAGTTCAAAGCCGGCCCCATGCAACAGATAAAACCCGGCCTGCTCAAAGACAGCGAATTGAAAGGCATTTGGGTGATCTTCAATGAACTCGGCAAGTTCTATGTAAGCGCATCCGGGCAAAAGCGTATGCGGGCGACAGCCGCCTGAGACAACTCCGATTATGAAGGGCTCATTGGCCTGTGATGTGGTTATAACCGCGCCATAAAGATCAATTGCGTGACTGTCGCCTAGAACGAGAATTCCGGGGCCATACTTCTCTGCACAGTCGGCGGCACGCTGGCGTACGGACTCATCAATCGTGCGGATGTCGAAGACGCAGTCGCCATTGTCAAAGCGCGACAACGCATTGGCGAGTTGTTCGTTATATGCATGCTCGATCAGGGTAAGCATGTGTTTTTCTGCTTCAGGCATGCGCGCCAGATAGGCGTTTCGCCAGCCTTTCGTCATCTGCCCCCAAACGCCGAATGCCACAAATAACAATGAGACCGTGACTGCCAGGATGAAAACCGGTCTCCGGGGAATTGAATGCGGCCCCGAAGTGCGGCGAAACGGCGTTTCAACATAACGCCAGCTCAAATACGCGATCACGAATGTCAGAAAGATCAGGCTGATGAGAACGGTTGGCGATGGTGCCCACGGTGTCCAGAGACGGGCGAAGGCAAAGAGTGGCTGGTGCCAAAGATAGGCGCTGTAGCTGATAAGCCCGAAGCCGACGAATACGGGCTTTGCCAAAAGTTTGCCAGTTACTGTTGTCGGTCCGGCAAACAGGATTACGCAGACCGTGCCTCCAACCGGAAGTAGGGCATAGATCGATGGAAACGGCGTCGTCTCGTCCAGAATGAGAACGGATACTCCGATCATCACTACACCCAATGCCGCCAACAAATCATGGGCGGCAATGCCACGCCGCCCGATCATTGTGCAGAACGATCCGACCAACAATTCCCAAGCACGCATCGGCGCAAGAAAGAACGTGGCGCTCGGCGCATTTCGCCAACCCCATTCGCACAGCGCAAGGCTGAGCAGGGCTAAAAGCACCAAAATGGGAACAAGCAGCTTTCTCCTGTAGGTCCATAACAACAACAGGAGCAGCGGGAATACGATATAAAACTGCTCTTCAACCGCTAGGCTCCAAGTATGAAGGAGCGGTTTCTCTTCCGAGGCGAGATCGAAATAGCCGCTCTCGACCCAGAACAAAACGTTCGAAGCAAAAAGGCCGACGGCCGCGACACTCTGCGCAAAATTCTTTGCTTCTGTCGGCGTCATTAAGAAAATTGCCGCCGGTATGCAGGCGGCGACCATAACTGCTAGGGCGGGCAGTATGCGCCGTGCGCGACGCTCATAGAATTTCAGGAGAGAAAAAGAACCAGCTTCGAGTTCCTTGAGAAGGATTGAGGTAATCAGATAACCCGAAATCACAAAAAAAACATCGACGCCGACGAAACCGCCTTTAAAGAGTGAAAAACCAGCGTGGAAGAACACAACTGGCACCACTGCAATAGCACGTAGTCCATCTACTTCGGGTCGGTATTTCATTTTTGGAAACTGGAAACCGATTACTGACGACGAAGGGTCAGGAGGAATATAAAAAGAGGAGATGAACGTGGCCTGTCCGGTGTTGTCATGCCACGTTCATGTTCGGGGCGGCCCAAAAAACCTCATGTGGTCTGCTGGTGCGCGCGCAGGCGTCTGCGCCTTCAGAACCCTACGCAGCTTAGCATCCGCTTTTGGCAATGGCCTTTAGGGCTTTGTCTCCAAGAGATTGTGATACATAGCGTGACCATCCCAAGAAGTACGTTTCACCGTTTTCTGCTCTGTTGACAAATGTTGCCACCATCTTACCGGTGTCATCGAGCACGAATATACGACCACGGTTTGCTTCTTCGAAAATCAAGTGCCCAGATGGTGTGAAATCCTGTAAGCCTTCGGAAACAGTTGCGGCCTTCACTCTCTCCAGTGCTTCTCTAAACGGGCTTTCCACTGAACCTGTCTCAAAATCGTAAATCAAAGTTTCACTGATACCTTCCACCCGCGCGCCAAACCCGCGATCGTAGGCGTTATTGTTGAATACGGCGATCCGGTGATCGTCGAGGACGTCAACATCATGCTGTGACAACCAAGGCCCTGCCTTTGACCAGATGATTTTTCGGGTTGATGGGCGGTAAAGTGCAATGAGTGACGGAGTGCGAAAACTCAGAAACAGGTCGCCCTTTTGCCAGTGTGGCCCGCTGGTCAGAACCGGTTCAATATCGTTCAAGTGCATTGGGTCGTTGTAGAAATGAGCGACAGGAAACAGCAGATGACGCAAACCGTTCTTGACGAAAACCTCATCCAGGGGCTCTTCAAAAATCACATCACCTTCGGAGTTCACCCGCACCAAAGTGTCGCGCACAAATTTCGGCGATAGGTCGTCGGGCCGCCCGTCTAGCTTAAAGCTTGGAATCCAGAAACCGCCTTCACCGTCTGAACTCGTCGAATGATGAAACAGATATTCACTCAGCGACCATCGGATATCACCGCAAGGTGACAGCATAAACAATGGCGCGTTATGGTTTTTGACCAGAAGGCCGCCCTCTTCGGTCAAATAGGGGTGAATATAGCGAAAATAGGCATTATTCCAGTTTTCATAGCGCGCAAATCCATCAAATTCCGGAAGCCGGTCAACAGTTGCCAATAGCGTTTCGGGTTCTGGCGACCAGGTGCGGTGAACTTCACCGGTCTCTAGCGACATCAATTCGATTACGTGCTGTGTCTGATCGCCATTATACCGACTCAGCAGCAAATACCCTGTTAGTCCACCAGAACCGGGAGGCTGTATCCAAGACCACCCATCGGGCAAATCAGCATCAGCCGAAAAACGAAGAAAGGGCATCATTTTGGTGTCCGGTTGCCCGATTTTCTTAAATGCTTGCCGTGTGTTTTCGGGTATTTCGGCAAGCGTCAGTGCCGCCGCTCCTATCACCCCGAAACGATCACCGCCCAGTTCTTTTCTTCCGCGCTCTTCATCGAGAACGATAGCGCCAAACAAAAGCATGCATAGAAAGCCCGCGACCAGGACCAGCCCCAGGATCCAAATCTCGACTTCTTTAAAAAACAACCTTTCCATCACAGGATCTATCCTTGGGACGTTGAGGTGCTGGCAACAAAAGTGGCATAATTGCGGATTTGGGCCGTATGTTAATACAATAATCTCTCTGCTAAAAGCGGAATGGCGTTGACTTTAACACCTGCCAGTCAAACGATCAGCTCGTTTCCTTAGTGACTTTAGTTCGAGTGATGTATTGATGATGGGTGATATTCCCGAATTTAAGGAAAGTTATAGCCGGGTACGCTCTGGAGAACCCGATGCGAATGGAACCATCCGGTTTGCAGGCCTGTGGTGTTTCCCATCGATGCGAAGAAGGGCAGTCAGTGCTGGTTTCTCAACAATCCAAAGAAAATGGACGAAACGTCAGGGTTTGGGGAACATTTTCCAGATGAGATTGCCTGCGCTGGTATTTTGTTTCATTGAACTGCCTAAGTGCGGAGCGCTTTTGCAAGACGTTCGGCGAACAGTCGCGACGTGCCCTGATATTGATGGTCTTGATCGATGCCCCGGATCGAGGCAAATGTAACCGGAGACGCCCTATGACCCAACACTCCCCAGCGATTGGCCGTCATGATCTGGCAGTGCTTCTGTTCATCCTGCTCTTTGCCGCAGTGCTCAGAACCGCTGGGCTGAACGCGCCGTTGTGGTATGACGAGATCTGGACCGTCGATACACATGTTCGTCTGCCCTGGGACGAGATGATGGGCGAATATTCAATGAACCATCATTACTTCTTCAGCATGAAGGCCAAGCTGTTTTCCCAGATCTTTGGAGAAGAAGCCTGGGCCTATCGCTTTCCGGCTGTTCTGTTTGGTGTCGGCACCGTCGGTGCGATCTGGTGGCTGGCAAAAGACGTGGCCGGAACCCGGATCTCTCATATATCAGCCTTACTGGTAGCACTTTCCTACCACCAGGTCTGGTTTTCACAGAATGCTCGCGGATACACCGAGCTGGCGTTCTGGAGTGTGCTGGGCCTCATTCTCTTTCTACGGGGTGTGCAGCGCCCGGTCACGGGCACTTGGGTCGGCTTTGGGCTGACGGCGGCGGCGGCGGTTTTCACCCATCTGACTGGTGCGTTTCTCTTTGTCGCTCTGGGGATTGTCTGGCTGCTGTCTCTGACGACCGGGTTTGGCCGGGGCAACCTGACCCGGGCATGGGTGGTGCGGCCGCTGATCGGTGTGGCCATCGCAGTGGTTCTGATCCTGCTGGCCTATGCGCCGGTCCTGCCAAGCCTCGTGGGCACCATGAGCGAGGTTTCGGCGACCTCCGCCGTTGATCCGATGCAGGAATATCAAAACCCGCTCTGGACTGCCATCGAAGGCCTGCGGACCGCCTTTGGAAACACCGGGGCACTGACTCTGATCGGCGCCATTTGCGGGTTGGTGGCCATTGCGCTTGGTGCGGCAGGCACACATGTGAGGCAACCGTTGTTCTTCCCGTCCATCTTGGCGCATATCGTGGTGACGCTGGTCATCCTGTTGTCGCTTGATATGCGGATTTGGCCGCGGTTTTTCTTCGTCGATATTGCGCCCGTCATCGTTCTTGTCGTCGTCGGTTGCGGGGTCGGCGCGCACGGCGTGGCGGGGGCGCTCAGGCGCCCCGGGTTCGAGCGACTGGTGTTTGCCATTGGTGTTCTGGTGATGGTTGCCCTGTCCGTGGTTCTGGTACTGCGGAACTATGTGGCCCCCAAGCAGGATCTGGCTGGGGCGTTTGCACTGGTCGAGAACACACGAGGTCCGTCCGAGCGGGTCTATGCCATCAATCCGGGCGGCCCGATCTTCGAAAACCATTTCGACGCGGACTGGACGACCATCGGCGATCCCGCACAGTATAGTCGGGCGATGGCCCAGCCCGGACCTGTAGCGCTGGTCGTTCTATTCCCCAATCGGATGTTCCGAACCATCCCGGAGCTGGCCCGCGATGCCGAAGGGCGGCTGGATTTCGTACACGGTTTTGCCGGAACACTCGGGGATGGCGACGTGCTGGTCTATCGTCGCAGGTAAGTGGCACATGAGGGATTCAGGCCGCATCCCTGTCATGGCATCCTTCTTTTCCGTTGCTATGAACATGTTGCGTTAAAGTGGGTTTAGAGGCACGTTTTTTTGAACGTGTACTTTTAGGGTAAATGTCTATGAGGTTCTCCAAGAGTCGCTCTTGCTAAAGCCGGGGTGAATTTTGGCCAAGTGAGACAGGCTTGTCGCATGGTATGAAGCGTTTTTTTAAAGAGTTACCCGAGCGCCTTTTTTGGTTTTGCCTGATCTTCACCGTTCTGTTCAGTGCCGTTTTGTACGGCATCATTGCTCAGAGAAAGCACTGGCCGCCTGTGCCGCAATTGCGGGCTGCGTATAATGTGCTGTTTATCGAGAAAACGCTGACCAGCTCGGATGATCAGGAGTATATTCAGCCGTCCCGCGAGCGAGGCGAAGGCGTTACCGTCAACGCAAAGCCCGATAGTTCCGACACCATCTTGATGCTTCGTTTTTTTGAGGGCGAGAACCAGGCGCGACTGGTTGATCGCAACGGCGATGTCATCCGGAAGTGGTTGCTGAACTACCACGAACATTTTCTGGATGCCGAGTCACGCTCTTGCGCAAGGTTGACACCGTTGTTGACGGATGTGCATGTCGTCGTGCTGACCCCGCAGGGAGAGTTGACCTTCAATTATGAATATTGCGGCACGGTCAAGCTGGATCAGTGCAGCAACATAAGCTGGACGATCAATGAGAAAACACATTATTCGCTGATCGAAGCCGAAGGTGGGGATATCTGCTTCTCAGCCGCGAAGAATTGCATGCGGCGGACGGACTTGAACGTTTTCCGCCCTGTTCCACCCCTGCGACCAATCAGCTTATTTCGGAGGATTTTATCCTGAGGATCAACGAACAGGGAGAAACCCTTGAGAGGTCATCGACTCCTGAGACTATTTTCGACAGCGGCTTGTCTGCCTTGCTGACGGCGTCTGGGCAGACGTTCAAATCGTCTAAAGTCGCGCGAGGTGAGCTTGTCCATGCCAACAAGATCGCCGAGTTGTCAGCCGAATTGGCAGGGAAATTTCCCCAGTTCAATCCCGGGGATTGGGCAATTTCGATGCGCGGTCTGAACCTGATCATCGTTGTGGATTCCAAACGAAGGCTGTGAAATGGCACCAGGCTGGCCCCTGGACACGCCAGCACGAACCGGAGTTTCGCCCGGATGGCAAGATATCCGTTTTCAATAACAACGCTTATCTGACGTCTTACGATGACTGAAAAAGACGCGGCTGAGTGCTCCGCGTGACATCAACATCATGGTGATCTACCCTATCAGCCGCAAAACGGAAATTGTCTACGGCAGCAGATCTGGTCAGGATATGCTGTCGATTGTTCGCAGTCAGCATGAAACTCTGAGTGACGGTGGTATGCTGATAACAGAATTTGACGCCGGACGGGTGTTGGAGGTGACCGCTGTGGGCGGTATCGTGTGGGAATATATCAATCGTTTCGACGACGATTTTGTCGGAGAGATAACCAACTCGAAATTATATTGGTCAGAATTTTTTAAACAGAATGGGGAGAATGCGAGTCATGAACCGATCTTCAAAACATCACGTCGGGCGCAGTCCGGCCATGCTATTTCGATATCTCGGGATGTTGTTGCTTGTTCTGCCGAGCCCGGCCTTTGCGTATATCGGTCCTGGCGCGGGTTTGGGTGCGATTGCCGTTACGATTGCGGTTCTTCTGGGCATTCTCTTTCTTATTGTCGGACTCGTGTGGTTTCCGCTCAAACGGCTGATCAAGGGCCGGAAAGAGAGAGCCAACCAGGATAACGAGCTTGATCCGACGCAATGATACTTATTGTTACCATTTCATTGTTTGCTGTAGGCGGGTTTGCGCTTGTTCTTTGGCGCACAAATATTTTTGAGGCCGCAAACGACGTTGTGAGCACCAGCATGGCAGGTGTGACATCTTTGGTGAACAGCCAGCTTTCCGATCAAGCCAAGGAACAGGCGGTGCGGCGCGCCGGGTTAAAGCTGATCGTTGGCGGTTTCAACATTGCCTGGCGTGTCGTCCTGGCGCTGGCCGCTGCAGCCTTACCTGTATTCTTGGCTGAGTATTTTGGGCTGACGAGCAGCAGTGCAGTTTTCGATGTCATGCTGCGGCTCGATTATATTGTCATCGTGTCGATTGTTGCGATTACGGCGGTGAAGATCGTTCAGTGGTTGCGCCCCGGCGCGGCAGTGCATGAGGTCGACGAAACGCTGTATTCACCGATTGAACAATTCGTTCATAGCGTGGCGTTTTCCAGCCCTGCAGTTCTGAAAGCAGCTGCTTGGGCCGAAGAAAAACTGCCCTCCCAATCACAAGCTGAAGAAGCCGTGCGGCCTGTTTTTGTAACATCGCTGGCCCGCGCTGGTACCACAGCGGTTCTGAATGCGCTGCACGACGCGCCCGAAATCGCAACACATACATACCGGGATATGCCTTTTCTGACGGCCCCCCTTCTCTGGGACCGGCTGGCCGGTGGGCGGCGAAGAGGGGTGCGCCGCCGCCAGCGCGCGCATGGGGATGGTCTTGAAATTGATTTGGACAGTCCGGAGGCTTTTGAGGAAATCATCTGGAAAATGTTCTGGCCGCAGAATTATCAGGCCTCTTCAATCCCACTCTGGACGGCAGAGAACACAAACCTCGAAGCAGATAAGTTTCTCCGCTGCCACATGTCCAAAATCGTCCGCGCGCGGACTGTTCAGGCCGGTTCGAAAGTGGCACCCAAAACGCGCTATTGCTCGAAGAACAACGCCAATATCGCCCGGCTTCCGTATCTGTTGAATGCTTTTCCCGAATGTAGGATCGTTGTGCCGGTCCGGCGTCCGGAAAGCCATGCCCATTCCCTGTTACGCCAGCACAGGAATTTCTGCACTCAGCAGTCCGAAGATGCCTTCATCGCACGTTATATGGCGGATATCGGCCATTATGAGTTCGGAAAGATCCACAAACCCTTTCTGTTTCCGGGGGTCACTGCCGAAGGGCAAAACACGGATACGGCGGATTATTGGCTCGATTACTGGACGCATGCGTTTAGCCATGTACTCAGACACAGGGATAAATGCATTATTCTTCTTCAGGACAATCTGCGGTCGTCTCCGGGCAGGACAATGACTGAGCTATACCGTGCTCTTGAACTTGAACCGGGCGAGCAGGCTTTCGAGCGTTACTTCCACGCGAAACAGGATTTGGCTGATACAGAAATATTTGACCAAAACAAGTTTCACGATGCGCTGGACGTGTATCGCGAACTGGAGAACTGTGCTCTCAGGTAATCCCGATCGTTGTCGGCAGGGAAACCTTTAATCGTCGGGTTTCAGAGAACAACTCTGAAACCCTGATCCGGTAGCTGACCGGCGATGCCTAGTAAAACCTCAAAGCGACACCGGATGACGCCGCGGAACAACAGCTGATGGCCCTTTTCGCGGTTCTACTGTTCGCAGGATGGCATGGTGTTAAAGTAATCAGGCGGAACGTGAACTGCCGTTGTGATGATAGAATTATATGTGTCGGTCAGGATATTCGATATTTCGCGCACGAGCTCACCATCCACCGTCACCTCAATGACTCTGCCTTCCATCGGCGACGCAATCAGCCAGTTTCCATTTGGCAACCGTTCCTGCTGCCCCATGATATGACTATCGAAAACCATTTCAGTCGCACCAAACTTGTCTCGTACTTTGCCGGTGGTCATGTCCATTTCGATAATAGAAGACCGACGGCGTTCGGTGTTATTCGAGTATACAGTAATCGTGCCGTCAGGATGGAAATCCGCATCATGCTGATGCTCCCATGGACCCGCCTGAAACCACTTCAGACGTTTTGTCTCGCGGTCAACAACCCCAACAAGATCAATTGATCTATGTGACATAATAAGATCGCCTGCAGAGAACTCAGGGAAGGCGTCGGCCCATGCCGCAGGTAGAACTTCCACATCATTGGGGTGAATGATGTCGGGGATTTCATCTACACCAGCGTCCCAACGCCATTTGAAACCGTGCGGAATTCGAAAGGCCAGTTGTGCGTTGGGGTCAGGAAGAATAACGTCTTTTGCCAAGTCGATGCTCTCAAGCGTTTCACCGGTTTCCTCATCGATCCGAGTCATTTGCTGATCATGGCCGCCATCCCAGAATTTGGATGTCCAGGTCCAGAACCCGCCAAGGTCGGGATCTTCAGTCAGAGAATGGTGAAACACCATATCTGTACGCCGCCAGACGATGCCTCCGCAGGCGTCAAACCTTGCCATCCCCATGTTGTCATCGAAATTGGCAAGGATCGAACCATCAGGCAGAGGGCGAATGGCATGAACGAATTCGCCTTCGTTTCCACCATCGATAACCTTGGAATGATCGATCTTCCACGTATGCAGCACGTTGCCTTTGGTATCAATGAGTTCAGTAATATAGCCTGGATCAGGATTCGCGATCCGATTGATCAACACAAATCCGGGTGCGATTTTGTCGGGTCGGTGGGCGACGTATGCATCCGATGGCATTCGATTTGGGCGGCGGATATAGGTCCCGTCAGGGACGACATATCCGGTGGATCTCCAAGACTTTAGGGCTTCCCGGGATTGATTGAGGATTTTCCAGGGTGCCCACTCCTTGTGGGTCGTCCACATGCCCACAGCGAATGAAAAGATGGCAACCAGTAAGACCGCTGAGATGTATGAAACAATACGCATTCGCAAAACCCGACTTTAAATAGCCTTTGTACTTGTCCTCTGCTGTTTGGACCAAGTCAACGCAGGAGTCCCGGTGTGATGGGATTGTTTCGATACATTGCATTTTTGGGGCTAAATGTCTCAAATTGTTCGCGTCTCGGAGTTCTTTTTAATGGGATAAAAACCGGTGCCATCAATCAGGCGCATGCGTTATATGCCCCATGAAAACCGGGGTGGTAACTAGCCATGGGAAACACCCGTATGTTTATTTGTTTTCATCGGATTTCAGGCCAAGGCTGCTTTCAACGACGTAAAGCGGGCGCTTTCGGGCTTCCTCATACAGGCGGCCCAAATACTCTCCGATTATACCAAGCACGACAAGTTGGAGGCCGCCAATGAGCAGCACCGCGACCATCAACGAGGCATAGCCGGGCACGTCCACTCCCTGGATCAGGGTGCGCATGATCAGAAAGAAGCCATAAATGATCGCCCCCAATGCTGTCAGCATTCCGATATAGCCCGCCACCCGCAAAGGAACAGTGCTAAATCCGGTGATGCCGTCCAATGCGAAATTCCACAGGCGCCAATAGTTGAACTTGGTTTGCCCGGCTGCTCGCTCGGGCCGATCGTAAGTGACTTCGGCATGTCGAAATCCGACCCAGGCAAAAAGACCCTTCATAAAACGGTTCTGTTCGCGCAACTGCACGATAGCGCGCACCACGCGCTGATCCATAAGGCGAAAATCACCGGTATTGGCGGGGATAGGTACACCCGAAAGTCGGTTGATGACCTGATAGAACTTGGCCGCCGACCAGCGCTTCATCGGGCTATCGGTGTCGCGGCGGCGGCGGACGGCGTAAACGACATCAAACCCTTCACGCCATTTTCTGAGAAACGTTTCAATAAGTTCGGGTGGATCCTGTAAATCCGCGTCTATAGGGACAACAGCTTTTCCCGAGGCGACATCAAGGCCTGCTGTTAACGCGATTTCTTTGCCGAAATTTCGCGAAAAGTTCAGGATCTTGATACGATCGTCATGCGCGTGCGCATCCGCCAAAAGTCGGGCTGTTCCATCCGTGCTGCCGTCATTCACACAGATGATCTCATAACTTTCCTGCATGTGTTCGAGAATACGGCTCAAACGATCAAACAAGACCGGCAGGACATCTTCTTCATTGAACACCGGTACAACGAGGCTGAGTGTGGGGACGTCCTGATCCGCAACGTTCGCCTGAGGCGGAGATATGGGGGTGTTCTTGTTCAGCGGCTCCATGGCGAGAGTCTTTTCTGTTGGGTCGGGTTTAGGTGATCATGGTTTTGCCGCAGGCTCAAAGAGTTCCGTGCCGTGCCTTGATTTTTTAAGCGTCAGTGTCTGTTTACAATCACGGTCATCA
The DNA here is from genome assembly GCF_059610965.1 of Ruegeria sp. CDSB136. Taxonomy (NCBI): domain Bacteria; kingdom Pseudomonadati; phylum Pseudomonadota; class Alphaproteobacteria; order Rhodobacterales; family Roseobacteraceae; genus Ruegeria; species Ruegeria sp. CDSB136. The sequence goes on from NZ_JBXWOP010000022.1 coordinate 63,440, forward strand.
GAAGGCGCTGTCTGCCGGTCTTGACTATGTGCGAGGTAAGCTGATTCAGGTGCTGGACGTGGACGTGCAGGATCCGGTTGAGCTTTTGCCCGAGATGCTGACCCGGATCAAGAACGGAGCTGATGTAGTTTACGGTCAGCGGCGGCAGCGCAGGGGTGAGACCGCAACCAAACGCGTGATAGCTGCATCGTTTTATCGCTTGCTTGACCGGCTGATCGGCTGACCGATGTCGATATCCCGCTGGACACCAGGGACTTTCGCCTGATGTCCCGTACGGTGGTCGATTATCTGAACGCCATGCCTGAAGAAGATCGTTTTATTCTCGGCATGTTCAACTGGCTCGGTTTCCGCCAAGTGCCTTTACTGTATGACCGAGCCGAGCGCTTCACCGGGGAAACCAAATATCCGTTCAAAAGGATGCTGCGGTTGGCCGTCGATGCCATTATCGGAATCTCAATCTTTCCACTACGACTGGCGACATGGCTGGCGCTTCTTACAACCCTTCCAGGGGCTGTGCTAATTGTCTGGGTTCTGTTTCAGTAGTTTACCAGCGATGTGGTCTCGGGCTGGTTTTCGGTCATGGTGGTGAGCTCGTTCAGATTCTGACGATTGGAATTCTTGGCGAACCTATTGGCAGGTTGTATTTACAGAGCAAACGCCGCCTCCGCTTTTTTGTGGAGCGCGTCATTTCAGGTCCGGAAGAGTTATTATGGGATTCATTGATTTAAGAAGCATTGTGATCTTTGGGATTGTTGGTGTTCTTGCCACGATTACCCACGCCACGGTTGCGATTGCACTGATAGAAATAGGGTTTCTGCACCCGTTTTCGGCCAATGCATTTGGTTTCGGGGCTGGGTTTCTTGTGTCCTATTTCGGGCATCACCGGTTCAGCTTTCAGACCGGGGCGGATCATCGGCAGGCCATGCCACGGTTTCTGACGATTGCGGGGTTTGGTCTGTTTTTCAATCAGGCAATTGTTTACGCCTTGGTCAATCTGGCCGGGTTCAGTTATTTTCTGGCCCTCGCGGTGATCATAGCGACAGTTCCGGCGTTCACCTATCTAGCATCCCGTCGGTGGGCCTTTGCTGCATAGCGCTCGAAAAGTGTGGGGCCTGCATTCATCTGATTGATCATATTGCGTGATGCATTTCGGGAAACACCTGAGATAGAGATACGGGGGGTAATCATGCTCTGCTGCGGCAAGGCCAGGGTGTCTATTGTCAGTCAGGTATCAGTGATCATGGTTGTATCCTAGGTTCGAAGAGCTCTGCGCTGGCCCTCAGTTTTTGGATTTTCAGTGTCGGCTTATAGTCACTAAGTGCTTCGCGCCGAGCGTCGGATACAGGGTGTTTCCCTTTATCAGGCCATGTGACCAGCCAGACGCGGGCATCGGGGTGGGCGCGCAAGGTGGCCTCATGTTCTGATACGACAAAATTAGCGTCGTTGATGTAATAGAACAGAGGTGTATCAGTCCAATCGCGTGCCTGCCGCATAAACACAAGGTCATCAGGGCGCATTTCAGGCAGCATCGCCTGCGCAATTCCCTGGTAATCGTTCGGAGCACCGGGTTTTTGGGCGGCATAAGGTACACTGAGCGCAAACACAGTGACGCATATCCATATTGACATCAGCTTGAGGGGCGGGCGCCGGAATATCCAGACGACACCTGCTGCACAAAGGATCAGAAGATAAGGTGTGAAGAGCAAGAAGGCCCGGTCTGCCAGAACATATACCTTGTAGGACGCCACAAAAATGATCAAGGGAGACGCCACTGCAAGAAGCCATAGGAGCAAGGTTCTTTCCTGTGGGTAGTGTAGGGTTTTTGACGGCAGGCTGGGGATAAGCGCGCGCCAAGCCGTGCCCATGGCAGGGATAAGGAGCGCCAGAAAGGGCAAAACGGACATCGCCATCAGCACTTCGGTCCGGCGGTGGGCGATTGAGGCAAGCCAAAGCATGAAACAGGCCGAACAAATGGCAGCAAAACCTAAAACCCCAAAAGGGATGTTTCGCTCCGTGCTTGCGACCGGCGCTTCGCGCTTTGGCGCTCTCAGACTGGCTGCCAGCAGCACAAGGGCAAAGATCAGAACAATCCACGTCCAGACTGGCCCGATCTGCAGCATTGGAATGATGCGATGATCCTTCGCATACAGAAATCCGAAGGAGAAGTATTCTACCAGAAATTCGGGGTTCGGATCGCGTGCCGCGACTTTGCGCGCGCGATAAACCGCATGCGTCAGCGCTGGTGCGGACAGGATAAAGGCAAGGGCCTGTATTTGAAATTGCCTGGGTGTCCTCCATTGATCATACCGATGCGAAAGACGCCCGGACTCCACCTTAGGCCGAGGCAGAACCAATATTGTCCAGAACAGATGAAGCATGATCAATGGCCAGAAGAATTCGACTGTCAGAATTCCGGCCACGACCGAAGTGATATAAGCAATCTCGATTCCAGGTCTTGGCTTGCGTGTCCTTACAAGGGATATCAAAAGCCAGGTCGCCAAGAGTGACAGGAAGGTGCCTGCGACATACATGCGAGCCATCTGGCTCCATGCGATATGAAAGCCGTGGAGCGCCAGTAATAACGCAGCCAGGCACGCCACGGTCGACCCGAAAACGCTTCGTGCGATCAGGAAAATCAGCGGGATGGAGCCCAAGGCAAACAGGACACCCGGAAACCGTAGCGCGAGATGAGAGGTTCCGAACGTTTTGGTCCAGCCCAACATGGCCACATACCACCCCATGGGATGCGGCTCGTCATGAAAGTGCCACCAGATCGTTTCCGTAAGCCCAAGCCGTGGAGGTGGTTCGGAGATGTCGGGAACAAGAGGGATACCGGGAACGTAGATTTCCGGATGAGAAAGACTACGGGATTCAATTCCCCATAACCGTAAAATCATCGTAAGTATAATTATGGTCGCCAGCGCAATGAAGACGATCAAGTTTCGACGCTCACGTCTAATTGGGAAAACGCTATCTTTTTCGAATACGTTCATGATTTCTATCTGACAAAAACCAATGGTGCCCGCTGGTGAAAAGGTCGAAGATATTTGAGCAATAGTACAATAAGTGTCCCTGTACGGGAAAATATTAGCGGCAGGGGCACATGGAAAACAGTCACCTGTATTTATGAGTTGTCCTGCCAGGAATGTGCGCAGACGGGGATGTCTTTTTGTCACTTCCGGCGGCAGGTTTGAATAGCCTGAATTCAGGTAGCCCACTCTTCAAACTGGCATAAACAGTACACTGTTCAAAACTGGGGCTTATTTGCGGGTTGGGTATTTCTTTGCCAACGACGAACCAGCATTGAGACGGTCAACTTCACTACCGGGGCGCACACCATATTCATGAAAGCCGTTTGCCTGTCCGGTTGCGTAATAGATGAATTCACGGTCGTAATACCCTGGTGCCGAAGGAGACTGGTCCTGAATGATGACGTTGTTGAGCACCACCCAGTCCTTTTGGTTATTATAGCCGATGATGCCTCCGACCGCGTTCTGTTCAATGACTACATATGTCGAGCCAGAGACATTGATACGTGGTACCGTGACATTTCCCGTTTTGGCCCGGCGAACCCGGATGACCGAATTCCTGCGGATCGAAAGATTGTCTATTCCATGAACGGAAATCCCGTGTGTCTGAGCATTGTAGATGACGTTGTTTTCGATCAGCACGTTCTGGTGGCGTAACATCGGATTGCTCAGGTCCTTCTTGTCACCGCCCATCCAGATGGTCTGCGTATAATCCCCCGCGCCCATATCAAGGATATTGTTCCGGATGGTAATATCGGTGCTGCGCCGGTTCGAACTACGCATGATCTGTATCATGTCAGCATGATCTTTGTTGCTCTTCGGCCTGCGGAAATTGTGCATATGATTGGCCTCGATCAACAGCCCGTCAATCGCGCCGAGTCCAATACCATCTGAGCGGATGTTGTGGAAATTGTTGCCGCGGATTTCGAGATCGACAACGCTATCTCCGGTCAAACCTTTCCACCAGGACCGGAATATCGAGCTTTGGATGGTGATTTTGGCGCTGTCCCGGATACGCAACCCGCGCCCGTGCCCAATTCCCGACCGATGACCGCCATCAAATACCGAATTGGCAATTATGATGCCCCGGCTATTCAGAATACTGAACCGATTGGTCGTGTCCTTGTCGCCGTTGGAGTAGGTATAGTCGAAATATAACCCGTCCAGTGTGAGATTTCCGGATTTGTTCAGGCGCAATTCGGTGAAGCACGCCGGTGATGCCGGGTTCGCCGAGCGGATTGCGACAGGTTTTTTGAAAGCCTTTTTGATTTTAAGAGCGCCGTAGTTTCCGCCTTCCAGAATGAACGTTTCACCGCCCTTTGCATTTTGAATCGCAGTGGAAAGTTCAGAGGCATTGTGAATGGTCTGCCCGCTTTCCGTGCCGGAGGTATTCGTTGTGATCTTCCCCCCGGTACAGGCGAGTGCAGCAGATGACAGCGTTGAAAAGGCTAACAGCAACATACTGACGCATGTCAGTATCTTGATAGAGTTGTATCCGTTCCTCATAGGAGGCTTGCCACTCGTTATACCCATCGCAACGGAAGGCTACGGGTATGGATGAGTCGAGTCCACAGAGCCGTGTTGCGCGGGTCACTGAAGGTTTAGGTGGGGGATCGTACAAGTTTACGTTACGGCACCGGGCAATTCGTTGCCTACTCCAAGGAGAGATACGCAAGGACACGCCGGAAAAAAGGCTTTTCTGTGTCTATTGTTGCAGCATGGGAATCAATCCATAAAATCCAAGATAACCGCCAAGGGAAGGGGAACAATTCCCGGTATCGAGTATCGAGTTCACTCGGAAATGAAGGCAATGGGGCAATATTGTCCCAATACAGGCAACAGTTTCCAAACATAGCCATATTCCGGCCAATCTGTCGCCCTTGTGCGACTGTTCAATCCGTCCTGGGTGAGCGGGATCAATAGCGCTTTGGGTAAGCGCGTTTGGAAACACAGGTGAAAGATGTCAACGACAATCATAGTAACTTCCGCTACAGAGCTGAACCTGGCTCTGTCACAGGCAACTGGAGGGGAGACCATCCTTCTTGCCTCAGGCGATTATGGCAAACTCAGCCTCATAAACACTCAATACGCGTCTAACGTGACGATCAAATCTGCTGATCCGAATGCGATGGCAAGTTTTTCCGAAATGAAGCTTCAAAATGTTTCGAATATTTCGTTTGACGAAATCGAGTTCGATTACACCTACAGTTCAGGAGATTCGAATTCCACGAACAAGTTTCTGATTGAAAACAGTAGCAACATCAGCATCGACAATTCGGTCTTTGACGGCGACTTTGCCAGTGGCACCGGCACAAGCGCCGACGGCACAGGTTTCGGAAAAGGTCTTGTAATTCGGGGATCGACCGGTGTCGACGTGACCAACACCGAATTTCATTCCTGGTGGAAGGCGTTGGGGGCATCCAAGTCGAGCGATATCAACTTTGTTGGAAACAACATCCACACGATCCGCTCTGACGGTATTTCGCTCGGAGAAGTTCAGAATGTTCTGATCGAGAACAACTATATCCATGATTTCGGCGGTGCTGCGGGGTCTGGTGACCACCGCGACATGATCCAGATCCAGCGCTCCAACGGAACCGGCAGCAGCGATATCACCATTCGCAACAACGTTCTCGATATGGGGGCCGGCGATCTGACCCAGAGTATCTGGGCCGGTGGCGATAAAGCAAACTACTCCGACCCGACGCACTGGAACTATAACATCGTCATTGAGAACAATGTTATCTACAACGCCCAGGCCAACGGTATCGGCATGCATATGGTGGATGGTTTGACGATCAATAACAACACGCTGGTTGCGGTGCCCTCTTCTCAAACCGGCGGCGTTGCCGTTCCGAAAATCATCGCGTCTGGTTCCAAGAATGTGACGATCGAATACAATGCGGTATCCGCTATCATAGGAGATAATGGACAGCCGGACTGGAACGTTCAGAACAACGTCTATATCCAGAATACTGATCCAAATGCGCCCGGCTATTACGACACTCAGTTCGTCTATCACGCAACCGCTGCGTCGGATGGGTATAACCAGTATGGTGTCGTTCCCGGCAGTGCGCTGGATAACATGGATGCTGGATCGAGCTTGGCTGACAGCTATCCATTTGACTATAACAGTTGGGTTGGCGGTTCCAGCACGTCCGTTACGAACCCGGGTGGTTCGAGCACTGGTTCCTCGACCCCGACGGCGCCAGATCCGGACACCTCGACCCCAACAGCGCCTGACAGTGGTACGTCGACCCCGACGGCGCCAGATCCGGACACCTCGACCCCAACAGCACCTGACAGTAGCGCATCGACCTCGTCTCCGATGGTCTTCGATGATTTTGTTTTGGATATTGCCGGATTGCCGCACAATGATCAGGCAGAACTGAGAGACGATGCCCAAATCGTCGATACGGTAGATGGCCCTGTCGTTCACCTCGACGGTCATAAGGATCAGGTAAAGATCGGGCGGCTGCAGGAGTTCGAGAATTCCGACCAGCTTGCCTTTACCGTTGAATTCGCTCGTGATGAAGCTGATGGTTCCGAACAGAGATTGGTCTGGAATAAGGGCCATGTGGGGCTGACTTTGCATAAAGATGGCTTGAAGGCGCATGTAAAGAACAACGATGGCAAGTTTCATGAAGGCTTCCACGTCGCTGATCTGGGACTGAATGACACTGAGACACATGAAATTACTTTGATGGTGGATCAGGTTGAGGACCGCTTGCAGGTTCTTGTTGACGGTCAGGTTGTGCTCGACAAAACGGATGTCGATTTCGATTTCACCGGAGGCCGGGAATGGGGGTGGGACATTGGTTTCAGCCACGGCCGTTATGCTGATGGCAACCTCAGTGCTTTTGCGATCGATGACGACGTGCAGTTTGTCGATGATGTAGGGGCGTTTGCCGATACTGTCTGGCTCGGATGACCAGATCATGGCTTCTTGCCAAAACATATAGGAAAAGGATGGATGGATTGAGGCTTCTCGATCCGTCCTTTCGGTTTTAGTTGTATTGCCAATCTCGGATGGCGTTCCGCATACGAGTTCTGTTGAAACAAGAGTTTTTGTAATGATTGTCTCGGACCAACACAAATTTGTATTTATTCACATCCCCAAATGTGCCGGAACATCGGTCAGAACTGCAATTTTGCCCTATCATGATGCAGACAAGCGATTTCTGAGAACGGTCGAACCGCACCCTGAGCTGGGTTCAATCGATTTCAGGCATCTTCCGTTGTCGCTGTTGCGCGATTTTGATCCCGAGGTTTTCGGGAAACTGAAAACCTATGACAGCTATGCCTTGCTGCGCGATCCGTTTCAGCGGTTTCGGTCTGCGATGTCACAACGGGCAAAGATGTATCTGGGCAGGGAATTCGCCCAGCTTGGCACAGCAGAACTGCGGACCGAGATCGGCCGCGTACAGGATTATCTGTTGTCAGCGCCTTCGGTGATTAAGCCGGAATTCGTTCATTTTACGCGCCAGTCGGATTTTGTGGAGATTGACGGTGAACGCATGGTGCAGAACATATTTCCGGTCGAACATCTTGACCGGTTTGCTCGTGCGATTGCCCGGCGGATCGGGATTGATGAACTGCCGATGGGACACGCCAATAAAACAACAGTGTTTCGTTACCCACAGCTAAAACATGTGGCACAAACAGGTAGTGCTGTTGCCCGCCGGGTTCTTCCTGGGACGCTGCATGACACACTGCGGCGGTCGGCGCGAAAGATGCTCATGAAATCAGGGGCCAGTACTGAACAGCCGGTTTTCGCTGAGACGCAGGTTCGTGATTTTATTGCCAACTACTACAAAGCTGATATTGCGCTCTATAAAGAGGTTGTGTCGGATGTGGTCGTGCACTCGTGAAGCCGCTCAGGTCCTGTCTTCTTTGATCCCCAGCAGTACTCTGGCGGTTGTAATCTGATCCTTGTCCCAGTTCCAGCGTAGCTTCTGCACCGGAACTGAGCCGGATTGCAGCAATTTGGCGATCTCACCGTTATGTTTTCCGTTTGTTACTGCATCATGCACCAGATGCGGTCCGAAACAGCCGATCCGGGGGACTTCATCGAAAGCGCGTCGAAAAGACCGGCTGGTCAGAAACAGATAGTCGAGCATGATATGGGGCCAGAAATAATTATGCGGTCTGACCCTGTCTTTCCAATAGGCAAAGCTGGCTTCTTCCCAGCGTGATATGAACTGGCCCGCCGGTTCGGAGGCAAGAAACCAGTTCGTCATTGTGCGGCGAATACCTGGCCAGATAAACCAGGCGTCGTTTTTGGTCCAGGTGAAGGCAAAAAAGCCCCGTTGCGCCACAACAGGAAGCCAGTTGTCCAGAGGCGCAAGACAATATGTAGTTGCATCCACCCAGACACCCCCATACTGCCTTAGAAGCCTCAGGCGCAGCAGATCGGCATAGGACTGGACCGGCAGTTTCGACGGATCGTGGGGCAAATCGACTATCTGTGATGCGCTTTGGGCATGCAGGACACGGATGTCCCAACCCGGGTTCTGCATGCGCCACGAGGCGATACAGTCCTGGACGAGTTCGGGGGCGTTTTCTTCTCCGCGATCCCAGTAGATCCATATTGTTTTGGGAATCAGACGTGGTGCGGAGCGCGCAAAGTGATTGGGTTTTCCGTTCAGCCTTCTGCGGGCACGCCGCATAATTGTCGGCAGCATCCGGGCCCACACAATCAGAACGAACAGCCAAGTCCAGAGCTTAACAGCGCGCATACATACTCCACTACACTTTGTACCAATCTTCTAATCGCCACCTGAATTTTGCACCAGCCATGCGTGGCATATCCTCGGATTTCCGGCGAAGGCTTCGACTCATAGTGATAGGGTGGCAACAATAAGGGTTAAAGCGGGCCATTGTTGGTCGGTAGATCTCAAGATACCACCGTACCTGTAGATCTATTGTAAACAGCGATCAGAAACGTATGATTCTGAGGGATTGGGTTCTGAGCCCGAAAGGTAAATATTATGGCGGTGGTTTCGCAGGTTTTAAATGCCGTATATTTCGATATCACAAAGGTTGGTAGTAGCAGTCTGAAGGAAACATTGTGGGAATTGGAGCATGGCGAGCCCTTCAAGGGTCGCGGGATTATGCGCGTCGTTAACAACCTGCGCTGGCGGCTCGCGCGCGCCAAACTGATTCAGCCACGCAATATTCATGAACAGGACGGCTACCGCACACAGATTTTTTCCAAGGCCGTTGTACCTGAAGACTATGTGACGTTCACACTGGTCCGCGACCCCGTTGCCAGAATCAAATCGGCTTGGCGGGACAAGGTGCATCGCAATCAGTTTCGGTGGCGCAACGAAGAGATGGATATTGAAAACGAAGGTTTGCCCCTCGACCCGACATTTGGCGAGTTCATCGATCATTTCTATGAGTATCGTGCGGTTAGCCGCCCGGTGCGCGTGCATACGACGCCCTATTCATGGCATCTGGGGGACGACATCCACCTGTTCGATCATGTGTTCCGACTGGAGGCGGTGGAAGAGATGAACGCGTTTCTGAGCGAGCGGCTGGGAAAACCACTTCCGATTCATCATGTAAACAAATCGGAGCTGGGCCAGCGGGATGGTAAGCTGACACACCGGCAGATTGATGCTTTGCTGAACATTGCTCAGGCGGATTATGATCTGCTTGGGGGTATGTATGACATCAAGGCGGCAGAGGAGCGCCTGGCCGCCTGACTATTCAGGGGTAGACGAGGAGCAGTGATGCAATGACGCTTACAATGCGATCCAATACCAAAGCCGTAGGGGCCGCGAGCGCAGCATTGCCAAATCAATTTCTGATTATTCTTTTGATTTTTTCGCTTGTGATGCCCTTTTTCTTTTTCGTGGGCGGCCTGCGACTGAGCATGTATCGGCTCTATCTGATCGTCATGGCGCTTCCCTTGCTGGTCCGCTGGCTTAACGGATCTGCGGGGAACGTACGCCTCCCGGATATTCTGGTGCTCACGGCCAGCTTTTGGATGACGGGTTCGCTGATCAAAAATCACGGGTTGGCGGCCCAGTGGCAGTTCACCGGCATCCTGATGGTGGAGACATTGATTCCTTATTTTACGGCGCGCGTACTGATCAGGAACCTCGCGTCTTTCCGGGTCTTTGCGCGGTGGTATTTCGGGATCATACTGGTGATGCTACCCTTTGCACTTATCGAAAACCAAACCGGAGACCCGGTCCTGACGGAACTTTTTCGTGGGGTGCTCAACGTCTATCGTAATGTCGCACAGGAACCCCGACTGGGGTTGGAACGTGCTCAGGTAACCATGCAGCACCCGATCCTGTTCGGAGTGTTTTGCGCCCCTGCCTTTGCCCTGTCGTGGTATGTCCTCAACCCCGAGGGGTCTCTCTTCAAAAAAGCACAACGCCCGTTTGTTGTTGGCGTTGCGGTTTTCAGCTCACTCTCTTCAGGTGCGTTCCTGAGCATTCTGTTGCAATCGTTCCTGATTGCCTGGGACGAGGTGCTGAAGACCATCAAAAACCGCTGGAAGATTTTTGCGTTTATCTTTGGCTCCCTTTATCTCGTGCTGGAGCTCGCGTCGAACCGGAATGCCTTTCAGATCATTGCCAGTGAGTTGACCTTTTCAGCCGGTTCTGCCTGGAACCGTATTAATATTTTCAGAAATGCAATTGACGATATTTTCAGGAACCCTGTATTCGGTCTTGGTCTCAGAGACTGGACTCGCCCGGGTTGGCTGAGATCAAGCGTCGACAATTTCTGGCTGCTCGTTGCATTGCGCTATGGCATCCCAACTTGGTTTTTATTGACATTGTCCACCCTGATCATTTGCTGGAAAGCGGCGACCGCTCCTTTGACTAACGAAGTTTCCCGGGCCCGGCGCGGGTATCTAATTGCTTTCATCGGCATGGGCATCTCGGCTTTTACTGTCCATCTGTGGGACGCCACGTATTGTATATTTATGTTCCTTCTGGGGGCTGGGGTCTGGTTTTCAGATCCGACCTGTACACAGAACGACGCAGAGGAAAGCGGCCCGCATCAGACAAAAAGGAGAGCAGTCAGGTATACAAGATTTGCTAACTACCCTGCTGAAACGCAATCCTGAAACCGGGTGCTGACTTAACCGGTCACCATCCACCGTCGTCGGGTCATTCCGATCATACGGCGCAGCTTCTGCGGTCGGGACATCCGTCCGGCTAAAATCGCCCGTATGTCGTTCTGGGTCATATCGCCACGAAGTGAGGTGCGTGGCCGAAGGAAAGCCTGATGCCGGAACAACCCGCCATCGCTGGACCATGCCGCAGTATATCCGGCCGCCCGCAAGGCTCGCAGAACCCGCGCATCATACCTGCCAAAGGGTATGCCGGCCTCGGTGATCTGATATCCGCAGATATCCTCGAGCCGGGCGCGCGAACTGCGCAGTTCCTTTTCCAGATCGGCATCGCTGAGGCCGGGCCAGGCGATATGGTTGATCCCATGACTGCCGATCGTCATGCCGGCATCCGACAGGGCGCGTAAATGCGGCGCATCCAGCGAGCCGGGTTGTCCTATCCGCCCGGTCAGCACGAAAAACCGCGCCTGCAGCCCACGTGCCGCCAGCGCGGGCAGGGCGATATCGTGATCCGATAGATTGCTGTCGTCAAAAGTGATTGTAAAACCGGCCGGGTCGGGCGCCACCGCGATCTGGCCGATGACATACTGGAACTGGTCGGCTGACAGCCAATAAGGCGCCTCACCGGGTTCCAGATCGCGGTCAGGTGCCCCGATGCCGTGAAAGTTGATACCGATCAAGCCTGTCATCCCAGTGCTTTCTTTAACTGCGAATGCACTGTTTCCGCGGCGCTAATCAGGGCAGATGTCACGCCGGGGGGACGGAATTCATACGGGCCTGCAGCCATGAGATCGCTTCCGCCAGTGCGCAGCTTGAATTGTGCAACGGTGGGATTGCTGTCGGGATCCACACCGTTCAGATCGTACCACTTCAAGCCCAGTTCACGGCAGCGTAGTATAGTCTGCCACATCAGGAAATGACCTGCATTGGGACGCCGACCTGCTTGTGAGGTGGCACCAAAGATATAGACGGCACGGCGCCCCGTACGTCCAATGGTCATCGCGGCAATGTCGGCACCGCCCTGTTGTGCAAACAGAACCTCGTGGGGAAAATCAGGCCCTTCAAGCGCATAATAAAATTCAGGAGAAATGTCCGTCTGAAAGCCCTTGACCGATTGAACCTCTTGATAGAGCGTCTGAAACCGTTCGAAGGCTTCGGCAATCGGCGCAATATCGAGCATCAGACCGGCTTTCAGGGATTTGCGCAGGCTGTTTCGCCACTTTCCATGCAAGCCGCGCATCAGGGCGTCTTCGTCCTGAGCACAGTCGATAATAACGGTTCGGTGGGCTGCAGAGCGTTCTGTTGGTTGAAAGCCCGCTTCCTGCGCCACGGGGTCCAGTTTGGCAGGGTCATGGGCTGCTGCGGCAGGTAGGCGCAAACGCAGAATATGACCGGTATCCTGCGCGTAACTGCTCAGCGCGGCAAAAACCGCGCGTTGTAATTCCGGTGCGGGAGCCACGCCGTCCACAGGTACCATCATCGGCCCGGCGGCGATCCACGCGATCCCCCGGTTTAGCAGCGGCAGCCGTTTGATCCTCAGGCAGGCTGCGGCAACCGGGGTGTTCTGTGCGTCATGCAGGCTAATGAATTCAGCATCGGCACCTATCCGCCCGGCCGCAGCTTGCGCATAGGTGAGGGACTGTTCATAGGTCAGATCATCGAACGCGGCGCAGAGTTCGGTCCAGTCTTCGGGCGCAACTCTGCGCAGGGTGAGTATGCAGTCCGCCATCAGGATGCGGTCGTTTTTGAACGGGGTAGCAGCATCTGTTCCAGAAAGGTTTCTTCCTTGTCAGTGAGCGGCCTTGATGCCTGAAGGGTAAAGCGTTCGGGGACAGGGGGGCGAGGGTGCTCCAGCACCGAGACACCATGCGAAATCAGGAATTGGGCCACGTCGGACAGAACCTGTTTCGGGTTGGCGCACAGGGCCTCGTAACCGACTCGAAAATGCCGCCCATTCCCGATATGTGCGCAATCGCGTTCGATGTCCCGGGCCACGCCGGTCACTTGCCTGCAGGCGCGTTCGATATCGGTATCGCCGCCAGCATTTGAGGGACGGACCGACCACCAATCCTTGTGATCCCGCGTGGGTCCTTTGTTGCGCCGCTGCGCCCGTATAATGGACCGGGCGGTGTCGCTTGCGTCGCGGCGTACTTCAAGAAACAAGCAGCCGGGAAACAGCGCGTCAAGCAGCCGCACACGATTGGAATGCATCACATTCTTGTTAATGAAGGGCGCATGCGCCAGTGCCGCCATTCCGGCCAGTGTGGCCCGGATCTCTTGGGCGGGCAACTCGGGCAGAATACGCTCATCCGTCCAAGGACCATCTTCAAGCCATCGCTGCCAGATCCATCCGCCTTCATTCGGTGCCGCCCAGCCCGAAATATGGCCGTAATCGCTTTGATAGGCGGGTGTATGTGCTGCAATCAGTCGCCCGCCTACGCGGGTCGCGGCCAGAGGGGTCTTGTAGAACCGGTGCGCCAGATTCGAAAAATAGGAAAAATCGAACCCGGTTACCATGAGCTCATAAAACAGTGAGGTTCCTGAGCGTGGCGCCCCCAGTATGAATACATGGGGCCATTGGGCCTTTGGTTGTTGCGCAAGCATTCTGGCCTCTAAAGGAGCGAGGGCCGTATGGACTGTTCCACGCATGATCGCTTTGGCAAGGTTTTTCATACCGCCATATCCGAGTTGGGCTGCGGGGGTGTCTGCCCACACGGTGGCTTGAACAGGGCACCGAGCAGAAAGGAAGATCGTGCCCGCCAAGCCTTGGCACTTTCATGCCCGGGCCGTATCAGGCCGATCGGCAGAAACCAGACGGCTCGCAACAAATCACCTAAAGCCATCAGCAAGGTTGCGATCCAGGCAACTAAGGGCCCGCGTGTGAAGCGCAGAAAAAGAATATGGCCTTTGGCGATTTCGACGGCTTTCCACGGGGCCACTTTTCCGGTAGATACGGCTCCGTAATGCATGAGCCGGATTTCAGGGTTATAGCGAACTTTCAGACCGGCCTGCCTGATCCGCCAGCACCATTCCGATTCCTCACTGTACATGAAAAACCGGTCATCCATCATGCCTACCTCGTCAATAACATGCCTTGGGACCATCATGAAACACCCTGCAACGGTATCGACATCCATTACGGAATCGCGCGCGAGTGAAGCATAGCGTTGATCTCCGAAAAGCCGGGTTATACGGATGATGCGGTTCGGGATCAGCGTGTTCCAGAAAACGTTGCTGAGAGAGAGCTGGCGGAACAACGTGGGTTGCTGCCTGCCATTTTCCAGCAATACACGTCCGGCCAGAACCCCAACTTCGGGATGGGTGTCCATATAGGCGACGGCGCATTCCAATGTGCCATCGTAAACTTGTGCATCGGGATTAAAAACCAGAACATAGCGGCCCCGTGACCGCCGGATGCCAACATTGTTGCCCCAAGCATACCCGCCATTCTTACCGGTTGCCAGGACGCTTACCTGCGGAAATGCCGCGCGCAGCGCCGCAACGCTGTCGTCACTTGAGGCGTTGTCGACCACGATGACTTCCAGCCGCAGGTCTCCATGATGGTCCAGCAGCGATTGTATTGCCTCGGAGGTCACATCGCGGGTGTTGTAGTTCACGATGATGACGCTCAGATCAAGCGGATATTCCGGGTCCGCTTCTGAGTCGTCCTGATTTATTTCAGGCGTATCTTCGATGACATAATCCACAGATATATGCTTCAATGATTCATGGTCCTGCATTGAATTATGCCTGTTCACACCTGTTGCCGTCGCAATTGGCGGTGCAGGTGTCTAATTAAAGAAAAAATCAGGGTTTCAAAACCATCCGGCCGACCGGCCATGACCCACAGGACGATATGGCTCGCCGTGTAGACAACGGCTCCAACAAGGACTTTTGTTGAGACAATGATCAGAAGGCGAGGAACATGTACGCCAGACCTTAATGCGAAATCGGTAGCTAGAACTGCAGCCGCCATGATAGCGCAGGCCAAAAAGCTGCGCCAGCCGACAGTAAGCGGTTCAAAGAAACCACCGTTTCCAAAGCGTTGGGCTATGATCAGGGTTGCAATCAGTGCTGCCAGATTGGCCAGCCCGGCCGAGACCAGCGCGCTGGTGAAGCCGTATTGCACACCGATCCACATCAGAACGCAGACGACGACCAGCAAAATTGAGTTTCTTATAAACAGGATTGAAGTTGAACCTTCTACATAGACGGCAGAGCGGACATTAGCTTGCAACCCATTTAGTGCGTATAGGGGGGCTAGGATCCAGACGACCTGAGCGGCGGCGATCCATTTATACCCTAACCCAAACAGGATCACATCTTCGGCGACCAGTGCAAACCCGACGCTGACCGGTAGCAAAATGGCCAGAAAACCGGCATTGATCTTACGGAACCCTTCTCTGCTTTGGTTGGTATTTCGGGACAGGTCGGCAAGGCCCGGATACATGACACGCAAAAGCGGCGTGAACATTTGATGCGTGACGACATTGACCAACCGGGTTCCCACTCGAAACAGACCGGCATCCGCCAGACCCAATGTGCCGCCGATGATAAGCTGTGGCGCATTGGCGGACAGAAACTGGGCGAATTGGGCTCCGCTTGACCAAGATGAAAACGACAGGCTGTCGCGCCACCGTGAAAGTGAAAACCTTGGGACCATGGGTGCCGCGAAATACGTGCAAGCCCCGCGCGCAGCCTGACCTGCAAAGCTTGCGACGACAACTGCCCAGTAATCTCGCCATAGCCAAGCTAAAATGATGGCTGAAACTGCATAGACAGTACGGCTAACCGTTTCTTCAATAGCAACGTAACCGAACCGCAGGCCGCGCTCGAACAGCAAAAAACGGGGACTTCTGATTGCGATAACCAGTGAAAGCGCTGAAAGGACCGGCATCAAATCTGACAGGGCCGGAATATCAAAAAGTGCGACAAGGGGCTGAAGGGCCCAGAACAGTGCTGCAGCAACAAGTCCGAAGATGATCTGAAATGAGAATACCGTATCCAGATGATCGATTGTCACATTTTCAAGCCGGATGAGAACCAGTCCGATTTGCCGTTGAAACATCTCCAGTAGTGCGGTTGCGATCAGGAAATACGCGATGATGCCAAAATCTTCGGGCGTCAGAAGACGCGCCGTGACGGCAAGTGTAACAACTCCCAAACCTTGCCGGAACACACCGGACGCCAGTAGGATCGTTGCTCCCACAGCAAGCGCAGAGCGGCGGGTGAGTGCGCTGGGGGTTGGATCGAGATTAGGGAGTTGGTGCACGTGATTAATATTTCCCAAAATAGAACAACGCTTCGGTTTTTTCGTCAGTGTTTCCTTTTTTGCAATCTCCAAAGCAGTGTTTTGAATTACAGAATCCCGGCCGTGGAAAGTTGGTCGGCCGGCTGATAGTCAACTCACAAAAGGCGCATTCATATAGAGATTGCATACTTTTTTCTTTAGAGTTCGAAGGTTGCGTGATGTCCTAGCGAATATTTTCAATCCGTGTCAGAAAATAGCATCACATATCAAGGTGAATTTCCGCCTCAGTGTCTCAGATAGGACTCGGTTCGTGCAAGTGTACCAACTAAGTGTTGTAGTTGTCTGATTTGACAAAGGGTATTGCGTTTCGAAATGGTAATAACAGTATGAAGATTGCGATTTTTGGCCTGGGGTATGTGGGGTTCACGGCAGCCTGCTGTCTGGCCCGCGAAGGGCATGAGGTGGTCGGCGTCGATGTGAATGCCGACAAGGTTTCCGAAATCAACGCCGGGCAGCCTCCGATCAAGGAACCCAAAGTGGCCGATCTGCTGACGGATGCGCTTGGCCGGAACCTGATCCGCGCGGTGGTTGAAATGCCGGATCTGTCCGATGTCGATCTGGCCATCGTCTGTGTCGGCACGCCCAGCTCGACCGACGGCTCGCACAACATGAATTTCGTGGCCGAGGTGACACGCCAGATCGCCAGGGCCGTCTCGCCCGACCGCGCGCGGCCCCTGACGGTGGCTTATCGCTCTACCTTCCGTCCCGGTACCGTCCGCCAGTTGATCGAGCCGATTTTCCGCAGCACTCTGGGCGACCGGACCGCGCAGGCGGTCGAGATCGTCTATAACCCGGAATTCCTGCGCGAGGCGTCAGCGGTGGATGATTTCTTCAGCCCGCCCAAGATCGTTGTCGGCACAAGTGACGGCGGCCGGTCCGACGTGATGGATGAGATGCATGAAGGTCTGGATGCGCCGGTTTTCTACACCGCCTATGAAGAGGCCGAGATCACCAAGTTCGTCGACAACACCTGGCACGCGACCAAGGTGGCCTTTGCCAACGAGGTTGGCCGCATCTGCCAGCAGATGGGGGTTTCGGCGAAGACCATGCACGAGATTTTCGTCTCGGACACCAAGCTGAACATCTCGGCCTATTACACGCGGCCCGGGGGGGCGTTTGGGGGGTCCTGCCTGCCCAAGGACGTCCGCGCGCTGCAGCATATCGCGGGCGAGGTGGGCGCGCATACGCATCTGATCGACAGCCTGCTGCGCACCAACGAGGCGCACAAGACCCATCAGGTGCAGAACATCATGGCACGGTTGCCCGAAGGGGGCCGGGTCCTGATGGCGGGGCTGGCCTTCAAGGCCGAGACCGACGATCTGCGTGAAAGCCCGAATGTCGACATCGCCCGCCGGTTGCTGCAGGGGGGGTATCAGTTGTCGGTCTACGACCCCGCCATCAGGCCCGCCGATCTGCGCGGTCAGAACCTGGGCTATACCTTTACCCACCTGCCGACGGTGGGCAGCCTGCTGGTCGATCGCGCCACAGCCGAGGCCGGGCCATGGGACCTGGTGATCGGCTCGAACCGGATCATCAACGAGCTGAACCTGGGTGATACAGAGGTGGTGCGAACCTATGAATATGACTAGCCCCCCGCCCGCCATTCAGCCGGTTTCGTTCGAGGAGCTGCGCCAGAGCCAGCCTCTGAAAGGGCTGAAGGTTCTGATCGTGGTCGAGAACCTGCCGGTGCCCTTCGACCGCCGCGTCTGGATGGAGGCGCGCACGCTGGCCGCCGCAGGCGCGCTGGTCTCGGTCATCTGTCCCACCGGCAAGGGGCATGAGGAACGTGTGTGGGAAGACGAGGGCGTCAAGGTCTATCGTCACCCGCTGCCGTTGGATGCCAGTGGCGCGCTGGGGTATCTGCTGGAATATGGCGCGGCGCTGTTCTGGGAAAGCTGGCTGGCGCTGAAGATCAAGTTCACGCGCGGCTTTCACGTCATCCATGGCTGCAACCCGCCCGATCTGATCTTTCTGGTGGCGCTGCCCTTCAAGCTGTTTGGCGTGCGCTATCTGTTCGATCACCACGACATCAACCCCGAGCTGTATGAGGCCAAGTTCAACAAGCGCGGGTTCTTTTGGAAGCTGATGAAGACGTTCGAGCGGCTGACCTTCGCCTCGGCCCGGGTGTCGATTGCCACCAATGAAAGCTATCGCAAGATTGCCATCGAACGCGGCGGCATGGCGCCCGAGGATGTCTTTGTCGTCCGTTCCGGCCCCGACCTCAGCCGGTTGCAGCACCTGCCGCCGAACCCCGCCTGGCGCAATGGTCGGAAGTATATGGTGGGTTATGTCGGTGTGATGGGGGATCAGGAGGGTATCGACCTGCTGCTGGAATCCGTGGCGCATCTGGTGCAGGTGCAGGGCCGCGACGATATCCAGTTCTGCCTTGTCGGCGGTGGCCCCAGCCTTGAGAAGCTGCAACAGCAATCGGTCGATATGGGCCTGTCGGACTACGTCACCTTCACTGGCCGGGCCCCGGACCATGATCTGTTCGAGATCCTGTCGACCGCCGATGTCTGCGTGAACCCGGACCGGGTGAACGAGATGAACGACAAGTCCACCATGAACAAGATCCTCGAATACATGGCGTTCGAAAAGCCCATCGTTCAGTTCGACGTGACCGAAGGGCGGTTTTCGGCGCAGGAGGCTTCGCTTTATGCAAAGGCCAACGATCCGGTGGATATGGCGGACAGGATCGCCGAATTGCTGGCGGATGATGAACGGCGCGCCGTCATGGGCGGCTATGGCCGCGTCCGGGTCGAATCCGAGATGGCGTGGCCGCATCAGGTGCCCGCGCTGATCGCGGCCTACAAACGTATTTGGAAGGGATAAAAACCCAAAAATAGCTTGTTGGCGGCTCTTTCGCTTGGGTGCCCTTATCCAAGTTCAGGTCTCCGACAACCGAGCCTTTCCAGTCGAGCTTGGTGATTGTGACAGGATAAGGTGGTTGTGTTACAAATTATTTCGGCCATGGATTGATTTGGCTTGAGCCTCGAGCGTCTCTTTTTATGTCTGCCTTTGAACGGCCGGAGCGTTTGTAGATTACAATCTAGATAAATCTAGTCTGAGTTTTACCTTTTACCTTAAATCAAAACGGTACGAATTGCGGCAGACGGTTCAGGCTGGGTTCCATGAACCGTTGCAGCCTTGCGTCCGCGGCCGCTTCGGTTTCGCCGGGCAGGATCGGAGTTACAAAACGCACCAGCGCGCCATCGGTGCGCCCCATGGTAAAGCCGTCCTGAACCACGCTCATCTTGGCGCGGAAATCGTTGACCATGCGTTTGCCGCGCTGTTCGAACCAGTAATAGACCAGTTGCTTTGAAAGCTCTTTCTGGATCACCGCGCGGTTGACGGTGAAGCTGCCATAAGGCGTGTCGCCCGGGTTGATCTCATAAGGTTCAAGGCTGAAGATTTCCCAGCCGCCCACCGGCAGGCAGACCTCGGGCGAATGGATGCCGTCACCATCGGTCTGCTTGTTGTAGAAGGCCACGAACATGTTCACGAAATCACCCGATCCGCTGTCGATATAAGTGGCATGGAGATAGTCGCTGGCACCCAGCGTCCGTTCGACATTGGGATCAAGGCTGGTGGTCGAGCCGGACCACTCGCCCAGCTGGCGCGGATAAAGAACAAAGGGATCCCGCTCGATCGGTTTTACCTCAGAGGCGGGCCGCAGGGTCCATGCGGTCGAAACCGCAAGCGTCAGCAGGGCGGCGATGGCCAGTGCCACCGAGGCGCGGATGCCCAAAACCCGCAATGCGACGGTGCCCAGCCCCTGGGTGTCCAGATCGATTGTCTCTGCAAAGGGCTGCGGGTTCGGGGCCAGGCGCTGCAGCCCGATGGCCATCAGGAACAGAATGGCCACGCACAGCAGGAAGATGATCCAGCCTTCGAAGAAATGCATGAACCCTTCGGCCTGCTCGATGCCATGCTGATTGACCAGAACGCCAATCACGCCGATGCGGACCGAGTTCATCAGCACGGTCAATGGCGCGGCGGAAACCAGCAGAACCACCTTGTGCCAGATCGGGCCACGGTAAAGCAGCGCAAAGAGGTAAGAGAAGCTGAGGATCGGGAACAGGTAGCGCAGTCCGGAACAGGCCTCGGCCACCTGCAGCTTGTAGACCCCCAGATCGATGATATTGCCTTCGATAAAGACCGAAACGCCCGCCAGCTGCACGAACCAGACGCCAAGCTCGGACGATATCCATTGCAGGAAGATCGTGAGCTTCCAATAGACGAACTGCGGCAGGGGCAGCATGAACACCAGATGCAGCACAGGCAGCTGATGATATTTGCCCCGCTGCCAGCCGAACACGGTCAGCATGACGCCACCGGTCCAGATGATCATGGCATAGGTGACAATATCGGGGATACGGGCCAGATTGCCCAGAACGGCGATGATCAGTGCGGCCGCGATCACCAGCACACCGGGCCAGCGGTCATGAACAACCGGATTGGGTGGCGGCATGTCCCGCAATTCGCGCAGGAACAGATACAGCGAAATGATCGGGATCAGAGGGCCATGGCTGTATTCCGGGGTGCTCCACGCAGCCCCCAGCGAGACGATCCCGATCCAGAAGATGGGCATTGATCCAAGCAGCAACAGGGCAAACCAGAACAGCCCGGTAGAGCTTATGGCCGGCAGTCCGCCCCGGGCCGCCTCAAGGAGATTGCCGCGGCTGTCTTTCGAATCAAAACGATGCATCATGGATTATCATGCATAATAAAACATGCCCCGAAATCATGACGGCCCGGGCTCCCGCGATTTTGATCCGGAGCCTAAACAATAAGTGATGGCCGGGGCCTTTGTTGACGGTACGAACCCAGCCCAGGAAATCAGGGTCTGAGGGTGAACCGCCGCCCAAGTGTCAGGAAGACCGAATTCGAGGTCGCCTTAAAGCCGTTCTGGTCGTCCATCTCGTATTGATAACCCAGATTGACCGCCCAGTCCCTTGAGATCGCGCGGGTATAGGAGGCATTGAACGTGCCGCGCTGTCTTGGATTGGCCGAACCCGTCCCTTCGTCTTCCTGATCGATGAAATTGACGCTGAAAGACAGGCCGGATACCGGGTTGATGAAATAGTCATAGGTCAGGAAAGCCAGGGTCTGCCGGGTTTCCACACTTTGCGTGCTGGTGCCGACCCGGCGCTGAAGCGTCGCGCCGATCCGGGAACTGGCCAGCTGATAGCTGTAGTCGATCTGACCGATCGGTGTCACCTCGTCAAACGGTCCCCGGGTGAAGCCGGCATTGAAACCGAATACCCCGCCGGCGCGCCGGAACGTTCGGCCGGCGGTTGCGTTGATCCTCGAACCGTTCACGCCGAATGTCTGGTCAAATAGAATATCTGCGTTTCCGTCCGGCAGTATCTTGTTCCAGGCAAAGCTCCAGACGTAATCTTCGGTCACGTCATTTGTGCCGTTCGCGCGTTGCGTGTCGTCAACCTGGCTGTAGCCGATATTGGCACTGACACTGGTGATGGCGGAAATGTTGTAGGTTCCACCAACCGATACAACGGTTGTTTGCCGGTCGGTCCGGACGTTATCGTCAGCCACGAAATCCCTGTAATCAAGGGTCAGGTTCCCCTGCAAAGTCGGAGAAAACCGAAACAGAACCGCTGCCGTGTAGTCGTCGGATTTGTTGTTGAACAGGTTCGGATCGATTGTGTTCGAATAGCTGCGTTCGCGGTGATTATAGGTGAACCGGAATCCCAGGGGATCGGTCAGACCGGTCTCCCAATCCAGGTTCCCGCGTGTGTTGACCTGATCGCCGATGGTACCGATGACGTCGGAGGCATCGATGACACCGTCCAGGTTGGTATCGGTCAGCGAACGGTTGAAGGCCAGATCCCTCTCGCGGTATTCAGCCTGCAGGCCAAGCCGGCTGTTGGCGCGGGTGCGCTGATAGACCAGCCGTGCGAGCGGATCCGAAAAACTGGATTCCGTTCCGATGATCGGCTCATTGGCGATCCGGTACAATCCCGACAGATCGAATCTCAGCGTTGAATCCGATGTCTGGTTCAGGACCCCCAGCGCCAATGTGTTTTCCCACCAAGTGGTGGACCCAAGCGACGGATCGGTCAGGCGCAGGTTGTCGTCATGCTTGAGCGAGGACAGGTAATCCAGTGTGACGGTCAGGCCGGATCCGGTACCAGTCTGTTGACCCGCTGTCGGCAGGCCAACCTGCCGCGCGGGGTTTCTCAGCGCCTGCTGTGAAATAAGCTGCTGGCTGGGCGATTGCTGTGCAAGTGTCGAAGCGACCGTCGACTGTTGCGTGGTCGTTTGCAGCGTCGAGGCCTGCGTCTGCTGTGTTGTCTGTTGTGTTGAGGCCTGTTGCCCGACCGCTGGTGTAAGTGAAATTATAAGGGCCGTCCCGCCCCCCAGCATGGTGGACAGCCTGAATTTCGATTTCCCCACCTGTATCAGCCCCTATTCGAACAAGCGGCGTGCTGGCACGACAACAACGTCTCCGGGTCTGAGCACTGTACTGCCTTGGATGCCACTGCCCGAGCCATTGTAGTTATAAGTATACTTGTTCATCACGCCTGTTTTACTGTCAGCCCGGCGCAATTCGATGCGTTTGCGGGCCGCGAAATTTGTCAGGCCGCCGGCCTGCGCCAAAACCTGAAGAATGGTTGTGCCTTCGGTCGCCAGATGTTTGCCGGGTATGTTGACTTCACCCATGATGAAAACATCAATGGTCGGTCCGGTTGCGGCCAGCCCGCCCAGAAGCGGAGGGGGCGCCAGCGACGCGACCGAAACGAAGACGGTTGGCGGTGTATTGAAATTTGAGGACAACGCCGATGCGAGAGAGGAGCTGAGCCCGCTGGTCGAACGACCGGCTGCCCGAAGCGAGCCGGCAAGCGGGAAATTGATGGAACCATCCGGCAGCACCAGAACGGTTCGGTTCAGCGTGGGATCTTCAAGAACTTCAACCTGCAGCGCATCGCCGGCTTTGATCTGATACGAGCCCTGCGCCCACGCCCCGGTCGCCACAATCATGGCGGCGATGAAAGCGATCAATGGTCCTATTACTGTCCGCATATTCAAATCTCTCGTTTTTTCTTTTATGCCTGTTCGCGGGGCCTGAAACAATCCTTTACGAGTCCGACGGTTATGAGATGCGGCAGAAATGCAGCGAAGCTGCCGCGGGCTACTATTGCCCCGGATTGTCGGTAACGCTGATCTGCTCAATCTCAGTCTCAAGCGAGGGTGAAACGTCCAGTGGAATCCCCGTTTCCAGAGCGGCCCGATACGCCCGCAAGGCGTCTTCTTTCCGGTCAACGGCAGCATATGCCTTGCCTAGGTGGTAAAGCACCAGGGGATGGTCGGGAAACGCGCGTGCTGCAGGTTCAAGATAGGTCAGCGCTTCGTCGTAGTTCCCCAGCCGATAGGACAGCCAGCCGTAGGTTTCCTGGAACACGGGATTGCGGGTGCCGCGAAGGCGCCGCGCCAGCATATGGGCGCGTTGCAGGCTTTCCTGATCGCTGCGATGGGTTGTCAGCAGGCTTGCCAGATTGTTGGCGACGACCAGAGACTGGTTGCTGAGGGGATATAGGGTTTCATAAACCGAAATGGCCTGGTCCAGATCGCCGGCGCGTTCATGAACGGCTGCCTGCAGCATCAGCAGATCGGGATTTTCGGGCTGCGCGGCCAGCGCCTGGGTCAGAACGCTCTGGGCCGTGTCCGGGGTGCCGTGTTCGGATTCCAGCGCATGCAGCGAAATCCATGCCCGGGTAATGTCGGGGCGTTCCCCGAGAACGGCACGGTAAATCTGTGCGGCCTCGTCATATTCTCCGTTGCTGGTCAGGGCATGGGCCTTGATCATCCGGACCGGTAACGAATCAGGATCATCTTCGAGTAACTGATCAAGCCGGGCGAATGCTTCTGCGATTTCACCCTGCACCAGCATCAGGCGGATCAGGGCGATATCGGCGGGCAGGCCGAATTCGGGATCCTCGGCCAGTTCGTTCAGAAACACTGTCAGGTCATCGGTCTGCTGCCGGGCAGCCAGCCTCTGTGCCTTCAGCTCATTTGCCAGACGCCGCGCTTCTGGGGTATCAAGCTCGCTGATGGACTGCTGTACCGTTTCCAGACGGTCCCAGTCCTGTGTTCCAAGGTAAATCTCACCCAGCAGGAACAGCAGTTCCGGCTGGTTCGTATCCTGACGCAGGGAATCGACCAGAACGCGTTCGGCGATTTCCAGATCGCCATCCGCGATCAGAAACTGCGCATAGCGAAGCGTCTCTTCCGGTGCATTTCGGGACACCTCGACCGCCAGGGCCAGCATTTCGCCCATCAGTTCCCGGTTGCCGTTGCGCTCATGAGCCTGCGCCAGAAGCGTCATCAGCTGAGGGTCGCGGGGCGCCTGACCAAGGGCTTCACGCAACAGCACGATGGCATCGCCGATATTGTCCTCATCAATCAGCCAGGACGCCTTGAACTTGATCGCATCCACCTGGGTGGCGTCCTCGGAAAGGACCTTTTCGATCAGGGTCCGGGCTTCCTCGGACTGGCCGGCCTGGAACAGAATCCGGGCAAACTCTATCTCGTTCTCACGAGTCTGTTCTGTCCGTTCAGCGCCCTTGAGCAGATCCCGCATGTCGGCAATGGCAGCCTCTTCATTGCCCGAGCGGAATTTCAGTGACGCACGCACGGTCTTGAACCGCGAGGCATTGGGTCCGTCCTGCGCGATGATCCCGTCCAGTTCGGCAATTGCGGCCGCGGTGTCGCGGTGCTGGTCCAGAAAGGCGACCAGCCTCTGGGCCGGCATGTGATCTTCGGCCTGTGGTTCCACTTCGGCGCGCAGCATCCGTTCTGCGGCGTCCAGGTTGTTCTGATCGATGTAATGCTGAATCAGCACCTGCTCGATTCCCTGATCGTCAGGGAAGACCTGCGCCATCTGCTTGAGCAATGCCTCGATTTCAGCGGGCTGATCCAGTTCCTGAAACGCCCGCAGCCGGGTTGAATAGAGATTTGGATGTTCGGGCGCAAATTCCATGGCCGCGGCTGTCTGTTCCAGCACCCCGGTCCAGTCACGCTGACGGATCAGGTGGTCGATCAGGGCCTGCCGGGCAGTCAGAAGCTCGGGGTGGGTGACCAGCATCTCCTGGGCCGCGATCACGGCAAGCTCAAGGCCTGCGGCGTCGCCATTTCTGACCGCATCCGTATAGGCCAGCGTATTGTTGATGGACCTGATCTCGATATCGTCCGGGGCCAGTGCGGCGGCCGCGGCGCCGTGACGCCGCACACCATCCCAGTTACCCGTCTCAAGCGCAATTTCGGCTAGGCTGCGCTGCCCTTCGAGGTTGTCCGGATACTGCTCCACCAGCCGCAGATACTGACCATAGGCAAGAGACAGATTGCCCTGCTCGCGCTCCAGCCGCGCAAAGGTCAGGCGGGCCTCCTTGTGCTGACCGTTGAGCTTGAAGACATTCTTGAATTCGACGCGCGCGCGGTCGATATCCCCTTTTTCAAGATGCTCCAGCCCGGCCTGGAAATGCGCCTCGGCGCGTTCCTCGGCTGTGTCGCAGGCGCTCAGGAACAGCGAAAGGCTCAGAAAGGCAATCACCAGACGATTGCCGATCAGAAAGCGGGATTTACTAGATGCGGTCATGACTCGGGCTTCCGGCGGCGAAAGATACAGGGTTCTGATCAACTACATTCGGGGGCAGCCCCCGGTGTCAACAGCCTGTGCCGCGCAGAACGACCGAAACCGTTCGCATCAGGATCGAAAGATCGGAGGAAAAAGACATGTTTTTCCAGTATTCGGCGTCGTGATGGGCCCGCTCGGCGAACGAAGAATTGTTGCGCTTGGAAACCTGCCACTGTCCCGTGATGCCGGGCAGCATCGAATAATACTGTTTGCCGGGATACAGTTCCTGCTGGTTCACCATCATCGGGCGGGGGCCGACCATGGACATCTCGCCGATAAGCACGTTCCAGAACTGCGGCAGTTCATCCATCGATGATTTCCGCAGGAAAGTGCCGAATTTGATGATGCGCGGGTCATTGCGCAGTTTCTGGTTCCGGTTCCACTCCTCGCGCGCCGCGGGATCGTTGGCGAGGTGCTTTTTCAGCACCGCTTCGGCATCGTGGACCATCGTGCGCAGTTTGAGCAGCCTGAACACCTTGCCGTTCCGGCCAACCCGTTCCTGCCAGTAAAACGGTGCAACCCCCTGGCAGGCCAGGAAGATCGCGAGAAAAAGAATCAGCGGCACGACAAAGGGCGCGGTCAGCAGCACGAACGCGATGTCAAAAATGCGCTTGCCCGTGCTTCTGTAGAACCCCGGACTATTTGTCGGGGCCGACATAACTGTAATATTGTGGTAGCCCGCGCCAGCGTTGGCCACCTCTTTCGAATGACTTGTCACTATTTAAACCCCCAGTACACACGAATACCCAAGAACCACCTACACAACTCAGGAACTAACTACGCTCGACCTCAACTTATATACAAAAACTTTATATTTTTATGTCGGTTGCGGTTCCGCCTTCACACACTCATCAGGCAGGCACCCGCAACCAAGTGTTAACAAATTCCAGTCAGCTTGCAAAACATTAATCTCGCGCATCAGCTCCCTTGCCGCGCGATCATAAGTGGCTGAAAGGGGTGTCCGGCGCCAGAATTTTTCTGCAATCCGGCGCAGAGAATGGAAGATTTGTTCGCGAACGCAGAACAATGCGAAGGTTTGAGGGGTTTTGGTCTGGAATCGGGTCAATCAGAGGTCGCGGAACGGCTCAGATCATCAGTTTTTAGGGGGCTGCCGCGCCGTTTGTTTTGAGCAGGTTTTCAAGGGTTTCAGGGAAACAATCGCCCTATATGTGACGAATTGGATCAGCAGGTGGGTTAATTTACGGCAAGTAGGTATTAGTGGTGCCCCCTGTCTTGATTTTGTGGCAGGGTAAAAGCCAAGTATTATTTGTTCATGTGATTATGTGTGTTGCGTAAAGGTTTGCCGGTGGTTCAGAGTGCGTATTGGATTGTTCTCCAGGGGGGCCGTATTAGTTTTGACAAGGCAGAAGGCAACCGTGGTGCAATGGCGTCCAGCGATGGATTTTATCTAGATTTCTTTGGGCTTGACCGGCGGCCGTTCACGTTGCTTCCGGACCCGGGATTCATGTATTGGTCGCCCCTGCACAAACGGGGCTACTCGATCCTGCAGTTCGGCGTCATGAGCTGTGCGCCCATTACCGTGCTGACCGGAGAGATCGGTGCCGGCAAAACGACGCTGGTCCAGCATCTGCTCAGCGAAATGGAGCAATCCATCACGGTCGGGCTGATCTCGAATGCGCAGGGCGGCCGGGGAGAGTTGCTGCAATGGGTGCTGCACGCGCTGGGACTGCCGATCGAGGAAAACGCGACCTATGTGCAGATGTTCCGCGAGATACAGGACTTCCTGGTCTCGGAATATGCCGAAGGGCGGCGCGTGGTTCTGATCTTCGACGAGGCGCAGAACCTGACGGTCGAAGGGCTGGAAGAGATACGCATGCTGACCAATATCAATGCAAACACGGATGAGCTGATCCAGCTTGTGCTGGTCGGGCAGCCCGAGTTGCGCGATATGGTTCTGGACCCCAAAATGCGACAGCTGACACAGCGGGTGGCGGCCAGTTTTCATCTGGAGCGCATGGATCAAGCCTCGGTCGAGCGCTATATCAGGCACAGGATGAAGATTGCCGGCGGGTCAGGCGAGGAATTCACGGAAGAAGCGTGCAGGATCGTTTTTGAACAGACCCGCGGCGTCCCGCGTCTTGTGAATCAGTTCTGTGATTTCGCCTTGCTTTATGCCTGGACCAATGAAACGGACAAGGTGAGCGAAGACGTAGTCAATCAGGTGATCCAGGACGGTGTTTTCTTTGGTGGCAATTCGCTTGAGAAGGAGCTGACAGTCTGAGATGGGCCCGGTTCGCTATTATTCATCTATTTTTCTGAGACGGTTTCAGTATTTCCTCGTTGTGGCGACGATCGTGTCCGCGGTTTCTGTCACAGTCGCGATGATCCTGCCGCCGACTTATGTCTCGCAGATGCGGCTGATCGTGGAATCGCCGCAGATTCCGGGAAGTCTGGCCGCCAGTACCGTCACCACACCGGCGTTCGAGCAGCTGCAGATCGTCGAACAGCGCCTGCTTACACGGCCGGTTCTTCTGGACATATCACGCAAGTTCCAGGTGTTGGCAGATCAGGAAGACGCCAGCCCGGATCAGATCGTCGATGAGCTGCGGGCAAAAACCGATGTCCGTATTGTGGCCGGTCGCAATCAGGCGAACCTGATGACCATCACATTCGAAGGCAGAACCGGGCAGATTGCAGCCGGGGTGCTGAACGAATACCTGACCGAAATCCAGAAACTTGACGTGACCTACCGCAAGGAACGGGCGTCGGATACGCTGGAATTCTTTGAACAGGAGGTCGAGCGCCTGAGTGACGAGCTCGACAAGCGCAGTGCGCGAATTCTCCAGTTTCAGCAGGAAAACTCGGGTGCTCTGCCCGCAAGCCTGCAATTCCGGATGGCACAGCAGGCATCATTGCAGACGAATTTGCAGCAAACCGATCAGCAGGTTTTCTCGCTTCGGGATCAGCGTGAAAAACTGCTGGAAATCTACAGCACGACCGGTCAGATCACCCCCGTCGGGCAACAGCCGCAGACACAGGCGCAGCAGCAGCTCAGCCAGTTGCGCAACCAGCTGGACAACCAGTTGGGGATCTATTCCGAAAGCAGCCCGCAGATTAAGATATTGCGCGCCCGGATCAACCGCCTTGAAGAGGTTGTTGCAGCGGAACAGACCACCACTGCCGCATCGTCTGGCCAGCAGACGGGAAATACGACGCTCGACCTTCAGCTGGCTCAGCTTGATTCACAAATTGCCACGCTTGAAGACCAGCGGGTTGTGACCGAAGAGAACCTTAAGAAGGTGACTCTGACAATCGATCAGACTCCGGCCAATGCGATCACGCTGGCAGAGCTGC
Source organism: Ruegeria sp. CDSB136 (assembly GCF_059610965.1). Classification (NCBI taxonomy): domain Bacteria; kingdom Pseudomonadati; phylum Pseudomonadota; class Alphaproteobacteria; order Rhodobacterales; family Roseobacteraceae; genus Ruegeria; species Ruegeria sp. CDSB136. The sequence goes on from NZ_JBXWOP010000022.1 coordinate 92,845, forward strand.
AGCGCGACCACAGCAACATCCAGGCCCAGTATAATTCCGCGGTCAGCCGCCTGGCGTCGGCCTCGACCGGTGAGCGCATCGAAGTTACCTCGCAGGGGCAGCGTATTTCGGTGATCGAACATCCCGCCGTGCCAAGTTCGCCAACCAAACCCAAACGGCTGATGATTGCGGGAGGGGGGACAATGTTCGGCATTGCGCTGGGGCTGGGGCTGGTTGTCCTGCTCGAGCTGCTGAACAAGGCCGCGCGCCGGCCCGAGGATCTGATCAACAAGCTGGATGTCTGGCCGATCGCCACCATCCCTTATGTGCGCTCCAAGAGCGAAGTGATGATACAGCGGGCAACCTGGGTGAGTATCATCCTGGCGATCCTGGTGAGCGTATCCGCAGGGGTCTGGGCCGTACATACCTACTATCTGCCCCTGGATCTGATTACCGAAAGGGTGATCGAAAAGTTGGAGGTTTATTGGTGATTTCTGTCCTGACTAAATTGGGGGGTGCGTGATGGAACGTCTTCAACAGGCGATTCAGAAAGCCCGTGAGGAACGTGAAAGCCGCCAGTATCAACCGCAGCTGCCGCACGAAGATCATGGTCCTGATCCGGATGAAAGCAGCGGAGACAATATCTGGCTAACCGTGCCCGAGATCAGAATTGATCCACGTTCCGTATCCCGGAAACGCCTGATGTCCTATCGTGGTGGCCCTGATGCCACGCCTTATGACATGCTGCGGACCAAGATGCTGCAGCAGATCCGGTCCAATGGCTGGCGCCGGGTGGCCATCACCTCGCCCTACAGCGGATGTGGTAAAAGCACGACGGCGGCCAATCTGGCCTTCAGCCTGGGGCGGCAGGACGATCTGCGGACGATCGTGATCGATTTTGACATGCGGCGGCGGGGGCTGGCCGAGATCCTGGCCCAGACCGGCAATCACAGCATGGCGGACGTCATTCAGGGGAAGGTGTCCTTTCACGATCATGCTCTGCGCCACGGGGAAAACGTGATTTTTGGCCTGAACTACACGCCGACAAACAACCCGGCGGAAATCCTGCAAAGCAAGCGAATGATCGAAACGCTGGAGCAGATCGAGGCGGAATACCAGCCCGATATCATGTTGTTCGATACGCCGCCGCTGATGGCAAGCGATGACAGCCACGGGTTCCTGAGAAATGTCGATTGCGCCTTGCTTTTGGCGGCTGCCGAAGAGACCAGCATCGACCACATCGATGTTGCCGAGCAGCAACTGGCGGAGCTGACGAAAGTCATGGGGATCGTGTTGAACAAATGCCGGTATATCAGCGGGGCATTCGGCAATGAGTACGGCAGCTACTGACGCGGTCATTATCCCCCATTACAACGATCTGCCTAGGCTGGAGAGATGCCTTCAGGCCCTCAGAGAGAATGATCTGACGGGGACAGAAATTATTGTCGTCGACAATGCGTCCCCCGTTTCACTGAATGACATGCAGCAGGCCTTTCCCGAGGTGCGCTTTGTGGTGGAGCCGCAAAAAGGCGCGGCCCATGCCCGAAATCGTGGTGTGGCCGAGACCACCGCGTCACGGCTGTTTTTCATCGATGCCGACTGTGTTCCCGCGCCGGACTGGCTGGCGGTGGGACGTCAGATCGCCGACCGGGCTGATCTGATTGGCGGCCGGGTCGATGTCTTTGACGAAACCCCGCCGCCGCGCAATGGCGCCGAGGCGTTTGAGGCAGTGTTTGCCTTCAACTTTCGCCGGTATATCGAAGTTCAGGGATTTTCCGGCGCGGGGAACCTACTGACCCGGCGCGACGTGTTCGACGCAATCGGCGGGTTCATCAATGGCGTGTCGGAAGACCGGGAATGGACCATGCGTGCGGTCGCCCGCGGTTACAGCCTGATCTACGAAGACAGGTTTCAGGTCAGTCACCCGTCCCGGCAGAACTGGCCTGCGCTCAGGGCGAAATGGCGCCGGACAACGCAAGAGGCTTATCAGCTGAACGGAACGGGGGCTGGTGCGCGTCTGCGATGGGCGCTTCGCGGACTGGCCATGCCCGCCAGTGCGGTCGCGCATACGCCGAAAGTCCTGTCCAGCGACAAGCTGGCGTCATCTGGTGAGGTTTTGCGGGCAATATCCACGTTGTTCCGCCTCAGATGCCAGCGGATGCTCTGGATGCTGCGTCAGGCCGCAGGCGGCAACATCTGAACAGACCAAAGAGAAAAGGGACCGCGCTGCGGCCCCTTCCCATAAGGTCAAGTCGTTTACCTTATTCAGGCTGTCTTGCGACGGCGTGTCAGCGCCAGACCACCAAGTGCGGTCAACAGCAGCAGACCACCGGCCGGCAGCGGAACTGCGGCCACGTCAAAGTCAAACGTGATCGGGCCGCCATTTGCCGTCTGCGAATTCGCCCAGCTGAAAACCAGGTTCTGGCTCAGAGAGCTCGGGCTCACGCTGCTGAAGAGTGTGCTAAGCGTTGTCTGCACGCCACCCAGGATCGATGTTGTCGCCAGAACGTTGGCAGGGTTTGCTGCGTCGACCCAGCTCATCGTCAGGCCGGTAAATGTACCCAGAACATTGACCGTCACCGAGGCGTTTGCGATCCCTTTCAACGGATCGATCGGCGATGTGAAGGTCACCGAGTACATACCGGGGCCGCCACTGGACGCGACAGTGCCGATAAAGAGTTGATCGGACGTAATGTCGTAGCTGTTACCAGCTGACACCACTGTCAGCGCGCTGGCTGATCCGGCCATCATTACAGCTGCGATCAGTCCCGCAGCCATCATTTTCAAAGATTTAAGCA
>NZ_JBXWOP010000023.1:0-67487 GCF_059610965.1 Ruegeria sp. CDSB136
AGGTCTGCTAATGCATCCCAGCTACCACACTGGATTCACAAGATGAATCCCTCACGCGTTTTGTGCAACAGAGCCTCTCGGCGAAAGTAAGTCAGTTCATCTTCATATTGTGGACGTCGGCGTTGGGCTCGGTTCGACTATTCGCTGAGCAAGGTTTGAGAGACTGCAATTCGGACAGTCCGGCCGTACGCAGGGCCCTGCCTAATGCGCGTCTTTCTTTACGCGTCAGTGGACTCTCGTTCCCTGGAAAAGTAAGATGGCGCCATAGTTCTGTGACCTAGGGAAGCAGGTGCTATGACGGATGACCAAGTTCGGCGACGGCTCGCGGCTATCCTTGCAGCAGACGCAGTAGGATACAGCCGGCTGATGGATGCGGACGAAGAAGCTACGCTACGAACGCTCCTGGTCCACCGTAAAACCATTGAAGCATCCATTGCCAATTACAACGGTCGTGTTTTTGGATCCGCGGGCGACAGTGTAATCGCCGAATTCCCGAGTCCCGTGGAAGCCGTGCGCTGCGCCATAGAAATTCAGCGGAGACTCGAGACTGGAAACGCTCACTTTCCAGTAGACCGCGTTATGCTTTTTCGCATTGGCATCAACCTCGGCGATGTAATGGTCGAGGGAGGCAACCTCTTTGGCGACGCAATTAACGTCACGGCCCGGCTCGAGAAGCTGGCCGAAGCTGGGGGAATTATGATCAGCGGAACGATTTACGATCAGGTTGTTGGCAAGATCTCTTATCCGTTCGAATTCGTGGGTGAGCAAACTCTCAGGAACATTGAAGGCCAAGTGCGCGCGTACCGTGTTGCCACCAAAGAGATCGAGACGGATGCCGGCGCACGCGACAAAGGCACGCTTGAATTCGACCTTCCGGAAAGACCTTGCATCGCGATTGTACCCTTCAAATGCCTGTGTTCTGACCCCGAAAAGGACTTTCTTGCCGATGGTATCCGGTTCGGTATCTCGGCCACACTAACACAGCTTTCCGGGCTTTTTCTTGTTCATGCACCGGCCCTTAATCCCTATCGCGGGAAAGATGTCTCGGCATCATCGGTGGGCGCCAAATTCGGCGCTCGCTACATTCTCGAAGGCGCTGTCCAACAGGCTAGTGATCGAGTGCGGGTCACCGCGCAACTTACAGACGTAGAAATCGAGCAAATCATCTTTGCTCAAAGCTATGATCGAGTTGTGGATGATATCTTCAAAGTTCAGGATGAAATCACTCGGGAAATCATCGCTGCACTGAACATAAAGTTGGCCACGAATGAACGAAATCGCATTTGGTTCGAAAAACTCAACAGCCCTGAGGCGGTCGAGTGTTACTACCGCGGTGCCAGTCACTTTTACGAGCTAAACCCTGAGGACAATGGAATTGCCCGCGGCTTTTTTGAAGAGCTTCACCGCGTACAACCCGACTCAGTGGTGGGTCCGAGCTACGTTTCCGTAACGCATTGGATGGACGGTTTTTTCAAGTGGACCGAGCCGGCAGCAAGATCCATGGAACTGGCGGCCAATTGGGCGCAAAGTGCAATAAAATACGAAGACAACAACGGCATCGGTCACGCTGTCTTTGGGCATATTCTACTTCTTAACGGGAAATATGAAGAAGCGCTGACGCTATGTAAAACCGGAGCGAAGCTTAGGTCGAGTTGTCCGTTGGCGCATGCTCTCCTGGGGCTCGTGCTGAATTATTGCGGCGACGCACAGTCCGCTGTTCAGAGCGTGAAAGAAGCCCTTCAGCTCGAGAAAGTGTATCCTGCCTGGCTAATCGACGTACTCGCAGCCGCGTACCGAGACAACGGCAACATTGCGCTCTCGATCCGCGCTGCGAAAGAGTCCTTGCGGCTTAATCAAAAGAACAATGACGCTCGCATTATTCTCTGCAGCGACTACGAGCTTACATCCGCTCACGACAAGGCGAAACGCGTCGCCCACGATATCGTGAGGAGTGATCCGGCGTTTTGCCTATCCGACTACGCAAGCAGTCAGCCTTACAAGGATCCGTCAACGCTCGACCACCTTATGCAAACCCTTCGTGTAGCTGGCTTGCCGGACTGAGCACCAGACTTGGATTTCAGGTCCTTGGCAAATTTGAATTAGCCTGCTTACTCAAATCAGCGCATTAGTCTTAAAAAATCATTGCCCGTGTAAAGCGATAAAACGAAAACTCGGCTATCGGGAGTATCGTGGCGAGTGGAGATGTCAGATTTAGGCTCGAGGCGGGTTTCTATCTCGTACTGAAATTGCCCGTCCGGTAAGGTTTCGGATATCACTCTGTCGTGGCATTCGACCTGCTTGAGAATTTATCGACCCTTCCTCAGGTCAGTGCGATCAACCACCCGCCCCAGACAATCAATACCAGGCCAAATCCTCGGCTCAGAAATCGCCCAAATGGCAACGTCTTTTCCGCCAACACCACGATTGTAAGTACGGCAACCCACGGCAGGTTCATGACGCCCAATACAAACAACAGCACCATCAGCAGCCAGCAGCAGCCAAGACAGTAGGCCCCGTGCTGAAGCCCCATCTTCGCGGCACCCAGGTTTCCCTCGTGCCAATGAGCCGTCAGAAAACTCATGGGCGAGCGGCAATGCTCTAGGCAAGCGTTCTTGAGTGGCGTCCATTGGAACAACCCGGCGAATATCAACATCACGCCGCCCACGGTCGGCGCAACCCTCCCCATCATGGAGGAAAGCGCGCCACCCGTGTGCAGCCACCAATTCAATACAGTCGCCGCCAGCGAGAACCCCAGCCAAACCAACAGATACCCTGCAACGAAGCTGCCCGTCGGCACGAAGGGGCGCCCTGCCTCCTCCCGTTTCGCGCGCACTCTTTCGTAGATCATTACGGCGGGTGTAACCGAAGGCAGCATCATCGCGAACATCATCACGGCCCACATGATAAGCATGAAGACAAAATCCGCGACTGACCACTGCATCATCATCGGCATGGTTACGTCGCTGGCCATCGTCATCGGGGACGAACCACGCCCGAGGTAAATTGTATAGGCCCACGCCAGCGCCGTGAGCGCAACTAGCGCAGCCAGAACCAGCGCCCGATCCCGTTGTGCAACTCCTAAAGCATTCATTGTAATAGCCTGACGATCCGGCCCAGCCTCAGCCGGCCCAGGCGACTTGTCCAACCACACCCGACCGGCCTGTCCAGCTCATGGGCATATCTGAGTCGTTCCAGGTGGTGCCGTCACTGGGGGCCAGATCACCTTGATGCCCCTCATGCCCGAAGGCGAGGCTGAACGCGGCGTTCTGCAGTTTCATCTTGTTGCCGAGATCATTGACCAGACGGCGGGATTTCATCTCGCCCACACCAGCCACACTCGCCGTTAGTTCGCCTTCGGCCTCGGTCACGCTGATCCCGGCGCGTTTGGTCGGAAGCCAGGTCGACAACAGGCTTGCTGGTACTTCCATGCCGCCGCCGGACGCACCCTGCAAGATGGTCTCCAATGACGCTACCTGCGCATCGCTGGCGTTTTCATCAATGTACACTCGCCCGGTGCCGTTGGCGTCGAACAGGGTCGGCCCGGGGAAATGAAACGAGACAATCGCGTTCTGACCGGAAAGGTCCACGCCTTCATGAGAGCCCTCGCGAATGCGTACCAACAGTGTTGTTGCGCAATACCCCTGGTCCATGAGCATAAGGTCGGCTTGTCCGAACCAGCATGGGCAAAGCATGTTGCAACTGCAGGTTTCGACGAGCTCGCCCGAAACATTCCAAGCCATGACTTCTCCTCCCGTCTCACGTTTTCCGCAGCCGAATTTTAGCATAAAGGCCGCGTTTCACCAATCAACCACAAGGCTACTCGTGCTTGCTCAGGGCTCAATGCGAACACGCCATCAATTTAGCTGGGCGTCTGCACTCCGACCGGTACCAACTGAACGTCTGCTCTACGCCCAACAGAAGCTCGCAGCCGACGTTTCTGGCATTTTTCAGGGTGAAACCAAGGGGTAGTTGGCGAGCGACGAGCTAATCGTTTTCAACGATTGCCGTTGGAAGGCCTTGCTCGACCCAATCTGGATACCCACCGGCATAGTACCGAGAATCCTCGAAGCCCCAGAGGTGGGCCTTTATTGCGGCATACGCAGAATATGGGCAATGTGGCCCATGGCAGCTGAATACCATAGTGTCATCAAGTTCCGCTATTTCCAAAAGTGCGTCTCGTGACAGACCAACTAACAGCGAGAAGTTGAAGGAATTGGGTATATGCCCGGCATTAAAATCCAACTTCGCGCGCACATCGACGAATTTCGCTGCGCCTTGTTCCCAAAGAGCATGTGCTTCTTCAGTATTAATACGAGAGATTGATTCAGGGTAATACAAACCTTCATCACGTGTCATTTGGTCTGCGACATCATCGTAATCAATGTCATTGCCAGTGCTGGGTGGTACCCCGGCTTTCAAAACGCCCTCATACAAATGTCGGCGATAATCCGGGTCGTAACCGTACATGTCACCGTACCACCAGATAAGGCTTTCTTCAGCCGTAAAGGGATCATAAAACGACGGCAGGGCAAGAGCGTCGTACTGCTTTACCAAATCAGGGACTTCCTCTAGCCGCTCCAAGTGACCAAGCGCGGATACTAACGTTGTAATATCGGCCACTATGTCAGAATTGCGGTTGAGCACGCGTCGCATCGTTGCCACGACGTCCGCATATTTTTTTTGGTGAAGCTGGGAAACACCCAGTTCGCGCAAATAACGGGTTGGTTCAAGCGGATCAAAACGCAAGGCATACTGAACCGCCGCTTCTGCTTCCGACGCACGCCCTGTCGCGTTAAGGACCTTGGCTTTTACGAGATGTATGTCAGGGTCATTTGGCGCCAAAGCCAACGCTTTATCTAATTCCTTATAAGCCTCATCGTGGCGGCCCTGCTCCACAAGAATCTCTGCCTGAACCGAATATGCTAAAGCCGATGGTTCCTCCATCGCTTTTTCAAGGCTTCTTTCCACTTCTTTCCAAGACCGTTCAAACCCGCCACTCATGGCCAGAAACCAGACACTCTGAACAATTCGCCAATGGGCCGCAGCTAAGGCAGCATAAGCCCTGTGGTAATCGGGATCGATTGCGATCGCGTCTTCAAATCTGGAAATCGCGCTCAAGGTGTCATCAGAATTGCCACTGCGCAAAAGTTCAAGGCCGTACAGCAGCGAGTCATACGCTTCAGGATGTTCAGTTTCTGTTGTTCCAAACTCCTGTTTTTCTTTGGCTGTCAATTGAACCGCCAATGCAGATGTTATTTCTTCTAGGACCTTGTCCTGAAGTTCAAAAACCTGCTGAACATCACTGTCATATCGGTTGGCCCAAATATGATGACCGCTCAAGGCATCGATCAACTGTGCATTTACACGGACTTGATCTCCTGCTCTGCGCAGGCTCCCTTCAAGGATGTATTGTACCCCCAATTCTTCAGCGACCTGCTGGGATTTCACGGCCTTGTCTTTGTAAGTCCAACTTGAATTTCGTGAAATTACGAAAATGCCAGACAGCTTGCTCAAGTCCGTGATCAGGTCTTCGGTGATCCCGTCTGCAAAAAATGCGTGTTCTGGATTGTCACTAAAATCGTCGAACGGAAGTACCACGAGTGAAGGCTTGTCCGGCAGAGGAAGGGCCATCTGATCAACTGAGGCAGGATCGAATTCCGGTTTCCATGGTCGCCAAATCATTAGTGCAAGCAAGAGGATGATCGCAGACATTGAAATGCCTACCTTGATTGGAAAATTTCCAGAGCTTGAAACAAGCGGCTTCCCGCCCGGCACCACCCGATACACCCTGACAGGAGTGGATATGTTTTTTACTCTCTTTTCTCCTAGATCTTCATAACCAACTTCCACGTTCGCTTTGAGGTGATCGTAGGCTGTGCCGGATACGACCACACCTCCCGGTGCGGCCAATTCTTCCAGCCGAGCCGCGATGTTGACACCGTCTCCGTAGATATCCCCCTCGTCGAAGACTACATCGCCAAGGTTGACCGCAACTCGATAGCGGATCTTGCGATCTTCAGGGACATGCTCTTCTCGGGTTTTCATGGCTTCTTGAATCGAAACCGCACAGTGAACTGCCTCTACGACACTGGGGAACTCGGCAATCATTCCGTCCCCCGTTAGTTTTATTATATGACCTTTATGGGTGTCTATCTTGGGGTCGATGAGTTCGATCCGGTGTCGTTTTTGTCGCTCAATGGTACCTGTCTCGTCGGCCTCCATTAGGCGCGAGTACGCAACCATGTCGGCGGCGAGAATGGCAGCAATCCTACGCTCCATGCTAATCCTCCGAGTTTGAGGATAGCAGAAAATGAAATGAAATTCGACTTTAGGCCTGTTTAGCGCATTCAACCATCATTGGCCCCGCCAGCGCCTGTCGCCAATGTAAAATGGGGCTGCCAGCGACTCGAATTGCCAATGCTGACCCGTTGATGCTCCATTCAACACGTCGCTTCGATTAACAGAATGCCAGATGCTCACCCTCTAAATTCCCCGTGCTCACTCGTCCTTCGTCCTCGTGCCGCGTATCGCTTAGCTCCGCTAAATGCCCCCCAAAATCGCCCCAGTTCCGGCCACCGGTCGGAAAAGCTCATTGGTTTCATCGGTCGGCAAGGTTTCCTACCACCCCAGCCAGTTGATTGGAACATCGTTAGTTCGATACCCGTGGTACCCGTTTATGCCCCAGTGGTTTCGGGTGTTCTGACTCCCCTTGTCTCCTCCTCTTTCCTAACCACTAGCAGGGGTACTATGGGGGTGGGGAATAGGTATAAGTAATGAATAAAAACCGGAGGATAGAGAGACCCGAGACCGCTCACTGGTGCTGACGGCATCCGTAGGACTGGACCGTTGACGAGTCGTTCCTGGGGCTGACGGGCGGTCGCCGGTGCTGGCGGGTGGCGGGGCCTATGGAGTCGATGGCGTCAAAGCGGTCGCTCAAGCCTAATACACGAATGACCGCCTGGAGCCAAAAGCAGACGTTCATTGCGTTACCCGGAACAGCCAGATTGCGCGAATAACTGAATTTGCATAGGGACGCACAATGATAGAGGGAATGACTGTTTAAAAAACCCATAAGGCGTTTGGGCCGATCACGGCTGAAACCTTGTGATAACAGCGGTTCCTGGGGAAGTCGGTCCATTCATTGCGCGAAGTTCATTGCTAGCCTCTTCCAATCGGATTTCTCTGGCGACCATTGGCTGGATATCCACTTCGCCACGTTCGATCATTCCTAGAAGGCGGGGGTATTTCCATGAAGGCATACCACGAGTGCCAAAAAACGAGAGTTGTTTGGAATAGATTGCACGCATGTTCACCTGCATCTGGCCGTCGCCCGACGGCATACCAATTTGCACGTGTCGACCAAGGATAGCGAGACACTCTACGGATGCGTTCGTCGTTGTTTCGATACCCAACGCTTCTATGGAAACCTGTGCTCCTCCATCCGTGATATCTCGGATCGCTGCTGCGGCGTCTTCTTTGCTTGCATTTACTGTTGCGTCCGCGCCGTTGAGCTTTGCATACTCAAGCTTTTCTTCAACCACATCCACTACGACAACTCGGCATCCAAGCATTTTTGCCAATAGAAGAACGGACAAGCCAATCCCTCCGGTTCCGTGGACAGCCACCCATTCACCAGCTGCGACATCTGCACGGTCAGTCAAAGCATGCCAAGCAGTGGTGACACGACACCCGAGCCCTGCCGCCAAGGCAGGGGACAGCGTTTCTGGCAAGTGAACCAAGTTGTGGTCAAAAGGCACTGCAACGTATTCTGCGTATGCACCTTGCGTTCCAAATCCAGGAACGATTTGGTTAGCACAAGTGTTTGATACGCCTGTTTGACAAGCGTTGCAGCTGCCGCAGCCTAAGATGAATGGCGCTATGAGGCGATCACCAACTTTGTGCTTCGCTTGAGGCCCTGCCTCTACCACGGTCCCACAGTATTCGTGCCCTAAGATGGAGCCATTTTGAACTTTGGGGTGTGCACCAGACCATCCATGGAAATCCGAGCGGCATACGCCACAGGCAGCGACCTCCAGGACCACTCCATTGTCTGGACAGGTTGGATCCGGGACCGTCTCAATCGAAAGGTCTTCACAAAACTCTCTTACGACTGCAGCTCGCACTTAGCGCTCCTAAAGATTTGGTTTCATTGATCGAGCAATTCGGTTCAGTCGAGACTAAACAGGTCTATCGCCTTTCACGGTCACACGTCGCCCTTTACGCTCTGCGGGCCAATAGTCCCAGATAGCACGATGCATGCAGCACCGGTTGTCCCAAAAGGCCATGTCGTAAAGCGACCACCTGAACCGGATTTGATAGTTGATTTGTTCCGCATGCTCGAAAAGCATGTCGAGGATCGCATCGCTTTCCTTATCCGACAAGCCCACAATCTTTGTCGTAAATGTTCGGTTCACAAATAGCGATTTCCGGCCCGTTTCCGGATGAGTTCTAACAATTGGATGAACTGCTTCGGGACAATCAATATCGCTGTCTTTTTGTCCCCGGTCGCTATAGCGGCCTTTATAGATATGCTCTGAACTATGAAGCGCAGACAGGCCGTTGATCATATCTTTTATCGGTTCAGAAAGATCGTCGTAGGCCGCATACATATCACTGAACATAGTGTCCCCGCCGCAGGGAGGGGCGATATGGATTTGAAGCATAGTTCCAAGAGGAGGCGTCTCGTCGCAAGAGACGTCAGAGTGCCAGAACTCACCGTTTGCTACCTTGGAATTCTTGGTTGCATGGATTTCGAAAATCTCTGGATATCCTTCCATTGTTGGGGCTGCGGGGTGCGCATGAAGCGGTCCAAAGCGTTTCCCAAATTCAATGTGCTGCGCAGGCGGAATTTCTTTCTGCTCTTTGAAAAACAGAACTTGATAGGTGTGAAAAGCGCTGCAGATCTCTGCGAACTGGTTGTCAGGAACAGGCCGGCTTAGATCGACTCCATAAATCTCAGCCCCAAGGTTTGGAGCGAAGGGTTTGGCAACGATGGAAGTATAAGCGTTGGATTTGGGAGCAACCATAAGCACCTCTGGGTTTGGTTTCGTTGGGCATGCTATGCGCAAGGTACACATCAACAAAAATGAACAAAAACGAAAATTCTTTGACTGATGGGTGAAAAAATTTCACATATTGATCACGGGTTAGGCGGTAGCGAGGTTATCGGAATGAGCATTAGGTCACTGCGAACTCTAATCGCAGTCCATCGACATGGTAGCTTCCGTGCCGCGTCAGAGGCGGAGCATTTAACTGCGTCGGCCGTCAGTCACCAAATGCGGAATCTGGAGGTCACTTTGGGGCTCGATTTATTTGACCGATCAGCCAAATCTCCCAAACTTACTCATACCGGGCTAACATTAGTCGGAGAGGCTGCTGCGGTGGTGGCCGCATATGACGGTTTGGCGGAAAGGGTGAGGTCGAACAACGAACTCTCTGGTGAAATAACTTTGGGGGCCGTTCCAACAACTCTGACTGGATTGGTGCCAATTGCGCTAGCGAGGCTAAAGTCCGTGCATCCGGATATCCGTGTAAGAGTTGTTCCAGGTTTGACCAATCAGCTTTTGCTACAGTTAGATCGCGGGCAGATTCAAGCGGCGATCATTTCCCGACCAGATGTTCTGCCAAACACGTTGGAATTCTCTGAAATTGTATCCGAAGAATTGGTCCTGCTTGTCTCGGAAAACACCCCAGATTTACCTCCGAAAGAACTGCTTGGTGCGTCACCGTTTATTCGTTTTACGCGTGATGCGGTTGTAGGAAGGCAAATCGAGACTTGGCTGCAAAGAAAGGGCATTGAAGTCAAAGACGCCATGGAACTAGAGAGCCTTGAAGCAATCTCAAGTATGGTGGCGGCTGAACTTGGCGTATCAATCATACCAGACAGCCGCTTAGCTGCATATGACCACTTGCGGCTCAAAAGTATTCCCCTTGAACAGAACGGACCTAAGCGCATTGTTGGCCTGGCGAATATGAGAGCCTCACCTCGCACTAAAATGATCGACGCAGTTAAGACGGCACTATTGGAAGCAGTAGAAAACCAGCTGGTATATTTGTGAGCTCGCACTCCAGCAGGTATCCACAAGAAAATTTTTGCCACTTAAATAACCGAGACTGGAAATCAGTTTTGGCCAGTCTCTAACGCCAAACCTGATTGCCGCGATAGGTTGTGTCGCCTACAGAGCAGCCTTACGTTACTTTTTGGTGGCTGAGCACCAGGCGCCCAAGTTGCAAAACTCTGCAGTGTCTACCAAAGTTCGCTTCGAAACAGAGTTGGGACTCTTATAATGACTGGTACATTTTGTTCCATTCTCGGAGCGATTGGAAACACACCTTTGGTGTCTCTTGATCGGCTGGTAAAGCACTATGGTTGCGAGGGAAAAATTTTAGCCAAGCTCGATTACTTGAACCCCGGATTCTCCAAAAAAAGACCGCGCGGCGCTTGGGGTCATTGAAGCAGCTGAGGCCAATGGCACGTTAGAGCATGGGCAGACAATCGTTGAGCTGACAAGTGGCAATATGGGCACCGGCCTTGCCATCATCTGCAGTATCAAAGGCTACCCATTCGTTGCTGTCATGTCCAAAGGCAACTCGCCTGGAGACGTTTCATCCGACTTACTGAAGCTATCCGATCTTCGCGATGCGCCTGTCTCGTTGATTTTCGGGAGCTACACGTGTCCCATATTTCGTCGTCAATCCGAGCGCATGAAGCAGTTAATTGGCGAATTTGAAAACTCGGTTCAGTTCGTTTTCGTTTACACGCTGGAAGCGCATCCGACAGACGGATGGAACACAAACTCCAACCGTGCCGACAAAATTATGTACGCTCAACCAACAAATATGAATGAGCGTGCCAAGGTGGCCCATGATTGGCGAAGGGCCTTCAGCTTTCACAGCCAAGTTGTCCTAGATTGGCCAGACAATCGGATAAATGACGATTACGCTGGCGCACCAGAGCGCTTGTATATTCTCGACGCTAAGGGTGTCGTGACCTTCAAATCCGAGCAAGGCCCATATCACGATAGCCATCTAGAGGATTGGGCAAAAGCGTTAAGAAGCGCCACAACAAGCCCGTAGCGGTTTCGACCAATTGGCAATCCGATGCCGCTATGCAGCTAATGGCGGTTTTGTCCACTAAAGCGGCCATCAATACCAGATACCGCGAACGACTGGCCTGAGCCCTAAGCACTCATTGACTAAGCCTCAGCTATGCCGGTCAGCCGAAACACTTCCATTGGCTCCCGGATGCCTTTCAGCGTTAACTCCCCACGCGATTCCACGAGGAACCGATCCTCGAGCGCGATGGCCGCCCGCGGACTTAGAAGGATCTCTCCATCCTCTGCCTCGTCGCAAAGACGCGACGCTAGGTTGATAGGTGTGCCAGAAGCCGTGTAGTCGAACCGCCCCTCAAACCCCACGATCCCAATGTTCGCATACCCAAGGGAGACAGCCACACCGAAACCCAGCCGGTGACCCAATCGCTTCCATCGCATGCAAAGATCCACCATCCGCGCGCGCATGGCAATCGCCAGCCGCGCCGCCTCGCCTGCGGGGTCGTCACAGGGCAGCGGATCGTTGAACAGCACCATTATGCCATCCCCCATCCGCAGATCAACTCCCGCCTCGTGGGCGTTGATCAGCTTTCCCATCTCTTCGTGATAGGTTTGGAGAACCTCGATGGTCTCCTCCGGCTCCGCCGTCTCGCAAAAGGCAGTGAAGCCCCGGATGTCGCAGAACAGCGCGCCCAGAAGCGCCCGATGGCTCGACAGCAACTTCTCAGATCCCGACGAAATGACGGTATCTGCCACCGCCGCCGGCAGGAACCGCTTTAGGCGCCCCATGCGCTCGATCTCGCCCACCTGGGCTTGCACCCGATCGCCCAATTCGGCATTGAGCGCCTCCAGCGCCCTGAACTGGCGCACGTTCTCGATGGCGATGGCGGCCTGGGAGGCGAAGCCTTCGACCAGTTGGGTATCCGAGTCACGCGGGAGGCGGTCGGGCGGCCACATGAGGTTTATGCTGCCCCACACTTCGCCGCGGACAAAGATAGGTACACCTACCAGATACTTCAGGCCCCGCGCCCGGACCCATTCGTAATCAAGATAACTTTCGTCAGTAGCATCGTCGATCCGGGCGACCGCTCGAGAGCGGAAAACCCGGCCAGTCAAAGTATTGTCGGCAAGCGGTTCTGCTGGCGTCAGTTCCGTCTCGGCGAGGGCTTCGCCGCGGACGCCATAGCTGGCGCAGTAGTGGATAATGCCATTCTCGACGCGCCACAAAGTGCACACCGGTGCACCACATAGTATCGCCGCGTTCCGCGTGATCAGGTCGAACACTGGGCCATCATCGTCCCGATTCTGGCTGATGACTTCCAGAATATCCCGCGTCGCCACTTCACGCTCTAGCCTAGCCTGCAGCTCGCGGAACTGCCGCACGTTCTGAATGGCGATAACGGCTTGTGCAGCGAAGGTTTGCACCAAGGCGATTTCATCTTCTGTGAAGGGCAACACTTCCCGACGGTAGAGAAACAAAACCCCTAGCGAAGAATCCGGTGTTAACAGCGGAACGGTAAGAAGTGTGCGTATGCCCTCAACTTCAACCGCGTGAACCCGGTGCGGTTGACCGGCATCGTAAATTTGGTCTCGTGCATCGGCGATCTGCAGCGGTTCGCGAGCAATCATCGCCTGTACCGTCAGTGATTGTTCCGGGTCCATTGGCAACGGATTGGCATTGATCAGCTCAACGAATTGTGACCGGGCGCCGTGATAGGCGGGGATTGTCAAACAGGTGCGCTCATCATTGGCCAGAAACAGACATGCAAATGGCGCATTACACAATCGTGCCGCGCTTTCAAGAATCACATCAAAAACAGGTTTTTCATCGTCACGGGACCGTGAGATGACCTGAAGGATTGCCCGCATCGCACGCTCACGCTCACGTGCACGCGCAAGCTGTTTTTGCGACCCATGGCGATTTGTGTTCTGAGGCGAATTAATCACTGTCGCGCCTTTGGTTGCGATGTACTTAATTCAATCTTAGCCGCGCAGGCTTTCGCATTCCAGACTGTGTACTTGAGCACGTCTGGCTGAGCAAAATTACATTTTCGACACGAGCGTTAGCATCTACTCGTATTGTGGGAAGCAATTCAGGCGACGTAATGACCGGCAGTTTTGTCCGCACAGCCTTCATTCCGCCACCTACGACCAACGTCATCCTTGGAAAAAGAAAGTAAAGCAGAGATCCGCCGGCAACCCGCTAAGGGCCGCCGAGGTTTGGATTTCAGGGTGGTCTGCGATTAACGACATTGTGGGCTAACCACTGCCAGTAGGCTTCAGCATCCCGGAACCCCTGAGCCCGAGCTGCCAGATCTTCCGCTGCCTTACGGGTGCACCCGCCGTCGTATTCGGCAATCGCTGCTCGCTCCTCGAACGCGTCGATGTCCGGGAAACTCATATCGGGAGCCGTATCTGATCGACGATCGACCGACGCTGCTCATCACTGATCCCAGCCGAGTATTTCCCGTAGGTGATCCCGTTCTCCGATCGAGCCGATTGGTGACCGACCAGAGAGGCTGTGAAGTGCTCAGGAAAACCCGTTCGCTCGCACTGGGCGATGAACCACTTGCGGGTCGAATGGAACACAAACTCTCGCCCCTACGCTCTGGTCAAGCTGCAAACCGATCGGTCACCGTATCGGCTCGCGAAAACCCGACGGAGTATCGGACCGATTAAAACCCGCTCGGTCCTAAATCGTTACTGCGCCGGGAGAGAAGCGAAACTTATCAATTAAGGGAGCACCCAAATGACAGGGTGGGAAGTCACATTCAACATTGCAGCAGCGGGAACGACAATCGCTCTGCTTCTTTATGTACAGTATCTTCTGAAAACCTAGGCCGCCGATGAATCTCCGCATCTCACGGGTACGCCACACACTCGGCAAGTTTTCGTTCGCCATTTCGACGGGAATTCCATGCGCCTCGGCAAAGTCGCAGACCGGCAGAAGCTTGCGCCAATCACGAGAAATGATTGCCGTCCCCTTCCAGCTCCAATCTGGGATCAGTTTTGACAGGCGGATCATCTCGTTGACCGCCGAAAGGGCCTGAGCGTCGTTTCCGGCCGGGCAGCCAAGGATTTGGACCCGCCCCTGCGCAACCGGGTCGAGGCTTTCCATGATACCCCCGGGGCGGGTCCTTTTGCCGTGATTGGTCGACGGTAATCCCATGGCCTGTTTTCATACGTTCCCGGGATCCTCCGATCACGGCGTTCGCTGCGCTGATCACGTTCTTCGACGAGCGGTAATTGTCGGTCAGAAGCGTCTCGAAATCAAGTTCATCGGCAGCTACCCGTCGGGCGAAACTCGCGCCAACCAACCGCTTGGCTAAGACATGGATGGTCAAGACCGTCACGAAGCGAGCATCTTAGCCAAACAGCAGACGCAAGCGTTCCCGGAACCCCCCATAAGATGCGGCAAGTCGTGGCGCAGAATATTGTGCCCAATAACATGTGCGAAACCGGCGCAAAACAGGTCGAGCTTTTCAAGCGCGGCTTTCAGGTCACCTTTCCGATGAACGATCCCCTCTCCATCGCCTTCCAGCACGGCTGCAAAGGCGAACAACTTGGCTTCCTTGGGATCAACCTCCAGATCAATCGACAGACAGCGCGACAAGATTTTGGATTGTTCCCGCGGCATTTGAATACTTTTAGTTCCCGGCGGAATAGCCTCTGGCTTTTCAAGCGGCTGTGTTCTGCCACGGCCAAGGGCCTTCGATATGCCACGGGAAATTAAGTTTTTCATATCGGCAAGTTATTTATTCATCCCAGGGAACGGAACCTTCGGCAGCCATTTGACCAAAAATGTTCCCCCGATGCCATGTCAGATTTATTGAGTGCGGCCAGTTTCTTTTTTTTGGGCTTCCAGATCTTCCCATCCGGAACCAACAGCCGGTCGACAACATCACCCGGCACCTTATTGCGAGAGCGGAGCTGGCAGGATCCTAAAAGGCTTTTTGATCATAGTTCGCTTGTTCCCCGGCCCGTCGGTCTTTTGCCAATGCAGCGAACATCCGGCTCCTGCCCAGAGCGCAAAATTCGTATGGCCGACGAGTCCCCAAACGCCAAAACAATCAAGAGCAAAAAGTGAGACACATGACTGAATTCAAACCGATCCCCAAAAATCGCCCATTGAGCTTTTTCCATTTATTTTAATATATTTCAATATGTTGAAAAATATCCTGCCACTCCAGCCAGGTCATCGGAACATCGAACGACAGCAGGCTCTTGGGGCGGAACCCTCAAGGAAATGCTCCCGTTTCTGGCCCAGTGGTTTCGGGGTTTCTTTTTTATCTTCACTCCTTGGCGGTTACGATGAGCCGTAAACCTGCCTTAATCAAAACACCCCAAACTGTCTCATTCGTGCTGATGTTGGCCGAAAGACAGTGAGCGTGATGGTTATGGCAAATCTCAGGCCTTCAAGATTCACTTTGGTGCTTCACCAAAGTAGCCTCCAAAGAATGCGACCATTGCAAGCAATACGCCGACCAGTATTGCGATGACCCAAAGTGCTCCGCTGCCCTTGGCAAAATATCCCATCGAAAGCAGGCCAACTACGAATATTCCCACCAAGAAATACAGTATTGTATTGTCCACCTTATCCCCCCAAACGCTAAATCAATTGCGCAACCATCTATCTCACTCGGAAAAAACTGATCCGACCGTGGTTCGAAAGGCCATGTTAAACGGCCTGTGGTGATTGTCGGATACCATTCAGCGTGGCGAACAAAACCGGGACGAGGATCATTGTGAGCATCGTGCCCACCGTCAATCCGCCCATGATCGTGACAGCAAGACCCACCCAAAACACGTCCGGCAGCAGTGGTATGACACCCAGAACCGTGGTTGCCGCGGCCAATACGACGGGGCGCAGTCTTGAGGCGCCGGCATTCAAAACGGCGTCGTATCCCGGTTGACCTTCAGCCAAGTTGTCGTTGATCTGATCGATCAGAACAATCGCATTCTTGATCATCATGCCAGCCAGGCTCATGCCGCCGAGCAACGCCACAAACCCGAAGGGTGTGTTCGTGAGAAGCAAGCTGGGGACGATGCCTATCAGCACAAAAGGCACGGTCAGAAAAATGACCAGCGGTCTGCGATACGAGTTGAACAGGCCAACAACGATAAGAGCCATGATCGAAAACGCGGGTATCATTCCGGGGATCAGGGACGCCTGAGCAGATACCGTGTCCTCGTACTCTCCGCCCCACTCCATGCTGTAGCCTTGCGGCAAGTCGGCCTCCAACGCGTCAAAATCGGCGATAACTGCGGCGCGATAGCTTGGCAGGGTAACGCTGTCGATGGGGTTGGCCTGAACGGTGAGAACTCGGCGCCGGTCGCGGCGATTGATCGTTGGGTCTTCCGGCTGGATATTCACGCCGCGCACGACCTGGGCCAACGGGACCGGTTCCACTGAAAACGGAGACTGCAGTTGCAGAAGTTCAAAGTTGTCCACGGCGGCCACATCTTCCGCGCCGGGCCGGACGATGATCGGCAGCAACTCATCGCCCTCGCGGTAGAGGCCAACCGAACGGCCGTCAAACGCGCGTTTCGTCGTGTTGCCAAGGTCTTCATACGTGATGCCCGTCCATCGTGCCCGGTCCTGGTCATAGTCAGGCACGGTCTTCAGGACCCTGTTGCGCCAATCGGTGCGCGCCACCTTCGTCCATTGATGCTGATCCAATATCGCAACAGCCCGGTCGCCAATTTCGCGCAGGGTTTCGGGATCGGCATCTGCCGGGCCGATGATACGGTTTTCAAACGCCCAGGTATTGCTGGGGCCCACACCAAACTGGCGCGTGAACGAGGTTGCCTCGGGCATATTCTCGGACATCCACAGCGAAATGGCTTTGGTCATCTCGGGAATGTCCCGGTAATCCTGGACGTTCACGATGACTTGCGCGTAGGACGGATTGGTCCCTTCGGGATCGACGGGCAAGTAGAAACGCGGCGGGCCTGCCCCGATAAAACTTGCGATACCAGTCACGCGGTCATCCATTTCCACCTGCTCTTCGATGCGTTTGATGGCTTCTGACACGGCTTCAATCCGCGTTCCCTCGGGCGCGTAATAATCGATCATGTACTTGGTCATCGAAGAGGTTGGGAAAAACAGTTGTGTGACCGAACCAAAGCCCACGCCTGCGACAACCAAAGCACCCAGGGCTACACCGATCGTCAGGTAGCGAACCCGGATCGCGGCGGCCAGAAAACGGCGGTAAACGGCGTAGAGACCGGTGTCAAAAGTCTCGCTGGCTCCGCCCTTTGGCTCGGGCAGCATGGCAACACACTGCAGTGGCGTGACCGTCATGGACAACAGCCAACTGACCAGCAGCGCAATCCCGACAACCGAGAAAAGTGTTCGGCAGTACTCTCCCGCGCTCTCGACAGATGCAAAGATCGGGTAGAAGGCCATCACGGCGACGAACGTGGCCCCAAGCAGGGACATGGCGGGGCGCGTTGCGGCGTCGATTGCGGCTTTCGCGCGATCCATGCCTTGCGACATCCGAACCATTGCGCCATCCGCCACGACGATTGAGTTGTCGACCATCATGCCCAGCGCAATGATCAGCGCGCCCAAGGACATGCGCTGAAGATCTATGCCCAGCATCGCCAGCGGAATGAAGGTGGCGAGTATCGTCAAGATCAACCCGCTGCCGATGATGATGCCCATCCGAACACCCATCGCCAAGGTCAAAACGACCAAGACAATCGCGACGGCCTGTCCGAGGCTGATCAGGAAACTACTGACTGCCAGATTCACGTCGTCGGACTGCCAATGAACCCGCTCAACCTCGATGCCCACAGGCAGGGCCGCGATCAGTTCAGACACTCTCGCATCTACAGCTTCTCCCACGCTGACGACGTTGACACCTGACTGGAAGGATATCGCCAATCCAATGGACGGAAGACCGTTATAGCGCATCATGGTGGTCGGTGGATCAGCGTAACCTTCCTTGACCTCGACAACTTCACCCAGCCGGAGCAGTTCCGGGCCCCGACGTTGGCCGCTTTGAACCTGATCCAGACCGCTTGGCCGCACCACCAGATCTGCAATGTCCGTCGGGCTGGTGAATGTACCGCTTGGCGCAATCCGCATGCGGTAGTCGCCAATGTTCACCCGCCCCGCATCCACAATCGCGTTCTGCGTCTGCAAGGTGCTGAGAATGGTCTGAGCCGATACGCCCAGCGCAGCCAAAGTTTCTTCCCGTGTTTCCAGATAGATGACCCTGTCGCGCTCTCCCCACAGATCGACGCGTCCGACACCGTCGATCAATGAGAGTTCTCGCTTGAAGTCTTCGGCAAACCGGTCGAGTTCCTGGGCGGCAAACCCATCAGATGTCATGGCCAGCAGAAGCCCGAAGACATCACCGAAATCGTCGTTGATAGCAGGACGGCCTGCGCCAGGGGGCAGGTCTGTTTCCACGTCCCTGACTTTGCGGCGCAGCGTGTCCCAGATCTGGGGAAGTTCATCGGACCAGTAATTCGGACGGATCTCGACCTTGATGGTCGAAATGCCGGCCCGGCTTTCGCTCGAGATGTAGTCGATTTCCTTGATCTCTTGAAGCTTGAGTTCAATCCGTTCGGTGACCTCCTGCTCAACTTCTTCAGGGCTGGCACCGGGATAGGGGGTGGTTACAACTGCGGTCTTGATGGTGAATTCGGGGTCTTCCAACTGGCCAAGACTGAAGAACGCCGAAATGCCGCCCAACGTAAGCATGACGACCGTAAACCAAACAAACTTGGCGTTGCGGACTGCGAATGCGGCAAGGCCCATTATTCCGGATCCTCAGAAAGCAGCGACACCTTCTGGCCCTCTCGCAAAGAGTTCGCGCCGGCCGTAACGACCACGTCGCCGAACTCCAGTCCTTCGCTGACGGCGACCCCTTGCGACCGGGGTGTGCCAAGCGCAACCTTCCGTGCGGTCACGGTTTCCGAGGCTGCGTCAAACACCCAGACATGAGGGGCGGTTTCCCCTTCGGGCACAAAAACCGCGCTGGCAGGAACCGTGATCGCGTCAAATGGCTCGTGCCCTTCCTTTGGCTGACCGCTGACACGCCCTGCCATGCCCGGAAGAACAAGCGAGTCTTCTGGTTGCTCCATAATCAGCGTGACGGGGAAGGTTCGGGTGGTTGCAGAAGCTTCAGAACCAATCTCACTGATCTCGGCAGGCAGGATCACGTCCCCTAAAGCGTCAAAAGTAACGGTTATGTCCTCGATATGCGGGATCAGGGCGATGTATCGTTCGGGGATATCGATCACCACTTCGATGTGCTCCGCATCCAGAATGCGCAGAACCGGGCTTTGTGCCGCGACCTCTTCAAAATCCTCGATGTATTTTGCGACCACACGCCCATCGAATGGCGCAGTCAGGCTTGTATAGGTCAAATCCAAGGTGGCCCTGTCCAGCGCGCCCTGGACAGAATTGATTGCTGCCTGAGCTGATGTTTCACCCGCGACAAACCGATCAAGTGTCGCTTGCGCAGCAACGTCTTTTTCAACCAATGAACGTTGCCGGTCCGTTTGAAGCTTGGCGTTCTCGAACGTCGCCTGCGCGCTCTCAAGTTCTGCTGAAAGCCGATCGACCTCGGCCTGGTATGGGGCCGGGTCCAAGGCTGCGACAACGTCGCCCTTGGCCACCAGGTCGCCAACCTGAACGTCCACTCCGACCACGTTGCCCGGGACGCGAAATGCCAGGGACACCTCGCGCGCGGCTCTGGCTGTTCCAACAAAATACCGGTCATGCAAACTGGACAGATCGGAAATCTCGGTTGCTCTGACGGGACGGACGACCGTTTCGGCTGTTTCCTCTTCCTTCTCCCAGCACCCCGTAAGCGACAGGAGGGCAAACAACCAAACAGAAAATCTCTTCATTTCCCCCTCCCGTGCTGGCCGCTTTTCCTACCGTCGTCTTCGTGAAGGCGGGCCAACTTGAAAATCCAACGCTAAAAGCTGTTGGAATTGTACGCGCTTATGAAACAAAGTCAAAAATCGGAATTTGTCGAGGAAGTATCAAAAAGAAATCTGTACGCATCTATCCAAAACCGAATTGGCGTCGTCGGATATGCTCGTTCAGAGAAAAGCGGATAAGTGTCATCCAAAGGTCTGGACAGCCTGCAATGGCTATTTAGACCCAGTGTGTAGTTTAGCCCCCCGAGAATGAGAGCGGCTGGCGCACTACCTTATTGATCACATGCGCGCTGCTCAGGTCGGGAAACGAGGGCCGGTTATGGTGAAGCTGGCGGAACGCTTCGATCAGCAAGACCGGCAGATATGCAATGCACAGTTCTCTCTTCGCCGCCTCATTCGGTTGATTTCGAAACCGGATTCGTATGGACCCTCAAGACGGCAATCAAGAGCTCCCTGCGGGCTTTTGGCACACCCAAGTGAGCATTTGTGCGGTACCAAATCAGGTTACGGGTCTCTACTCAGCCCGACCTTGCAAGCACGGCATGGCCTCACCCGGGCAAGATGTTGTGATTGATCCTGAACAGATTATTTGGATCATAGTTGCCTTTGATCTTTGTTAGCTTCTCCCCATGCGCGCCGTACGCGCAAGTCATATGATCCGCTTCGTCCTCTGGCATGAAGTTCACATACGCGCTGCCAGTCGAATGTGGTCGCATCTGCTCATAAAGCCTGCGCGCCCATTCAATGCATTCTCCGTCCTTGCTGGGGTCTTCCCAGCGCGTGTGAACGTTCATGATGAAATGTGCCGATCTTTCCGGATACGCTGTCGCGCTGGATTCAACGCGGGCCATTGCGCCACCTAGATGGGCAATGAAGACTTCGCACGCCGGGTCGGGAAGGCTGGAAATTGCCTCCAGCAGACCCGCTATCGCATCCGAGGATAGCGCATCGAAATCATGGCTTTTCCAATAGTTCCGGGCCCCGGGCGTCAACAAGGGGTCAAAGGCGGCTTGCCAGTCCACGAACTTGTGCGGTGATATGACATCGGCAATCGGTTCGCCGAGCGCACGTAAGGGTGACATCGCCTTTTCACCCTCGCCCATCGGTCCACTATAGCAAGCCGCAAAGATCAGCACTTCCCGCCCATGCCATTCCTCCGGCAGGAAAGGCAGAGGCGGTGCTTTGCGCATCACGCTCCAGACGGTCAGTTCATCAGGGGAATTGTCTGCAATGGCCGCAAATTGGGCAAGAAGCTCCGACGCTTTTTCGATCGGATGTACGATCAGGCCTGACAGAACATCGGGTCCGAGGTCGTGCAACTGGAACTCGAAGGAAGTCACGACCCCGAAATTTCCACCCCCACCGCGGATGGCCCAGAAAAGCTCTGGGTGGCTCGTGGAAGAGGCCGTTACAATCGCGCCGTCTGCGGTCACGACTTCTGCCGAAAGCAGGTTGTCGATAGTCATGCCGAATTTCCGGGTGGTCCATCCAAAGCCACCGCCCAAGGTCAGACCTGCGATACCCGTGGTCGAGTTGATGCCAACGGGAACGGCAAGCCCATGAGCCTGAGTTTCGCGATCTACGTCGCCAAGCAGTGCACCTGGCGCAACCCGCGCAATCTTGTTGACCGGATCCACGTGTACAGACCGCATCTGGGACAGATCGAGCATTACGGTCTCGTCTGCGACAGCATGACCTGCAATCTGATGCCCACCGGACCGGACCGACATCATGAGGCCTGCGTCTCTGACAAAGTTCACTGCCTTCTGGACATCACTCGCCCCCATGGCGCGGATTACGAACCCGGGATAACGCTCGAACATACTGTTCCAGGTCGTCCTTGCGTCTTCATATTCCGAAGTTCCCTGCAGGTAGACACCGCCACGAAGCGAGGCATCCAGCGCGTCCAGCGCTTCCTGATCCACAGTTGCTGTGCTTCCGTCGAGTTTTTTCAGGTCATACATGCTTAGGCCTCCCCATTGTCAGGTCAGGCTTCTTGCACGGCTGCCTCATGTACTTATGAAGCCCTTCACGAAGGAGCTACGTTCTTTCAGGTAAAAGACCGGCTGACGGTCAGGCGAATATGCCCGGATCGATCTGATCCACAGGTGTTATGACATCGGCAGGAATGTTCAGGCGCTCGGCCGCCTTTCTGAGGCTCTCCTCATCAGGGGCTTCATACAGGCAGTATGTTTTGCGCTTGTCTGCGCTCAGGAACGAGAAAATCCACTCGACGCCGACCTCGTCATTGATCTGCTTGATGTGGATTTTGTCATCGTCGGTGACGTTCAGTTGCTCGGCGAATTGTCTTTCTATGATGTACCTTGGCATGATGCTCCCCCAAGCATGGTATGGCCTTAACTGGCTGTTCCTTCGAGCTTTGACCTTAAGGAAACCATACTCAATTTCTGCGAAGTTGCCAACGCTTCCCCTTCCAGTTGAAACGCCAACTTCAGATCATCCGTTCGACCCCGGCGCCGCAGCGCGGATGCGTAGGCTGCCTTGCTATGCGCAATCCAGGGCGGGCATTTCATGTGCGTGTCTATTTCGATAGCCTTTTCGAACATCCTTTCGGCAGTATCCCAGTCCTTCAGCAGCGCGGCCAGACTGCCAAGGCGTCTCGCAGCAGCCCCGGTGCAAACTGTGGTTGCCCCAGCGGTGATCGTCAGCTCTTCGTATGGGGCAAGCATGTCAAAGAGGGTCTTGGCATGCTTAAGGTTCTCAACGGCGACGCAAATGTCGGCAAGATAGGACAATGTGGTCGAATACATGGCATCCGGTGGAAGATCGAAGCCATTTTCTGCCATTTCGTTCAAAATGCGTTCGGCTGGTTCTGTATATCCCAACTCTGCCGCGATCAGGCCAAAGCCCGGTTTCCAGGAAATATCATCGGGGCTGTCCGTCATCAGTTTTTTGATCACCGGCGCGACCTCGTGCAGACGGTTCTGTTCGCGGCGGATGGTGAACATCTGAACACCGAAGACGCCCTCAACGTGTTCGCCGTGGGTCTTCCGACCTATCTGCACCGCCTCGGTTGCATGCTTTTCGGCCTGGTCAAAATCGCCGTCCATAATTGCAATCATGGCGCGTGCGTGTTTCTGAACCCAGTAGAGCTGCAGATGGTTTTCCTTTTCCGAGTTCTCCGCCAGCAATTCGAGCGATTTGTCCATCAGGTCTCGGTCGGCCATTTCGGCTCCGACAAACAGGCTGAGTGTCCAATTCCGGCCCTGATCAATACTTCCCAGGTTCTCGGCCACCCGATGCATGGCATCGAGGTTTTCACGCCAATGGCGTGCCTCTCTTCCTTTGCGCGCGACAAACGGCGCGCCAAAATGCATCATCATCACAGAGAACTGGGATTTGTAATCACCCAGTCTCGCGGCCAGTTCCATGGATTGCTGGCCAAAACGCACGCCCTCGGAAAGCTGGCCAGCAAACATGTGCGCGCGCGCAAGTTGGCTCATCAGCCTGCACCGGCGAACTTCGTCATGGTCGGGCAGGTCCTTCAGCGCGTCGTCACAAAGTTCAATTGCCTCGCTGTATTTCTCGCTCGACATCATACACGAATCCGCAAAGTGGTTGGCCGCATCTGCAGCGAGCTCTACGTCACGTATGACACGGGCTGCGTCCGAAGCAGCTTTCAAGACCGCTATACCCTCTGGCAACTGACCCAGGCTGTCATGGCTGCGACCGATCAGTATTTTGCTCTTGATCGTTTCAGCACTGTTCTCAGGTCCGAGATTTTCCGCTGCCTTGAGTGTTTCCCGGGCGTTGACCATCGCCTCTTGACTAGCGGATCGCCCGAGGGCCATTTCAGTCGCAGTGCGCCATTTTTCGAACGCAGCGGGCCATTCTTCGGCCTCTGAAAGATGGCGGGCGACCAATTCGGGTCTGCGTTCAATCTCAGCGGATCGCATCTGCAGCAAAGCGCGCGCCACACCTGAGTGCTGCTGTCTTCGGGTAGAGCTCAACATAGACTGATAGGCAGTGTCACGAATAAGGGCATGTCGGAAAACGAAATGCCCACGATTATGCCCGCTTTCAAAGATCAGGCCGGTACGAGAAAGCTCTTCGAGACGCTTGATGATGTCGGCTTCATCTAGGCTCATTGCGGCACTCAATATGCTCGGCTCAAACTCCCGGCCAATGACGGATCCCGTAAGCGCGACTTGTTTGGCCTCTGGTGAAACCGCATCGAGCCGCGCCATCAACGCACCTTTCAAAGACGACGGTATGTGGATTTGTCCCTGCTCTCCGGCTTCCACGATTGCACGGGTCAGTTCCTCGACGAACAAGGGCACGCCATCCGTCTTCTCAACAATTGCGGCGATCAGCGCATCGTCCGGATCCTGACCGGTAATATTGCGAACCAGATTGAAGACATGAGCTGAATCAAACCGCCTCAGCAAGAGGGTCTGAACGTGCGAGGCTCCATCGTCACGGGCCATTTCCCAGCCCGGTCTGTGCGTTATCAACATCATCAGGGGAAGATCGGTGCAAATCGCTTTGAAACGCTCCAACAGGGCCTGCGTCGAAGGATCGATCCAATGAGCATCCTCAACGCACAGAATAACCGGACGCACGTTTGACCGAACCTGAACCGCGTGGATCAAGGTTTGAATTGTTAGGTCGCGCTGCTCCTGCGGCGTCAAGTCGAGCACTTCTCGAGCGAGCGCGCTACGAGGCGCGACCAAGGCGGCGAAAACAGGCAAGACCTTCTCCCAGTCCAAGCCTTTTCTGCCCTCCAGCATCTTCCTGACATGGTCGAGGATCAGATTGTCATCAAAGTCAGGTTCAACATCCGCGTCCTGGGAAATTCGCTGCGTAACCGGGTGGAAAGGACTGCTGGTCAGATAAGGGGAACAGTTCAGTCTTATCACATCGGCTTCGTCAGTTGCGGCGACTTCTGCAAGGAATTCCTCTGTCAGGCGCGATTTTCCGATTCCGGCCTCGCCCGCCAGAAGGACAACTTCCCCATGACCGCTTTTGGCACGTTGCCACGACTGCAAAAGGATCCCTTTTTCGTAATCCCTGCCAATCATGGCGCTGCCGGCGTCATTTCTGTGTGAAGCGCGAAAACGGCTCTCCGCGCTGCGCTCCGAAACTACTTTCAACAGAGTGCGTGGTTCTCTGAACCCCTTGAGTTCGGTTTGCCCAAGAGATTTGAACTCGAAAATCTGATGCAAGGCTGCTTCGGTTTCTTCAACAGACAAGACGACTGAGTTTGGTTCTGCATATTCCTGCAACCGAGCCGCAAGATTGACGATCGGGCCGGTCATTGCGCCTTCTTCGTAAGTGTTTTCTCCGACCGTGTCGCCGACCACCACATCACCACTCGCAACGCCCAGCCTTACCGACAAACGCTCGCCGTCCGGCGTTTTAAGTTCTTTGACCCGTCGAACAGCCTCAAGACCGGCCTTTACCGCGCGAACAGCGTGATCTTCATAGGCCGTTGGCCAGCCGAAGAACACCAGAAGGCCATCGCCCAGATATTTCGCGACGTAGCCGCCATATCGGCTTACCGCCCCTGCGACGGCATCCTGGTAATTCTGCAACAGACCCCGCATGTCTTCGGGATCCAGGCGATTGGTCAGTTCTGTCGAGCCAACCAGATCAGCAAACACGACTGTTAAATGTCGCCTCTCAGCGGCTGTTTGTGTTGTAGATCTTCTTTTCGATGGACTTCCACTTTCAGCCTCATCAGAAACAAATGCCTCATCCTTCTCATCGACTCGCCCGTCCGCTGACTGGGGTGAAGTGGGCAATTTCTGTTGGCCACTCAGTTCCCGAACCGCAGCGAGAATGATTTTTCGATGACCCAGACTTACCCCAAGCTCCTTGAGGTCGTCGCTTGTCAACAATGGCAGAACGCGCGCATCGATATCGTTTTCCGCAAAAGCATCTGCGTACTGACTCAATCCGAGATCATTTAGCCACTTTTCAATTTCGACCGACATATCTGGATCATGATGAGGTATGAGGCGCTAATCAAGAAAACGCTATCAACACGAACTGATTATTGGCGAAAGAAACTCACCGACGTCAGGGAGGCGGCGGGAAGTTGTTTCCGGTTGGCGTTGAATTAGGAACTCAACGCTCAGTTATGAAAGACAGCCCTGAGACGAGTTGCCTCAAACCAAGGGCTGCCCCGGCGAAGATCGCAGCGAATGTGACGGGCGCGCTGTAGGCAAGAAGTGAGAAGGCAGAGATGCCTTGTCCAACGCTGCATCCAACCGCGATGACCGCGCCCGGGCCCATGATGGCGGCACCCAGCATTTGCCGCTTGAGTTCACGTGGATCCTCGCACGCTTCCCACCGGAAATGGCCCTTGGACCAGGATCCAAGGAACGCTCCGATGAGAACACCTGAGACCGAACCGACAGCAAAGGAAAGCGTGGTGCCGGACGCCGTCATCAGATAGAGTATCGTGTCACCCAGCGGCTTTGCGAATGTATGGGTCTGCACCGTCTCTCCGTCAAAGCCATGAGACGCAACCCGATACGTTCCAAGCCAACCTGAGGCGACCGCCAGTCCTACGGCTGTGCCCCAAAATACCCGCGACGGGGTGCGGCGAAACCGTTCGTTTGCCAGAGCGAAACCCACAGTGGCGGCGCCGACAAGCGTGCCAATCAACCAGGCCGGAACAGAGGTCAAGCGCTCGGCCAGTAAGCTGATGCTCTGCGGCTGGCCGATATCCATTTCCACAGGAAATACCGAAACCCTGAGATACGCCAAAGGGCCCGACATCGCGACGTATGCTGACAGACCAAGGACAGATACGATTACGAATGATCGGAGGTCACCGCCCCCCAGCCTTGCCAATGCGCCGTAGCCACAGTTTCCACTGATGGCCATGCCGTAGCCGAACAGCAACCCCCCCACGATCGAGCCGAGCGGGTTCCACGATTGTGCAAGATATGTCGTTTCGACGGGATCGAGCCAACCCAACGCCATAGCCACGTGGCTACCGACAATGGCCACACCGATTGCCACCGCCCACATTCGCAGCCGCCCATCATCATCCGCGTATAGGTAGTCCTCAATCGCGCCCAACGTGCAGAAACGACCGATACGTGCCGCCAATCCCAACACTATCCCGCCGATCAATCCGATCAGGGCAACGGAATTGGCGTCTCCCAGCAATTCGAACATGGCCAGTCCCCTCCCAAAGCTGGCGGCCTTTCAGACAGGGCCTCTAATTTTCCCTGCAGAAAAGATCGTAAACAACCTCGAGAATCTGTGTCGATCGGTCGTCAGCCAGTCTGTAGTAGATCGTTTTTCCTTCGCGCCGGGTTTTGACCAGACCTTCGAAGCGCAGGCGAGACAGTTGTTGAGAGACCGCAGCCTGCCGAGCCGATAGCATCTCCTCCATCTGGGTGACGGATTTTTCCCCCGAGGACAAATAGCACAGGATCATCAGACGCCCTTCGTGACTGATAGCCTTCAGGAAGTTTGATGCCGTCTGGGCATTTTCCATCATTCGGTCCAGATCTTCCGCACACATGTCCTTCGAGAACACAGGCAGTTTCGATGGTTTGTCCAACAAGAATGCCTCGCTGTCTTGGCTTCACGTATTCAAAACAGTTTATATAATTTGCCGCCAATTAGCCAGAGGTCTCAATCGGTATTCCTGCGTCACGAAGCAAAACACCCAACATGCCCCAGAAAAAGTCCTCGCCCGGGTAGCCTTCAATCCGGCCGACCTCGTGGCCATTGTCCAACAAAACAAAGGTCGGCGTGTAGTAGAGAGGTTTTGTCAGAGAAATACCGTCTGGCAGTGCTGCGTGGATATCGACGCGCTGCAATGGTGCGGTATGTCCTTCGGGCGTTTTCGGGTAGATCTGAGAGATTTCGGAATCCCAACGGGCGCACCATATACACCCATCTTCCTCTGCCATCAGAAGTGTCATTTCGGCCCGCGAAGACACAGGGGAAACAAGCAATGTGATTGCCAGAACAAGCAAGAGTAATTGACGCATCTCAAGCTCCGATTGACCGCAGCATTATATCTTTACTATTTTGAATGTGTGAATGATAGCGTTTTGGGACGGGTTTGACCATGCTCGACATTACATTTGCAGGAGCTTTGGTCGCGGGGCTTTTATCTTTTCTCTCTCCCTGCATCCTGCCGATTGTGCCCTTCTACCTCAGCTATCTGGCGGGTGTCGGGATGGAGCAGATTTCAGCAGGTTCCGCCATTTCGCCCGGCGTCCGTCGCAGGGCCACGTTATCTGCAATCGCATTTGCGGCCGGGATCATCACCGTATTCATGGCTCTCGGAGCGACGGCTTCGATTTTTGGGCAGTTGGTCCGAGAGTATTTTGACATTCTACGCTGGATCGCGGCGGCCATCATCATTGCAATGGGACTGCATTTCCTTGGGCTTGTCCGCATCGGGTTTCTGTATCGCCAGTTTCGCGCGGACATAGGCGAGACGTCGAATATAAGCCTGATCGGAGCCTACGTTCTTGGACTGGCCTTTGCTTTTGGCTGGACACCCTGCGTCGGACCGGTGCTTGCGGCAATCCTGTTTACGGCGGCAGGTACCGAGACGGCCTGGCGTGGTGCAATGCTTTTGTTCGTCTACGGTGCAGGAATGACCGCGCCGTTTGTTCTGGCGGCCTTTTTGGTTCGCCCGTTCATGCAATGGATGGCGCGGTTCAGGAAGCATTTGCCTTTGATCGAAAAGGCAATGGGCGGGCTGCTGATTCTCTTCGGCGTGCTGATTGCAACCAACTCTATCAACCTCATCGCCCAGTGGATGCTGGACCATATGCCCTGGCTCGCGGCGATTGGCTAAGACAGGAGGAAGACATGAACCGAGTATTACTTTTCCTGGCAGCGTGCCTGTTGGGTGGGGCAGTTTCCGCTGCGGAACTGGGCGACGACGGCTTGCACAAAACGCCGTGGATGCGCGATACGTTCAAGGACCTCCGCGAGGACCTTGAAGAGGCTTCAAGTGAAGGTAAGCGCTTGGTTTTATTCATTGAACAACAAGGCTGCATCTATTGCAAAAAGATGCATGATGAGGTTTTTCCCCAGCCTGATCTGGCGGTGTATATCGAAGACAACTTCTTTGTGGTCCAATTGGATTTGCATGGAAGCACCACCGCCACCGACTTTGACGGGGAAGAAAATGAGCAAAGAGCGCTGATGCGCAAGTGGGGGATTCTGTTCACCCCGACGCTTGTTTTTCTGCCGGAAGAGGTGCCCGAGGACGTCACAGCCATCAATGCGGCGGTTGCCGTCATGCCAGGCGCGTTCTCCATAGGAACAACCCTGGATCTTTTTACTTGGGTCAATGAGAAACGATACGAACTTGATAATGGTGAAGATTTTCAACGATACCATGCGCGGCGCATTCAGGAGCGAAACAATATTTCGCAGGACTGAGCGATAGCGTTACAAATAAAAAAATTCATTTTGATGAATTTAATGTTGCGACGAACCCTGCCCGTCGACTACGGTACACCAAAGCTTTGGGCCGCAAAGCGCCATCGGCGCGGTAGCAAATGGGAGGGATCATGAAGCTGAGACTCTTAACTTTGGTCTGCGCAATGACAGGTGTCGCCGCTTATGCGGCAGGTACAGGCCCGAAAGACGTAGCCTATGATGATTATGGTGCAATCGAGGTCTCTCTGACCGGCGTTGCAGGTGATGCCGAAAACGGTGCGATCATCGTCGGAGACAAGTCAAAGGGCAACTGCGTGGCCTGCCACGCGGTTACGGCCTTGGCGGAAATTCCGTTTCATGGCGAAGTTGGACCGATGCTGGACGGAGCTGGTGATCGTTGGAGCGAAGCAGAACTTCGCGGTTTGGTCGCAAATGCCAAGATGACGTTTGAAGGAACGGTCATGCCCGCCTTCTACAAGGATGACGGCTATATTCGCCCCGGCGACGCCTATACCGGCAAAGCTCCGTCAGCGCCTTTGACGACGATCCTCACCGCGCAGGAGATCGAGGATGTGGTCGCATTTCTGGCGACCCTGAAAGAGGAATGATCACGCGTTAAGGCGTGAAATTGCGAGAATCCGAAGGAGATTGAAAATGGAACTTTCTCGTCGCGAGACTCTGGCCCTTGGCCTGAGCGCCGCGTTCCTGACACTGATGCCGCTCCGCGCCAATGCGGCCGCCGAAGATGCCATCGCGGCGTTTACCGGCGGGGCGGACATGGCGGACGGTGGTGTCACCCTTACGGCGCCGGAAATTGCCGAGAATGGCAATACTGTACCGATTGAAGTCAGTGCGCCGGGTGCTTCCGCAATTCTGATCGTGGCGGCAGGTAACCCCGAGCCGGGCGTTGCCACGTTCAATTTCGGCCCTCTGGCGGCCGAACAGGCTGCATCCACGCGCATCCGCCTAGCCGGAACGCAGGACGTCATTGCTGTGGCCAAGATGGCGGATGGCAGCTTTGCCAAGGCATCCGCGACCGTAAAAGTGACAATTGGCGGCTGCGGCGGCTGATCGCCACGCGCCCTGAAGAACAGGAGTTCAACCAATGGCATCCGGTGTAAAACCCCGCGTCAAGGTTCCCAAGACTGCCGCTGCTGGCGAAACGATCACGATCAAAACGCTTATCAGCCACAAAATGGAAAGCGGTCAGCGCAAAGACAAAGAAGGAAATGTCATCCCGCGTTCGATCATAAACCGTTTCACCTGCGAGTTTAACGGTGAACTGGTCGTTGATGTGACGATGGAGCCGGCGATTTCGACAAACCCGTACTTCCAGTTCGAAGCAACTGTGCCCGAGGCCGGTGAGTTTGTCTTCACATGGTACGACGATGACGGTTCTGTCTACGACGAAAAGAAATCGATCGAGATCGCCTGACGGCTCGACCGCTAAGGCAGGTCAGCGCCGGATATGAGTTCTGGCGCTGGTCCACCAAGGGAGGAACGTAATGAAAAATAAGGCACTTACGGCGATTGTTGCAATTCTGGCTTTCCCAGTGGCGGCAGTGGCCGAACCAGACGGCGACAATCTCGTGATCAACGACGAGCTGGATATGATCTCGGTAACCGCGGCACCGGCGCATGTCGAAAACTTCGACAAAATCTATTCGGGGTGGCATTTCCGAACCGATGAAACCCAGGCGCTTCAAATCGACGATTTTGACAATCCGGCGATGATCTTTGTCGACCAGGCGGCGGACCTGTTCCAGGCGGCCGATGGTGCCGCTGGTGAAAGCTGTGCCTCGTGCCATGATGGCGTTGAGAGCTTCAAAGGGTTGCAGGCGTCCATGCCCAAGGTCGATGCCGAAAGCGGCAAGCTGATGGTCATGGAAGATCTGATCAACAAGTGTCGTACGGATCGCATGGAAGCCGATGCCTGGAAATGGTCCGGCGGCGACATGCAGGGTATGGTCGCGCTGATTGGTCTGCAGTCACGCGGGATGCCGATGAACGTCGCTATTGATGGCGATGCCGCCCCCTATTGGGAGCAGGGTAAGGAAATGTACTACACCCGCTATGGCCAGTTGGAACTGAGCTGCGCCAATTGTCATGAGGACAACTGGGGCAACATGATCCGGGCGGATCACCTGAGCCAGGGTATGATCAACGGATTTCCGACCTACCGCCTGAAACAGGCCAAGCTGATTTCGCGCCACAATCGTTTCCGTGGCTGTATTCGCGATACGCGGGCGGAAACCTTTGCCGAAGGATCGGATGAGTTCCGCGCGCTGGAGCTTTACGTTGCTTCACGTGGCAACGGGCTGTCGGTCGAAACTCCGGCCGTGCGCCAATAACACTGAACCCGCGCAAGAGATGTCTTGCGCGGGTTTTCGACCGATTAAACATTCACACATTTATATGTGAAATAGGAAAGCCGATAGATGATTTCGCGACGTGACTTCCTGCAGGTTTCAATGGCCGCTTCCGCGCTCTATGGGGCATCCGGGTTTGGAAACTGGGCCAGACTTGCCGCGCAGCAAAGCCTCACACAGGATCAACTGCTGGAGTTTGAGACCTTTGGCAATATCAGCCTGATCCATGTCACCGACATACACGCGCAACTCAAGCCGATCTATTTCCGCGAACCCGAAGTCAATCTGGGTATCGGCGACGCGCGTGGGCACATGCCGCATGTGACGGGTGCCGCGTTTCGCAAAGCCTACGGGATCGAGGATGGAAGCCCGTCTGCCTATGCACTGACCTACAATGATTTCGCGGCGCTGGCGAAGACCTATGGCCGGGTCGGTGGTCTGGACCGGGTCTCGACAATCATAAACGCTATCCGCGCTGACCGCCCTGATGCCCTGCTTCTGGACGGCGGCGATACATGGCACGGTTCTTACACCTGCTACCAGACGGCTGGGCAGGACATGGTCAATGTCATGAACGCGCTGAAACCCGACGCGATGACCTTCCATTGGGAGTTCACCCTGGGTAGCGACAGGGTGAATGAAATCGTCGAAGGCTTGCCCTTTGCCGCCCTGGGCCAGAACATCTTTGACGCCGAATGGGACGAACCCGCCGAGCTGTTCCAACCCTACAAGTTCTTTGACCGGGGCGGCGCAAAGGTCGCCGTGATCGGGCAGGCATTCCCCTACATGCCAATCGCCAACCCGGGCTGGATGTTCCCGGAATACTCTTTCGGTATTCGGGACGAAAACATGCAGGCCATGGTCGACGAAGTGCGCGATGCCGGTGCCGAAGTTGTCGTTGTCCTCAGCCACAATGGTTTCGACGTTGACAAAAAGATGGCCGCCCGGGTGCAGGGGATCGACGTGATCCTCAGCGGTCACACCCATGATGCGCTGCCCGAGCCAGTTCTGGTTGGCAAGACCCACATCGTCGCGTCCGGCTCGAATGGCAAATTCGTCAGCCGCGTGGACCTGGATGTGCGGGATGGCCAGATGATGGGGTTGAAGCACAAGCTGATCCCGATCTTCTCGGACGTTATCGCACCAGATCCAGCCATTTCTGCCTTGATCAACGATCAACGCGCACCTTTCGAAACGGCATTGAGCGAGGTCATCGGAAAGACCGACTCGTTGCTCTATCGCCGGGGCAACTTTAACGGCACTTGGGATGATCTGATCTGCGATGCCCTGATCAACCAGCGCGAGGCGGACATCGCGATGTCGCCCGGCGTCCGTTGGGGGCCGTCGATCCTGCCGGGGCAGGACATTACCCGCGAAGACATCTGGAACGTCACCTCGATGTCCTATCCGAACGCGTATCGCACGGAAATGACGGGCGAATTCATCCACGTGATCCTCGAAGATGTCGGTGACAACCTGTTCAACCCAGATCCCTACTACCAGCAGGGCGGCGACATGGTGCGTGTCGGCGGGCTTGGCTACCGCATCGACGTAACCAAACCGCAAGGCCAGCGGATCAGTGAAATGACCCTGCTCAAGACCGGCGAGGCGATTGATCCGTCGAAAACCTACGTCGTGGCGGGTTGGGCCAGCGTCAACGAGGGCACCGAAGGCCCACCCATTTGGGATGTCGTCGAAAACCACATTCGCGGCCAGGGCACCGTGACCGTCGAGCCGAATACATCGGTCGATGTCATCGGCGCCTGAGGCCGCGGCCGGAACTTGCAACACATAAACAAAATTTGCTGATCGAGTAACGGAGGCAAACACGATGAGTGAAAACTCCAGAGAAAAGGCACCCTCCCGCCGCCAATTTCTAAGTGGCGCGGCCGCCGTTGGAGTAGGAGCAGTCGGCGCCGGAGCAGCGCGCGCTGCCGGCCCCGATCCGCTGATTACCCAGGTTCAGGAATGGGCACAGGCCACTGGTGAGGGCGTGGATGCGACCCCCTACGGGTTGCCGATCCAGTTTGAAGACGACGTCGTGCGCCGCAATGTCGAGTGGCTGACCGCCGACACGATCAGTTCGATAAACTTCACACCGATCCACGCGTTGGACGGTACAATCACGCCGCAGGGTTGCGCGTTCGAAAGGCATCATTCAGGCGCCATCGAACTGAGCAAGGCGGACTACCGCCTGATGATCAACGGGTTGGTCGATACACCCCTTGTGTTCACCTACGAAGACCTTGAACGCTTCCCGCGAGAGAACCGCGTTTATTTCTGCGAGTGCGCCGCAAATACCGGTATGGAATGGGCCGGTGCGCAACTGAATGGTGCGCAGTTCACCCATGGAATGATCCACAACATGGAGTATTCCGGTGTTCCGCTTCGCACCCTGCTGGAAGAGGCCGGCGTGAAGCCCGAAGGCAAGTGGGTTTACGTTGAAGGGGCGGATGCATCCTCGAACGGGCGCTCGATCCCGCTGGAAAAGGCCATGGACGACGTGCTCGTGGCCTTCAAGGCCAATGGCGAGGCGTTGCGCAAGGAACATGGCTATCCGGTTCGCCTGGTCGTCCCCGGTTGGGAAGGCAACATGTGGGTCAAATGGCTGCGCCGCGTCGAGGTCACGGAAATGGCGATTGAGAGCCGCGAGGAGACTTCGAAATACACCGACACGCTGGAAGACGGCACATCCCGCAAATGGACCTGGGTCATGGACGCCAAGTCCGTTGTAACGTCGCCCAGTCCACAGGCTCCGATCAAGCACGGACCGGGACCCTTGGTGATCACGGGGTTGGCCTGGTCTGGAAGAGGCTCGATCACGGGTGTCGACGTTTCCGTGGACGGGGGCAAGAACTGGATTCCGGCCCGACTGGCAGCGCCCGGTACGGACAAGGCGCTGACCCGCTTTTATCTGGACTACAACTGGGACGGGTCCGAAATGCTTCTGCGGGCCCGCGCGAAGGATTCCACAGGCTATGTCCAGCCAAGCAAGGCCCAACTGCGTGAAGTGCGCGGCGAGAATTCAATTTACCACAACAATTGCATCCAGACCTGGTGGATCAAAGAGACCGGAGAGGCGGAAAATGTCGAAGTATCCTGAGCTGTTAGCCGCCTCCGCCCTTGCTTTATGTTTGGCCGTACCGGCTTATGCCGAAAAATTCGGGCTTGGACGGCCAGCACTGTCAGAAGAGATTGCGGCGTGGGATCTGGACGTCGCTCCGGACGGAACCGGTTTGCCGGAGGGTTCTGGTGACGTGTTCACCGGAGAAGAGGTCTTTGCCGAGCAATGCGCGATCTGCCACGGCGATTTCGCGGAAGGCGTGGACAACTGGCCCAAACTGGCGGGCGGCGAAGGCACACTGGCCGACAAGGACCCTCTGAAAACAGTCGGGTCCTATTGGCCCTATCTTTCGACGGTCTGGGACTATGTGAACCGGTCCATGCCCTTCGGAAACGCACAGTCGCTGGAAACGGATGATGTCTATGCGATGGTGGCCTATATCCTTTATTCCAATGACATCGTCGATGACGAGTTTACTCTGTCGCACGAGAATTTCCTTGAAGTCGAAATGCCGAATGCAGGCGGTTTCATCGTGGATGATCGTGAAACCGCTGAGGCCCATTTCTGGACCAGCAAACCTTGCATGACCGATTGCAAGGAAAGCGTGGAAATCACGATGCGCGCGGCCGTTTTGGATGTTACGCCTGAAGAAACCGCAGCAAAGGCGACCGAGGCGCAGCCTTCGGTTCAGGAAGCATCGGTGGAGGTCGAAGAGAAACCGGCGGAAGCTACAGCAGTAGAACAAACCGCCGCACTTGATCCCGAGATGATCGAAAGCGGAAAGAAAGTTTTCAAGAAGTGCCAATCCTGTCATCAGGTCGGTGAAAGTGCCAAGCACCGGACGGGCCCGGCCTTGAATGGGATTATCGGAGCAAATGCCGGTGCTGTCGAAGGGTTCAAATACTCCAAGGCAATGAAGGCGGCCGCCGATGACGGCCTCGTCTGGACTGACGAAGAAATGGCGGCGTTTCTGGCAAAGCCCAAAGCCTACATGAAGGGGACGCGAATGTCTTTCGCGGGACTTAAGAAAGAGGACGATATCCAGGCGGTCATTGTCTATCTCAAGTCGTTCGGAGGCTGACCATGGGGTGGCCGAAGGTACTGAGTTGTGCTGCGGTCTTGGGTGGTCTTGCACCTATGGCAAGCGCAACCGAGGACCTGGGCGATGCGGACGCCGGGAAAGCTGTGTTCGCGCAGTGTAAAGGCTGCCACGAGGTCGGTGACGGGGCTGAAAACAAGATCGGTCCACATCTGAACGGAATCTTCGGCCGCAAGGCCGCCGGGCTGGATGGCTTCAACTATTCGAAAAGCCTGAAACGTGCAGGAAATTCGGGCCTGGAATGGCACGCGGACACCCTGTCGGCTTACATCGAAAACCCACGTGCCTTTGCGTCAGGAACACGGATGAGTTTTCGCGGTTTGAAGACCGCGGAAGACCGGGCCAACGTCATCGCATATCTTCGGGCGTTTTCGGACAACCCCCGGGATATTCCCGAAGCGGATCCAACGGCTAAAAGTACCGATCGCTCGGTCGACCCGGCAATTCTGGCGATCCAGGGTGATCCTGATTATGGCGCATATCTCAGCAGCGAATGTACGACATGCCATCAGATCGAAGGGGCCGACGATGGCATTCCTTCGATCGTGTATTGGCCTGATGAGGACTTCGTGGTCGCCATGCACGCATACAAGCAAAAGCAGCGGCCCCATCCGGTCATGCAAATGATCGCCGGACGGCTAAGCAACGACGAGATCGCGGCCTTGGCCGCCTATTTCAACAATCCAGAATAAAAGTGACTAAGGGGAGGAAACGCGATGACAATCAATAGACGAGCATTTCTTGGAACCGCCGGGGCAATTGCCGCCGGGCTGTCCGCTCCGATGGTACTGGCGCAAGGCAAGCCACGTGTCGTGGTTGTTGGCGGCGGCGCCGGTGGGGCAACCGCTGCACGCTACATTGCCAAGGATAGCAAAGGCGAAATCGATGTAACTCTGATCGAGCCGTCCAGAACGTACTACACCTGTTTCTTCTCGAACCTTTATTTGGGAGGGTTTCAGGAGCTTTCGGATATTGCACACAGCTACGGCACGCTGGCCGCGGACTATGGCATCAACGTGGTTCATGATTGGGCGGTTGGCGTGGATCGCGACGCAAAGACCGTGTCCCTGGCGGGGGGTGGATCCGTCCCGTATGACAAGCTGATCCTGAGCCCGGGTATCGATTTCGTCGATGGCGCGGTCGAGGGTTGGGATATCTCCGCACAAAACAAGATGCCGCACGCATATAAGGCCGGTTCCCAGACCGAACTCCTGAAAGCGCAGGTAATGGCAATGCCCGAAGGCGGGATCTTTGCAATGGTCGCCCCGCCGAATCCCTACCGTTGCCCTCCCGGGCCGTACGAGCGCGTTTCAATGGTCGCGCATGTTTTGAAGGCGAACAATCCGACAGCAAAAATTATCGTAGCTGATCCGAAACCGAAGTTTTCCAAGATGTCACTGTTTCAGGAAGGCTGGGCAAACCACTACGAAGGGACGGTAGACTGGATCGGTGAAGACTTCGGCGGCGGCAACGTGTCGGTGAATCCGGACGCGATGACTGTGACCATCGACGGTGAAGTGACCAAGGTCGATGTCTGCAATGTGATCCCGGCGATGAAAGCGGGGCGCATCGCGGAAATGGCGGGTGTGACCGACGGAAACTGGGCGCCTGTCAATGCGGCGGACATGTCCTCGAAAGCCGATCCGGACATTTATGTTCTTGGTGATGCCAGCCAGCAGGGCGACATGCCGAAATCCGGTTTCTCGGCCAACAGTCAGGCGAAGGTTTGTGCAAATGCCGTACGAGGCGCGCTGACCGGGTCGAAAGTGTTTCCGGCCAAGTTTTCGAACACGTGCTGGTCGCTCATCGATGCAGATGACGGGGTCAAAGTCGGTGCCACGTACGAAGCGACG
Organism: Ruegeria sp. CDSB136; assembly: GCF_059610965.1. NCBI lineage: Bacteria > Pseudomonadati > Pseudomonadota > Alphaproteobacteria > Rhodobacterales > Roseobacteraceae > Ruegeria > Ruegeria sp. CDSB136. The sequence continues at coordinate 37,734 of NZ_JBXWOP010000023.1, forward strand.
CCCGAGAAGATCGCCAAGGTGGATGGTTTCATCAGTCAGACAGGCGAAAACACAGACCTTCGGAAAGCAACCTACGAAGAGTCGCTTGGTTGGTACGCGGGTATCACCTCGGACATGTTTGGCTAAAGGACTGGGGGGGGGTTGACCGGTGTCAAAGCCCCCGCAGCACAACCTGAGAGAATGCGGTTTACGAGGAGGATCACGATCATGAAACACTTTATCGCTACGGCCGCGCTTTCCGCTGTCTTGGCAAGCCAGGCGCTTGCGGAAGCGATCATAACCACTCCCTTCGACGGAAGTTTTGACGATGCCACCTTCGCCGTGGAGTCCGCGATCGTGGGACAGGGACTGGTCATCGACTATGTCAGCCATGTCGGTGAAATGCTGAAACGAACAGGCTCTGACGTCGGCAGCGACAAACAGATTTTTTCGGCCGCAGATATCTTCATCTTCTGTTCAGCAAAGATCTCGCGTGAGGTGATGGAAGCCGACCCAATGAATATCGGCTACTGCCCCTACGGAATTTTTGTGGCCGAGAACGATAGCGGCGTGATGGTGGGATACCGAAGCTATCCTGACGGTCCGATGCAAAAGGTTCAGGCCCTGTTGTCCGAGATCGTCGAAGAGGCCGTTGGAAACTGAAATGGACTACCAGCAGTGCATTCGCGACCAGCTTGATAAGCTGAAGGAAGAAGGGAACTACCGGGTCTTCGCTGATCTGGAACGTCAGTGCGGCAAGTTCCCAACTGCCCGAAGCCACACGAAGAGCAGTCCTGAGAATGTAACCGTCTGGTGTTCGAACGATTATCTCGGGATGGGCCAGCATCCCAAAGTCCTCGCCGCCATGCATCAGGCCATTGACAGCTGTGGTGCCGGGGCTGGCGGAACACGGAATATCTCGGGAACCACCCACGAGCATGTGTTGCTGGAACAAGAACTTGCAGACCTGCATGGCAAGGAAGCGGCGTTGTTGTTCACGTCCGGCTACGTGTCGAACTGGGCTGCTTTGGGCACTTTGGCGTCCAAGATCCCCGACATCACTGTTCTGTCCGACGAGTTGAACCACGCTTCGATGATCGAGGGCATACGCCATAGTCGCTGCAACAAGCGGATCTGGAAGCACAACGACCTCGCGGACCTTGAAAGGCATCTTGCGGACCTGCCGGCCAATACCCCGAAACTCATCGCGTTCGAGAGTGTTTATTCGATGGACGGCGACATTGCACCGATTGCCGAGATTTGCGATCTGGCGGATCGCTATGGCGCGATGACATATCTGGATGAGGTTCACGCCGTCGGACTTTACGGCCCACGCGGAGGTGGCATTGCCGAACGCGAAGGTCTGATGGACCGTCTGACCGTCATCGAAGGAACATTGGGCAAAGCGTTCGGCGTAGTCGGCGGATACATCGCGGCCTCCCATGACCTTGTCGACTTTGTTCGGTCTTTTGCCAGTGGGTTCATATTCACCACCGCGCTGCCCCCTGCCGTGGCAGCTGGTGCGGCGGCCTCTGTTCGTCATCTGAAGCAGAGCAAAGCGGAGCGGCATTTGCACCGGCAACGCGTGCAGGAAGTCAGAAACAGGCTGGACGATCTGGGCATTCCACACACACCCAACCCAAGCCACACCATCCCGGTCATGGTTGGCGACCCGATCAAATGCCGCTTTATATCAGACGTTCTGATGCGCGATTTCGGGATCTATATCCAGCCCATCAACTACCCAACCGTCCCGAAGGGAACTGAACGTTTGCGGATCACTCCGTCGCCCGTGCATTCACCGGAAGACATCGACAGGTTGGTAGCCGCTTTGGGCGAGCTTTGGACGCAATGCCAACTGGCTCGAACGCCGATGGCCGCGCAATAGTAATTTGACGAAAGACAAAGACGAACAATCAACGAGGTGAGAGTTTCTGTCCATGGAGAGGCTCATCGATCTGCTGGGAGACCCGGGCGCGCTGGCATTTGCCGGAGCGCTTGTCGGCCTCCTATTCGGTGTGACCGCCCAGAAATCCCACTTCTGTTTGCGCGCCTCGACCGTCGAGGTCGCTGAAGGTGAGTTCGGGCCACGGCTTGCGGTTTGGCTGATTGCCTTCTCCGCAGCGCTGACTCTGGTGCAGGGGTTTGTCTCGTTCGGATGGCTGGACCTGTCCGGGGCGCGTGCGATTGCATCGACGGGAAGTCTCAGCGGTGCGGTAATTGGCGGTGCAATGTTCGGGGTTGGAATGGTTCTGTCGCGCGGGTGCGCCTCACGCCTGTTGGTTCTGGCGTCCAGCGGGAACCTGCGTGCCCTTGTAGCGGGGTTGATTCTGACCTTGGTGGCTCAGGCGGCCTACACCGGTGTTCTCAGCCCGGCGCGCGAGGCGCTTTCCGGCATCTGGACCATCGCTGGAGGCGCGCCGCGTGATCTGTCCAAGATAATTGGGTTTTCTCCGGTGATTTACGCAAGCCTTGCGTCCTTCGGTTTGGCCCTGGCAATTGCATTTGCAATCCGCCGGAATGTCACGATCACCAAGATCGTATCCGCAGCAGGAGTTGGGGTGGCGGTTGCATTTGGCTGGTTGATGACATTTGCAATCGCGCAAGCGTCTTTTGAAGTTGTGCCCGTGTCCTCGGTCACCTTCACGGGCCCCTCCACAGATACACTGATGGCATTGGTTGCAGAGCGTAATGTCGTGCTGTCCTTCGGTATCGGCCTTGTTCCGGGTGTGGCCATCGGTGCAGCGGGATCTGCCATACTTGCCGGAGAGTGGAAGATTGAACGGTTTGGCCCGGATACACCGATGGAACGCTACCTGGTCGGGGCCGTTCTTATGGGTTTCGGAGCGATGCTGGCAGGCGGCTGCGCCGTTGGGGCCGGTTTGTCTGGTGGGTCAGCCCTGTCATCGACCGCATGGCTCGCCGTCTTCTTCATGTGGGTTGGGGCGATCAGCACGCACAGATTGCTGATGCGGTTGCCCGTTCCACAGCAATCCTGAACTATTCGAATTCCATTTGCTCATAGACACGTCCGGCGTTTTTTGTTGCCAGTTCTTCAAACGTATCCAGTTGGGCGTACGGGGACTGATCGACGTAGTAGGCCTCTGCCAGATCGCCACCGGCATCCATGTGCTCCTGAACCTTGCCGCGCAGGTAAATCAGGTAGTCGCGCGTATAGCGGCGTACCTGATCCATGTTTGTCGGGTGGCCGTGCCCGGGAATGACATATGTGGCATTCAAGGCTTCGAACTCATTGTCCCAGGTCTCAAGCCAATCGGCCGTGTAGGTCTCCTGAAAGATCGGCAGCATACGCTCGTGGAAGGCCATGTCGCCTGCGATGACAAGGCTTTGGTTGGGCAACCAGATCGAAATATCACCGGGACTGTGTGCCGGTCCAAGGTATTTCGCCTCAATGCGATAGTCGCCCAGCTCGACCACATATTCGTCGTCGAATGTTTCGGTCGGGCCAGCCAGAAACGTCCCTTCGGATTTGTCTTTATTGTAGTTTTGCATCCCCTGCAGGATCTGGGCGCCGTATTCTTCGAATTCTGCCGCTGCATCCGAGTGTGCGATGATTGGAACGCCAAGTTCTGACCAGTAGGCATTGCCAAGCATCGCGTGCCCCTGACCGTTCTCGTTAAAGACCAGTTTGACCGGCTGATCCGTGATCGCCTGGATTTCCTTGTGAAGCGCTTCGGCAAGTACATAGGCCGCACCACCGTTTACAACGACCACGCCCTCACCGGTTACGATGAAGCTGAGGTTGTTATTGTGACCGGAGTTTTCATAGGTGGGCGGAGCAGTTGCGCCAATGGCAGAATAGACGCCGGGAATGTATTCGACCGGTTTGGAATACAGCACGCTTTGCGGGTATTGATCTGCAATATCTTCGCTGGCCCAGGCTGGTGTGGCCAAGGCAACGGCAATCACGAACGATCGCATCATGAAGGCTCTCCAATGAATTGATATGCGGAGCCGGTCTTTTCGACCCGGCCAATCCCACCGTTCGGCAGGTGGAAGCCAATGATTTTCATTTGCTCCTGAGAAATCTGACCCAGCAGTGATGTGCGCGCAGTTGCTGCAGCTTCAGGGTCCTGATCAGTACCACTGTGCCAGTCCGGGCGTTCAAACGCGACATGCGGATTCCCGAGCGCATCGCCGACCATCATGACGGCCTCGGTTCCATTGCGAATTTCAAATGCCATATGGCCGGGCGTGTGCCCATAACTTGCCCGAGCGGCGATACCGGGAAGGATCTCCTGACCGTCGTCAAAGAACGCGACCTGATCCTCAATCGCCTCCATGCGTCGCTTTGCGCCCGCGGCAAACGCGGCGCGATCTTCCCCTATCGACCCTACCGTTGAAGGGTTCCACCAATAGTCCCATTCCTTGCGACCAAAGTGGTGTGCGGCGTTGGGAAAAAGCAGATCGTCGAAGTCGTCCAAAACGCCCCAAAGGTGATCCGGGTGCGCGTGGGTAAAGATCACCTGAGTTACGTCTTCAGGCGCCAGGCCAATTGTTTTAAGAGTTTCCAAAAGCTTGCCGGACGTCGGCATGAAATCAGACCCCGCCCCAACATCGAACAACACCGTGTTTTCATTGTCGCGGTAAAGTGCAACGTTGCACTCCGGCTCGTACTTGGTCGTGTCCACCTTATTGCGGTTCAGAAGCTGCTTCAGCTCTTTCTTCGGCATGGATCCGAACACCATCTCCGGCGGCAACGACAGGTGCCCGTCTGACACTGTTGATATCCGGGCCGAAGTCCCAAGCTGCACCTCGGCGAGTGCAATCCTGGATTGAGCACCCAATGCCGTCAGGCATGCGGCGTGAAACAAGAAAGTGCGTCGGGACCATGCATTCTCACTCATACACAATCACTAAAATGAATATTTTAATTTGTAAACGGCGAAAAGGAATTTCGTGCCGTGCCGTTTTCCTCAAAATCACAGCGCATCTAAGTCGGAGATACTGCGCAAGCGTCCAAAACAGGTATCAAAACTCGCTTAGCCCCCGATGAGTGCCGGCACCGCTAGCGTCAGGGCCGGTATCGACAGGATCAATGCAACCCGTACGACCTCGGCACCAAGAAAGGGAAAGACGCCCCGGAATACCGTGCCCATGGATGTATCCCTTGCAAGCGACGAAATGATGAACACGTTCAACCCGACGGGGGGCGTTATCAACCCCAGTTCCACAACGATCAGCGCCAGTATTCCAAACCAGATCTTGAGGTTATCGGCGTCCATTCCGAACGCCGCCGTCTCGGCCGTGGCGTACTCGCCCCCATTCAACGCAATCAGGGTCGGCCAGAAAAACGGGACCACCACAAGGATCATTGCCAAGCTTTCCATGAAGCAGCCAAGAATGACAAAGAGGCACAGCATGATCACAAGGATCAGCATCGGATCCATACCACTGGTTGCGGCCCAGTCGGACAAGGCCTGCGGCAACTGAGTGCGGGCAAAAAAGCCCTTCAGAACTTCGGCGCCAAAAAGGATCAGGTAGATCATTCCACTGGTGATTGCCGTGGCGCGAATGGCCTTCAACAACCCGGAAAACGCCAATCCTTCGCCCGTAAAAACCCGCAGCGCAAAACCGTAGGCCGTTATCACAAAAACCCCAATGCTGGCGGCGGGTGTTGGCGTGAACAGACCAAAGCCCAGACCCAGTATGATGGCACCGAAAATCAGAATAACGGGCCAGAGGCGACGTATAGCCAGTTTTCGTTCAACCGGATCCATCTGCGTCGGCTCTGGCGCCAGCGATGGTTTCATCCTCACCTGAATGGCAATCACGGCGATAAAACCCAGAACGGCCAATATCCCTGGCACGATAGCGGCCTGAAACATCCGCAGGATCGAGCCTTCCACGATGATCGCATAGATCACCAGGGCTACCGATGGCGGGATCAGAATTCCCAAGGTCCCTCCGGCGGCCAGTGATCCTGAGGCAAGACTGGGCGCATATCCCAGCCGTTTCAGTTCGGGCAACGAAACGCGCCCCATCGTGGCTGCGGTCGCCAGAGAAGACCCGCAAACTGCACCGAAACCACCGCAAGCCGCGACCGCAGCCATCGCAACGCCACCGCGCAAACGCGACATGAGCGCTTCGAGGCCTTTGAAGAGATCAGTGGATAGTCGCGCTTCGGCCGCAACATAGCCCATCAGGACAAACAGCGGGACGACGGAAAGGTCATAGTTGGCCACGTTTTCCCACAACAGGCTTTTGAATTGCTTCAGGTAGGGCACGAACCGGATGTAACTGACAGATTGGCTCAACACCCACGTGCCGCCAATCCCCACAACGATCATCGCGATCCCGACGGGCATCCGAAGCAGCAGGACGAAAAGAACGATCAGGCCAAGAATGCCGATGGAAATGGGATCAAGCATCTGCGGTGCCCTCTAATGCCTGAGACACCGCGATCAAAGCCCAAAGGATCATCGACAGCAGGCCGGGGAAATAGAATGGCCAGGTCGGCCACCCCAGAACGCTGGTCACCACCGCGTCCGAGCGTACTTCGAGCATACCGAAAACCATCCAGTAGCTTAAAAACACAGCTACAATGACGGTGACCCCCAACCAAAGAAGATCGAAGCCGCGCTGCACGGCTTTCGGCAGATGGTCCATCAGAAGATCCACTGACACATGGCCTCGATTTGCCTGGCAGTAGGGAAAGAACATCAAGGCCGCGCAGCTGATTGCCAGCTGAACAAAATCCTCATAGCCCGGCAGGCCCGACACATCCGCGCCAAACGCCCCGGCAATCCGATCGAGGATGAAGGCAAAAGCATTCGTTGTTGTGACGGCGACAATCGCAAGCAGGATGACGCCGCCGAGCAATGCAAAAGCATCCGCCAGCCGTTTCAGAACCACGCGCATTCTCATATTCCCGAGGCTTCACAAACGACCGGGCGATCATCGGACCGCTCGGTCGGTTTCCAATCAGTTGCCAGACTGGGCTGCGGCAATTGCCGCGCGGGCCTTGTCGACGAGGGCTGCACCATCAATGCCCTTCTCGCTCACCTCGTCAATCCAACGCTGGACGATCTGTTCGCTCACGGCGTTGAACTTGGCCGCTTCTTCGTCGGACAACACGATCCGTTCTACACCTGCGGCCTCAAGTGCCTCGGTGCCGCTTTCTTCGAAACCTTCCCAATTAGACCCGACCTCGCGCGCGACATTGGCGCCTGAATTGGCGTCGATAACGGCCTTAAGGTCATCCGGCAGCGCTTCGTAGGCGTCTTTGTTCATCGCCACCATGAAGGTCGCGGTGCCAAAGCGGTCTCCGTTCGGCAGTTCCGTTATGGACTTGTCCAGTTCCTGCAATTTCAGGGGCCGCACGATTTCCAGCGGGATCAGTGCGCCGTCCACAACGCCTTTCGACATGGCTTCGGGCAAGGCCGGCACGGGCATGCCGACGGGTTCCGCACCAATGCCTTCGATCACCCACGCGCCCGTACGGCTGGGGGTCCGCAGCTTCATCCCCTTTGCGTCTTCCAGGGTGCGCACCGGGTCGGTCGCCGAATGTATGACATTCCCATCATGGGTGTGCAGAAAGATGACGTGGACGTCATCGAAGTCTTCCGCGAGCATCTCCATCGAGGCGTTCATGGCGACCGTTGTATCCGTCGCAGAGCCTGCATGCACAAGCGGCAGTTCGAAAACTTCGGTGCGCGGAAAGACACCCGGTGTGTATCCCAGGACTGTCCAGACAATATCGGCAGACCCATCACGGACTTGGCTGTACAATTCAGGTGGTTTGCCACCCATCGACATTGACGGGAAGATTTCAATCGCAATCCTGCCATCGCTGTCGGCAGTGATCTTATCGGCCCATGGCTGCAGCATACCTTTGTGGGCCGCTGCGACTGGCGGCAGGAAGTGATGCATCGTCAGCGTCACTTCCTGGGCCAGGCTGGCTGTTGCTGAAACGGCCAGGGCGGCCAGTGAACTCAGCAAGGATTTCCTTATGGTCATGATTTCTCCTCCTCCGTTGTGTCGTGATGGCGCAGTTCGGTGTTTGGCGTTCGGCGCGATGTCTGCCTCGCGCCTATTCCCGCACCCCCATTGAAACAATTTGCGCGCAAAGGGCATTTGCTGCCGAAAGCGATCTGGCCGTGCACCTGGCCATGTTTGGCAACAACATCCATTCCAGCGACCAGGCGCTTCCTGAACGTTCCTGTTCATGCACAAGCGCCTGATGCATCCCCGATACTTGCGTGGCATTGAAGCGCGCCAGCGTCACCAGCAATTCGGCAAGAATTGGGTTCTGTTTATGCGGCATGGCTGATGACCCACCGCCGCCCGAAAGCTTGATTTCGTCGACACCTTGCTGCGCCATCAAGCAGATGTCTTGCCCCATTTTCCCAATCGAACCGGAAATCAGCGACAACAGATTTGCATAATCGGTGACGGTTGCGCGATCTGAATGCCAGTTGCGGCTGGGTGGGCGCAGCGACAACGCTTCGGCAACAAAGGCTGCCAGGTCGGGATGCTTTTCGCCAATGGCCTGTCCATCTCCGACTGCCCCGCCCCATTGCAGGCGCTCGACACTCTTGCGCATCTGTTCGATGCTATCGCCGTGCTCGATCAACGGCGCTTGCCAGTTCTCGATCCGGTGCCCGACCGAAATCGGCAATGCCGCCTGCATCCGTGTGCGGCCCATCATCTTGTTGCTGCCGAACCGGCGGCCCAGATTACCCAATCGCTCGGTCAGGGTCGACAGGCGATCCGCGATCAGATCTGAGTTTTCGCGCATTGTCATTGCCAGCGCTGTATCCATCACATCCTGTGAGGTTGTGCCGGTATGGATCGCACCGTCCAATTGCCCGGCCTCGGCCTTCAGACCACGCACAAATGCGAGAATTGGCATCCCGTCTTTTAAGGTTCCGGCCTGCAAATCCCGAAGGTCCGGATTGGCGCGCTCAATCAACTCGGCGGCGGCCCGGGCCTGGTCCTCCGGCACGACGCCAATGGCGCCAAGCCCGCGGGAATAGGCGGCTTCGAAGGCAAGCATATGGGCCAGCGTGCGTTCAGCTGACCAGATCACCTCGGCTTCCTGATCGCCAAAGAGGCCCGACAACCAAGGGTGATCGAACACGTCACTCATGCCACACGACCCAATAGTGCCCGGATCTGACCCGCGACAAATCCCGGCGCTTCGACGCATGGCAAATGCCCGACATCCGGCAAAATATGCCGCTCTGCGCCTTTTATGAGATCGGCCAAAGCCTCTACAAGTTCGGGCGGCGTTGCCTGATCTTCACGCCCACCGATACAGGTGGTGGGTACTCTGATCTGGCTGGTTGTTTCGGCAAGGTCCGCATCCCGAATGGCCTCGCAGGTCGCGATATAACCTTCGGCAGGTATGCGTGTCAGCATGTTCCGGTAACCGGCCACGGCATCGGGGTGCTCGGCTCGGAAACGGTTGGAAAACCAACGTTCCATTACCGTGTCGGCGATGGCATCGATACCGGATTCACGCACAGCCTGAATGCGCGTATTCCAAACCTCGTCATCCCCAATTTTCGTGCCGGTATTGCTCAGGATAAGCCCGCCGACAAGATCGGGGCGTCGGTGGGCAATGCGCTGAGCGATCAGTCCACCGACCGAAACACCGCACAGAATTGCAAGGCGCCAACCCAACATGTCCATCAGATCGGCAACATCTTCGGCCAGCGTATCAATTGAAGTTGCGGCGCAATCCGACAGGCCATGCCCGCGCTTGTCCCAAAGAAGGCATTCTGTTTTGCCCAGACCTGCCACGACTTCCCGCCAGATGCGATAATCCGTTCCCAAAGAGTTCAGAAAGACAACAGGCACTCTGCCGACACCGTGGTTTGCCACTTCGCAGTGCAAGATTACGTCACGGGGTCTGGCGAAGCTCGGCATCAGGCGGCGACCTCTCGCAACCCAAGGATTGCGCGCGCCTGCGCGACAGTCGCGACAGGGCGTGCGTGCGTTTCGCAGATTTCGACAGCTCGACGAACCAACGCTGCATTCGAGGGGGCAAGCGTGGTTCTATTCAGGCGCACATTGTCTTCAAGCCCCGTTCGAACATGCCCGCCAGAAACAACGGACCACTCGTTCAGCACGATCTGATTTGCCCCGACGCCCGCCGCACACCATGGCACATCCCCCCAAAGGCGGCGCACTGTGTGCACGTAGAAATCAAAAACCTCACGATCAACGGGCATCGCGTTTTTCACGCCCATGACAAACTGGACATAGGGCACATCCTTGATCTGACCTGCCTTATGCATTTTGGCCGCCTGAAAGATATGAGACAGGTCGAACGCCTCGATCTCCGGCCTGACATCGTATTTCACCATCTCGCTGGCCAGCCATTCGACAAGATCAGGCGGGTTTTCGTAAACGCGGGTCGGAAAGTTATTCGATCCGACGGACAAGGACGCCATGTCCGGCCGCAACGGCAGCATGCCACCACGGGCGGAGCCCGCCCCGGACCGCCCGCCCGTCGAAAGCTGCACGATCATGCCGGGACAGTGGGTTTCGATCCCTTCTTTCAACGCGGCAAAAAGATCGGGGTCCGAAGTAGGTTTGCCTTCCTCATCGCGCACATGGCAATGGGCGATGGCAGCACCGGCCTCAAAAGCCTCATGTGTGCTTTCAACCTGTTCCGACACGCTGATCGGAACAGCCGGGTTGTCCGCCTTGGTCGGAACCGAGCCGGTGATTGCCACGCAAATAATACACGGGTTTTGTTTTGTTTCGTCAGACATCGAAGAACACCGTTTCATTTTCCCCCTGCAAGCGAATGTCGAACCGATAGCCGTCCGGGGTTCTTTCGGCTATCAGGGTTTGCCGCCGGTCAACCTGTTCGATCAGATTCAGAACCGGATCAACCGAATTGGCGGCTTCTTCTTCCGGGAAATAGAGCCGCGTGTTCAGCCCAACATTTATTCCGCGCGCCACTAACCACAGGCTGATGTGCGGAGCCATTGGCCTGCCGTCTCGATACGGAACACAGCCGGGTTTGACTGTTTCAACGATCCACTCTCCGGATTCAAAATCGGGTATGATACGGCCCCATCCACGAAAACCGGGCTCGACCTCTCCCTGCCCGGGGTAAATCCCCTTTGCATTGGCTTGCCAGACTTCGATCAGAACATCCTTGACCGGCGCGCCGGTGCCATCCAGCACCCTGCCCCGAATGGTGATCCGCTCACCTTCGGCCTGCGCGCCGACAACGTCCCGGCCCAATTCCTGCCGGTAGATGTCAAACCCTGCGTCCCCCGGGGCCAGGCCAATGTGAACGTAGGGTCCGGCTGTCTGCGATGGGGTTTCTTTCAGATAGTCGAGCTTCTGAACCATGATCAATTCCCGTCCGGTCGGTTTTCGAAATAGGTCGATCGATGACCGCGCAGCACGATGTCGAACTTGTAGGCGATACTGTCCAGTGGAACCGTCGCGTTCAGATCCAGCGCGGCGACAAGTTGATCGATCGCGTTTTGATCCGGAATCGTGTTCACGATCGGACATTTGGCAATCAGGGGGTCGCCTTCGAAATATAGCTGTGTGATCAGCCGCTGCGCAAAGGCTGGGCCGAACACCGAAACATGAATATGCGCCGGCCGCCAGCTGTTGACCCAGTTGCGCCACGGATAGGCCCCTGGCTTGATCGTTCTGAACGTGTAACAGCCATTCTCGTCCGTCAGCGTACGGCCACACCCTCCGAAATTGGGATCAATCGCTGCCAGATAGGTGTCTTTCTTGTGGCGATACCGGCCCCCTGCATTGGCCTGCCAGATTTCCACCAGGGTATTCGGAACGGGCCGTGCGTTTTCGTCCAGAACCCGGCCATGGAGGATGATACGCTCGCCGATCGGATCGCCTGTCTTGGCGTGATTTCGGATCAGGTCATTATCCAGCGGGTCCAGATCACCATGGCCGAATGTCGGTCCCGTAGCCTCGCTCAGCGAAGGTTCCAGCGACAACAGGGCATTTCTGGGCGAGCGCGACACACTCGTCTTGTAATTCGGGGAAAAGGCAGGCGGGTGCCATTCGCGGTCCCGCTGGTACAGGTCCATCGGCCTGGTCATTTCACCTCACCCTCCATTTCGGCAAATGTCTGTTTTGCCAGCTTCACGGCCTGGTTCGCGCATGCAACGCCTGCGTAAACCGCCGCATGCATGAAAGCTTGCATGATGTCTTCCCTCGAGGCACCTGTATTTCTGCACGCCTTCACATGCATCGGGATCTCCTCGAAGTTCCGCGTGGCCGCCAAAAGGGCAAGCGTGATCATCGAACGTTCGCGCGGTGTGATCGCATCGTTGGCCCAAAGGGTGCCCCACGCCGTTTCAGTTATCATTTCCTGGAACGGCGCATCAAAGGCGGATTTCTGTGCCTCCGCCCGGTCCACATGCACATCACCAAGCACCCGGCGCCGGACTGACATTCCCGTGGTATAGCGATCCGTCATCGTTATCTCCTTGGCTATGCCCATCAATATGGCAAACCGACGTAGTTTTCAGCCATCGCCTTTTGGGCCGCCGTGTTTGTCCGCAGAAAGTCGATCTCGGCCTGCTGCATCTTAAGGTCAAATTCGGACTGATCCGGAAACCGGTGCAGCAGCGATGAAAACCACCAGCTGAAGCGTTCAGCTTTCCAGATGCGGGCCAGCGCATTTTGCGAATAACTGTCGATTCCCCGGGTGCAGCCGTTTTCGTAGAAGTCCCTGAGGGCGTTGTACAAGTAGTGTACGTCCGAAGACGCGGTGTTCAGCCCCTTCGCTCCGGTCGGCGGCACGATATGCGCGGCATCGCCACAAAGAAACAGCCGCCCCCAGCGCATCGGTTCCGTCACGAACGAGCGTAGCGGCGCAATCGATTTCTCGATCGACGGTCCCGTCACCAAAGCATCGGCGAATTCGCGCGGGATACGACGCTTGAGCTCGGCCCAGAAAGACGCGTCAGACCAATCTTCGGGTTTGTCGGACAACGAACACTGAATGTAATAGCGGCTAAGAGACTCGTTGCGCATGGAGCACAGCGCAAAACCACGGCTCGATGAAGAATAAATCAGTTCTTCGTGGACAGGGGGCGTCTCAGATAAAACGCCAAGCCAACCGAATGGATAGACTTTTTCGTATTCGCGGCGCACATCCAAAGGAATGGTCTGGCGACTGACGCCGTGGAACCCGTCGCAGCCAGCCACGAAATCGGTATCCACACGCTGCTCCTTACCGTCGACCGTGAATGTTACAAACGGCGTGTCGGTGTCGGCATCATGGATCGTGACATCTTCCACGTTGAAAACAATCCTGCCGCCTGCGGCTTCGCGGGCAGCGTATAAATCGCGCGTCACTTCCGTCTGGCCATAGATGACGACAGGCGTGTCGGTGTGTTCGCGAAAATCGACGCGAAAGCACTCGTCATCATAAGCAATCAGCGTGCCGTCATGTTCGAAACCTTCGGCATGAAGGCGGTCGGCGACACCGGCCTCTTCCATCAGGCCGACAAATCCCTTTTCCAATACTCCTGCGCGGATGCGGCCGAGGACATATTCCTTGGTCTTTCTCTCCAAAACGATGCTGTCTATGCCGTGGACATGCAGAAGCTGCGACAAAAGCAAGCCTGACGGTCCGCCACCGATGACCACGACTTGTGTGCGCATCTGTCCCCTCCTCCAACTTCGACCAGATTGCACTACGGTTTCCGTTATGTAAAATGACGTTATGTCCCATTTAGTTTCCAAAAATGGAAAGTGATGATCGATCGCAGGCTAAAAGTCAGGCACATCGAAGCCTTCGTTGAAATCGTGCGGCGACAAAGCATGAAACTTGCGGCCGAGAACCTGAATCTCAGTCAGCCTGCAATCTCGAAAACCCTGAAAGAGCTGGAGGACATCACCGGCACCACCCTTCTGGAGCGCAACAGGGGTGGCATTACACTGACCGTGGCCGGGGACGTGTTCTTGCGACACGCAACAAGTGGAATGACAGCCTTGGACATGGCGATGAACAGCGTCGCCGCGATCCGCAAGGGAGATGCCGGTTCGATTTCCATTGGCGCCCTGCCCAGCGTTGCCGCCCGGTTACTGCCGCATGCGCTCGAGATCTTTTCCCAGCTTTCGCCCGACACCATTCCCCGGGTCGAGGACGGCCCCCATGGATATTTGATCGATCGCTTGCACGCGGGGCAGTTGGAGCTTGTCATCGGTCGGCTGGGAAAACCAACGACGATGAAGGATATCTCGTTCACTCAAATGTATATCGAACGCGTCGCAATCGTTTGTGCGCCCGATCACCCATTGGTCCATGCCCAGAACCTGAGCGAGTTGTCAGACTATCCCGTTATCTATCCGCCGGATGACTCGGCGATCCGACCGCTGGTCGACCGGATGATGATCGCCAACGGTCTGAGCAGTTTTCCAAGAATGATCGAATCCGTCTCCGCAGCGTTCGGGCGGCAGGTTGCGCTTGCCGGCGGTGCCGTATGGATCATTTCAACGGGCGTGGTCGCCGCAGACATCCAAAGCGGACGGCTAAAGGCGCTACCGATCGATACAAGTCTGACTGCGGGGCCAATTGGCATAATGGCCCGGGCGGACAGTGAAATGTCCGCATTGGCAAGTCTGTTCCGGCAAGCATCTGTTCGCGCTGTGAGCAATCTGAACCTTGCTTAGTCATCAGGCAATTCCAGATGCGGATCGACGGCAGCGAGGCACCCAACCTTCAACTGTGCGTTTCCCGGCTGTCCTTCGGGGCCTGTTCCCGGTCGTTCATTCCGTAGTCCCGGATCACACCGGCAACGCGCAGGCGATAACCTTCGAAAATTCCGTCTCGGCCCATGGCCTGTCCGGCCCGGTGACGCGGCAGATTGCGCCAAGCTTCAACAGCCTTCTCATCCCTAAAGAATGAAAGCGACAGCAGTTTTCCGGGATTGGTCAGGCTTTGAAAGCGTTCGACGGATATGAACCCATCCACCTGCTCCAGCAGCGGCTTCAGGTCTGCGGCAACGTCCAGATAGTCCTGTTTTCGCCCGTCGGCGATTTCAACCTCGAAGATGACTGCAATCATGCCAGATACTCCCATTCTTTTTCGGGCCAAAAGGTTCCCGGCGGCAGGTTTCGTTTTCCGAAAACGTCAGTCCCGATGCGAAGCATGGTTGATCCTTCCTGAATAGCAATTTCAAGATCCGTGCTCATACCCATCGACAGGTGGCGCAGGTCCACGTCGTCTATATCTTCGGATGTGATCTTGTCCCGCAACAGGCGCAAGTCGCGCAGACTATCGCGGGACAGAACCGGGTGCGGGGCCAGCAAACCAACCGTCATCAAGCCCCGTACCCGCAGGTTGGGTAGTGCAGCCACGGCACGGGCGAATGGTATGGCGTCGGCTGGATCCATGCCGAACTTGCTGGCCTCGCCCGATGTGTTGAATTGCAGGAAAACATCTAACTCCCGCTCTCGAACCTCGCACAGGCGATTCAGCTTTTCGGCGATCGACAACCGGTCGACGGATTGCACGCAGGTGACATGTTCCAATGCCTTGCCCGCCTTGTTCGATTGCAGGTGTCCTATCAGGTGCCGTTCTATCCTGTGCCCGGCCAGAGCCGGTGATTTCTCGACAAGTTCCTGCACGCGGTTCTCGCCGGTCAGGAAGGAGCCGTGCGCCATGGCTTCAAGGATCCGTGTTGTCGGTTGCGTCTTGGTCGCCAGCAGCAGCGTCACCTCCGCCGAGTTTCGGTTGCAGGCGATACAAGCGCGGGTGATCCGGGCTTGCACCGCCGCAAGGTTCTCGGCAATCCGGGTCATGTGCTGACCGGAACAGCCCTGCGTTGCTGCGCGCCGCGTAATGCCGC
The DNA here is from genome assembly GCF_059610965.1 of Ruegeria sp. CDSB136. Classification (NCBI taxonomy): domain Bacteria; kingdom Pseudomonadati; phylum Pseudomonadota; class Alphaproteobacteria; order Rhodobacterales; family Roseobacteraceae; genus Ruegeria; species Ruegeria sp. CDSB136. Next base: position 53,540 of record NZ_JBXWOP010000023.1, read on the forward strand.
CATGGTTGCCTCGATCCCGGCCAGGGCGGCCACCAGGATCAGAAGTGCAAAGCTGCCCAATTCGACGATCATCCATCCCGCCACCAGCGGGAAGCCGAAGATGCCAATGAAGTAGGAAAGAGCAAAAAACTGAAGTGTCTGGGGCAAAAGGTCCTGGTCGGCATCATTGGCTGCCATCGCTGCCAGGATTGGATAGCTTACTCCGTAACCGATGCCGAACAGGAAGGCGACGACCAGATACATCGGGACATTGCCGCCGATCCCGATGAACAGCACAACGGACCCGAACATCACGTATTGCAGGGTGGCGATCGTCATGTAGGGATTGCGCCCGCCTTTGAACCGCGCCAGCACCACCCGGAACAGCACGACAGTGACTGTGTAGACAAGGAAATAATCGGCGTAATCCAGTCCACGCTCATCCGCAAAGACAGTCTGAAAGTTGTTCATCCCGGCAAAGACCGACGCGCCAAGGCAGACCATGATCACCGGTAGTCGCGCACGCGAGCGCATGATAGCGGCGACGCCGGCCAGCGAGAGGGAGGAGCGCAGCTCGGGGCCGGAGCCCTCGGAATGCGCGCGAACAGGCTTGATGAGGGCAAAGAAGATAGCGCCGGCCAAAGCGCACAGCGCGGCCGTGACAAAGAACGCGGTGTTCACCGTCATGCCGGCTTTTTCCATCATCGACGCCATAACCGGCGACAAGCCGAACCCGGCCATCAAGGCCACAGACAGAATCGCAAAATAGCGAACCCGTTCAGCGGTCGTGACCAATCGGGTAAGAACGATGGGCGACAGCGCGTAGGTAAGTCCCCAGCCAAAACCGATCGCGGTGCTGGCAAAGATCAGAAGCGCCCCGACACCTTCGGCGAGGCCATAGGCTGTCAGCGCGGCCGCGATGGACAGACAGGCTACGCCAAGCGTGCGCAGGCGCCCGAACCTGTCTGACAGATGCCCGGCATAATAGACAGTGATCAGCGTGGCGATGGTGGTAACGAACAACATTATGCCCACCACTTTCTCATTGGCCCCAAAGGTTTCGAACAGGCGCGGCAACATGAACGTGAGGCCATAGGCACCCGCCTGAAGGAAACTGGCGGTGTAAAACAGGGCGAACATGGTCAGTCGGTTCATGCGACGTCCTCCGTTTTGTAGAAACTGGCGCGTTCCAGCGCGATCAGGTCCGAGAGCTTCTGGTACTGCCAGCCGTCTTCATCGAAGTTTTCCGGTGCCAGCCACGTCTGGAAACCACGCTGGACGGGTTCCCATTCCCGATCCAAAAGCGCATACCAAGCGGTGTCACGGTTGCGGCCCTTGTAAGTGGCTGCCTGTTGGAACACACCTTCGAACCGAAAACCAAAACGCTCTGCCGCTGCCCGAGAGGGTGCGTTCAGAGCGTCGCATTTCCATTCCAGGCGGCGATAGCCGAGTTCGGTCATGGCGCGGCGCATCATCAGGTATATCGCCTCGGTCGCAACCCGTGTGCGTTGCAAGCCGGGTGCGAAAGTGATGCCGCCGATCTCGATCACGCCATGTTCGGGCTGGATGCGCATAATGCTGGCAATCCCCGACGCCTTGCCGGTTTCCTGATCGACCACAGCAAAATAGGGTTGCGCGTCAACGCCGCCGGCGCCTTCAGTCCAAGCCCTGAGACTCGAGGCGGTGTTGAACGGCCCAATGAAGTTGTAGGTCCAGATTTTTCCTGAACGATCCCGGCTGAACGCCTCGAACAGTTCTTTTGTGTGCGTCAACGGATCCAGAGAGATCAAGCGCGCATAGCGCCCGGCCATTCCCTTGTGTCCGGGGTGCTGGGCACCTGCCCAGTTGGGCAAGGCCATGCCGATCAGCTGGCCGTGTTCATTTCTACGCACTGTCATGGCGGCGTCCTCAAGGTGCTTTTGGTCGGGAATGGATTGTCATGATTTTGGACGTTCATTAATGTCCAAAATCGACAAAAATGAGCATACCAATATGAAGCAAACACCCTGGCTTGCCTTTTCCATCGACCGGTCCGCGAAAACACCGGTCTTCGAACAAATCTGTGCCGCTATCCGGGACCGCGCCATTTCCGGCGATCTGGCCGAGGGTTCGAAACTACCGCCAACCCGCGTGTTTGCCACTGAACTTGGGGTGTCGCGTTCGACCATCGTGACAGCCTATGAACAACTGGTTGCCGAAGGCTATCTGAACAGCCTGCAAGGGTCGGGCTACACTATTTGTGCCTTGGGTGAAGTTGAGTTGACGAAACAGGTAAGCCGCACAGGGACCCGATCCGCCGATAAACAATCAAAACTCCGATCCCTTTCGAGGCCAGCTATCCGGACATGCGATTGTTCCCGCACCGGCAGTGGGCCAAGGCGGTTGCCCGCGTCTGCCGAACAAAACCCGAGGCCATGCTGGTCGGGAGTTCCGGTTTTGGAAATAGCGATCTGCGCGAAGCCATCGCCGCACATGTATCAGAGTGGCGTGGGATCGATGCCTCGCCGCATCAGATCATCGTGACCGCCGGCTCAATCGATGCAATCGAGATTTGTTTGCGCAGTCTTGTTGGCAAAGGCGAGATCGTCGGCCTGGAAAACCCGGGCTATCTGCCCGTTCGCCAGCTTGCCGACGCCCAGGGGCTTGCGCCAACCTATCTGGATGTGGATGAAAGTGGTGCCCGTTTGCCCGAACAGGGCACCCTGCCAAAGCTTGCCGTGTTGACGCCGTCTCATCAATACCCGCTTGGTGGGGCCATGTCGCCAAGCCGTCGGCTGGATTTCCTGGCATGGGCGCAAAGAAATGACGCGTGGGTTCTCGAAGACGACTACGACAGTGAATTCCGGTATGCGGGCCGTCCGATCCCTGCCATGGCGGGATTTGATAGTCTGAACCGAGCAATCTATGTCGGCAGTTTCTCCAAGGTATTCTCTAATTCATTGCGGTTGGGATATGTCATCGTCCCCGAAGTCCTGATTGACCGTTTCCGAACAACGTTGAGGCGCTTCGGGCTGAAAGCAAGCTATATGCCCCAACAGGCGCTGGCCGAGTTCATGAAGTCAGGGGAATTTTACCGACACTTGCGCCGGGTGCGTCGGATATACGATGACCGGCGGAAATATCTTCTGGAACGGCTCAGGTACGATTTCTCGGATTATGGGCACTTCATCAACCACCAGGCGGGTATGCAGGTCGTGTTGCACCTCAACGATGGCTTCGAAGATACCGAAATTTCCATGCGCGCATCAGAGATGGGCGTCACAGCGCAGCCGCTATCACGGTTCTCAGTCAAAGGTTCGGCCCACAATGGCCTGATCCTTGGCTTTTGCGGGTATTCCGAGGAAGAAATGGATTCGGCATTGGCCGCGTTAAAAACCTGTTTCATGAGGCGCAATGCCCGCCGGTGATCGTCCGTTCGCCCTGCAAAGCCTCAAGTGCGACCCGCGCCGTAATACGAGTGAATGATCCTGTTCCTTCGATGCGCTGATCCTCACTTCTTAGATCAGCAGACAGAGATCCGTACCCTTCCTCAGAGTCCGGAACTCCGCGCGATGGTCTGCTTCCGCCCAAAGGCTGTCACAGCATGTCGCTAAACCACTTGCTTCGATCTATTCTCTTGAAAATCCGAGTTCCAATGGGTCAATCTTGGCAACAAGGCCAATCCGGCGCACACAACAAGGGACCCTGAATGCGGCTGATCAGGATTTGTTTGATTGCAGTGGCGGTGATCGCAATCGCCGTAGTCGGGTTAAGACTGGCGTTTCCGCTTCCTGAAGAGAACTTCTCTGAGCGAACGCTGAAGCAAGATGCGGACTGGACCGGACCCTTGGGGGAGACGATCAAAAACGCTCTCGAACGGAATCCCGGGCGGGACGGAATTCGGCCTTTGGGCAATGGGCGCGTGGCTTTCGCGGCCCGGGCCATCCTCGCGAGAGAGGCGGTTTCCTCAATCGATGCTCAGTACTACATCTGGCAAGATGACGTCACGGGCCTGATGCTGCTGGATGAGCTTAGGTCGGCGGCCGAGCGCGGCGTGCGGGTCAGATTGCTGGTCGACGATAACGGCATATCCGGAATGGACAGTTATCTTGCCGAACTCGATGCCCTACCGACCGCAAATGTGCGTATTTTCAATCCGTTCACGCTGAGAAACCCCAAACTCCTGTCATATGCTTTTGACTTCGGCCGCCTGAATCGACGCATGCACAACAAATCAATGACAGTGGACGGTGTGGCAACGATTGTCGGGGGCCGCAATGTCGGCGACATATACTTCGATTACGGCGCTGGAACCCACTACCTGGACGTGGACGCGATAGCCATTGGTCCGATCGTGGACGAGGTTTCGCAATCCTTCGACTCATACTGGAACAGCGGTTCATCCTACGACGCCGACCTCTTTCTTGGGCCTCCGGCGGAACAAAGCCTTCAATCCACGGCCGACGCTGCGCGACAGACTGCCGTTGGCGCGGGCTATCAAAAGGCAATCCAGGAAAATGCGCTGACCGACCAAATAGCCGCACATGATCTGAAGTTCGAATGGAGCGAAGTCACCCTTTTTGCTGACGACCCGGCAAAAGGCCTTGGCGAAGTCAAAGGCGAAGACCTGATCGTGGAACGGCTGATCGAATTCGCGCAAGGCTCTGAAACCTCGCTGGACCTTGTTTCGGCGTATTTTATTCCCGGTGAAAGAGGGGCTGACATTCTGGAAGGGTTGGCGAAGTCCGGCGTTAAGGTCCGCGTTCTGACCAACTCGCTGGACGCCACGGACGTCATGCCGGTTCACGCGGCCTATATGCAATACAGGGATGGCCTCCTGAACAGCGGTGTCGAGTTGCTGGAACTTCGGGCGTTACGGCAGGAACATCGCGACCGAAGCCTGCCCGAGATACTGGCCGGGTCAGCATCGGGTTTACACGCGAAGGTCTTTGGGTCCGATGGAAAGCGGGTGTTTATCGGTTCCTATAACCTTGACCCCAGATCTGCACGTCTCAATACCGAAATGGGATTGCTAGTCGAAAGCCCCGCTATTGCGGCATCGCTTGCCGATCAACTGAACAGGCCCGAATTCGCGTACCGTGTTGAACTGGCCGACAACGGTGAGGTGATCTGGCTGCAAGAAGAAAAAGACGGGACAGTCACCGTTCACACGACGGAACCGGAAACCAGCAGCTTCCAGCGCGCTTTGACGGCGGTTGTAAGGTGGCTACCGGTCGAATGGATGCTCTAGTTACCCTACTTTGAACAGTCAGGTGTTTACGAGCCGTCGTTGCTTACGATAACCGGACTGATGGTTCTGATCCCATAGGCATGTTCGACGCCGCTCTGGTCAAAGATGCGGACAACGCCAAGTTGCTGTTGGAAGAACATGCCTCTCTCACTCTGGCGGCCATGTGGGCGGGCAATGTCCGCTGTGATTTTGCAGGTTCCCCTTCCTCAGCATCTCGCATTTTGGAAGGCAGTGCGCACATAGCAGACCGAAAAAAGCAACAGTTTGGCCAGGTCGCGCTCAATGCTCTCTGCTTAGTCGGGGCAACCGCTTTGATGGTGGACATTTCGCTGAACAAGCTGCTTGTAGAGCTCTCGGATGCGACGTGTCATTGGACCGGCACCTTCATGTTCACCGATCTTTTTCCCGTCAATTGACGCGACGGGTGTCTGGGCGCCGAAAGTACCTGTCAGGAATGCCTCGTCGGCACCATAGGCTTCGTAGAGCGAGTAGTTCTTTTCGAACACAGGGATGTCGTTAGCATAGCACAGGTCGATGACCTTTTGGCGCGTCACCCCGTTCATGCAGTAGTCTCCGGTGGATGTCCAAACCTCGCCACGGCGCACGATGAAAAAGTTGCATGCGTTCGTGGTGTTCACAAAGCCATGAGGGTCCAGCATCAGGGCTTCGTCGGCACCCGCCTGCTCGGCCTGCAGACATGCTATGACGCAGTTCAGTTTCGAGTGGCTGTTATATTTAGCGTCCTGGCTCATCGGCAGGCCCCGCACCTGAGGCACGGTGGCCAGCCGGATGCCCTGGCTCATCAGGCTGTCCACCGGCTTCGAGTGCTCAACGATTGCAACTACCGTTGGCCCGGACCGTGACAACCCGGGATGCTGAAACGGCTTGTCCTTTGGCCCCCGAGTCACCATGAACCGGCAATGCGCGTCCGTTTTCATACCGTTGGCCTTGGCGGTGTCGTTCAGCGCTTGAAGGACCTCGGCCTTGGTCATGCCAACATCAATCGAGACGGCCTTGCAGCTGTTAAAAAACCGATCCATGTGTTCGTCAAAAAACGCCCATACACCGTCATAAAGCCGCAGCCCCTCCCACATTCCATCACCCAGCATGAAGCCGGAATCGTAGACGGAAACCATGGCTTCGCTGCGCGGTACGATCCTGCCGTTGAGAAAGATCTTGATGTCACGATTGCGCAGATCTTCCTGCGCGTCATGGGTGGAATGGCTCAGGGATTGCTCGCTCATAATTTCGCTCGTAGCTGGACGCTGGGTTTAAGAGGTGCGGAGGCGGCGATGGCCGCCGCCCCGGTAAAGGTGGTTAGTTTAACAACCCGACTTCGCGGAAATAGCGCTCTGCACCGGGGTGCATCGGTGCGGACAGTCCGTTTACGACCATCTCCTCTTTCTTGAGGTTGGCAAAGGCCGGGTGAAACGACTTGAAGGCATCAAAGTTGTCAAAGACCGCCTTGACCATCACGTAGACGGTTTCTTCCGGCACGTCCGAGGATGTCACGAAGGTGGACGGAAGACCGAAGGACGGAACGTCTCCATCTACGCCGCGGTACAGACCACCCGGAATGGTGACGTTACCGTAATAGGGTTTGCTCTCGACCAGAGCCTGCACGGCATCGCCTTCAACCGGAATGATATTGATGTCGCAGGTTGTGGCAGCTTCCAGAACGTTGGCTACCGGGTTCCCAGCGACCATCAGAAACGCCTCGATTGTATTGTCGCACACCGCTGCGGATTGTTCTGCGGACTTCAATTCGGTCACCAGCCCGAAGTGATCCATGTCCCAACCCAACGCGTCTACCAGAACCTCTGCCGTCCCTCGCGTACCAGAGCCGGGATTGCCCAGGTTGATGGTCCGACCGCCAAGATCGTCCAGCGACTCGATCCCCGTATCCTTGCGCGCGGCGATGATGACCGTATCCGGATGCAGAGAAAACAGGCTGCGAAGCTCAGAATCCGGACCATCTTCTTCGAATAAGCTGGTTCCGTTCAGGGCGTGGAACTGCCAGTCCGATTGCACAATGCCCATCTCCAGTTCACCTTCACGCATCGTGCGCAGATTGTAGACCGAACCGCCGGTGCTCTCGACCGAGCAGCGAATGCCGTGCTCTTTCCGTCCCTGATTGACCAGCCGGCAGATACCGCCGCCAACGGCGTAATAGATGCCGGTAACACCGCCCGTGCCGATGGTCAGGAACTCTTCGGCTTTTGCGGGAGCGCCCGACAGCAGCGCGGCGGCGCCAATCACCGCGAGCCCCGAGTTCATTTTCCGTTTGAGAACGCCGGTCGACAACATGAATTTCTCCCTTTTCACCTGTTGCGTCATCCCGGTTCCGGACCGGATGAACTGTTCTTGCCGATGGGGTGGGCAATCGCAGCCAGGTTTCGCGCTTTTCGAATCCCCACCCGGCACGACACTACAGCAGGATTTTCATATTGTCGACAATTTGTGTTATTGTCGACAATTATGCATATTTGAACTAACTCAAGTTTCCAAACACCGCAGCCAGCCATCGAACCGGAATAGAAAGTTCAGCTTCGGTCATTTTTCTGGCTATCCTGGCTTAAAGAAGTAATCTCGCCTTCCACCCATCGGGTGTTCCACCAACGGGATCGAAATGACACGGCAAGCATCCTCACCAGAGAAATCCGGCGACACGCTGAAAGACAGAACATTGGAGCGTCTCCAGAAACTGATCCTGACCGGCAATCTGGATCCGGGCGCAAAGCTGCTTGAAACACAAGTTGCCGCCCAATTGGACGTAAGCCGCGCAACGCTTCGCGAGGCCATGGTCCAATTGAGCGAGATCGGGCTTCTGGTCTATCTGCCTTTCCGCGGAACGTTCCTGCGTACATTGGATCCGGTTGATCTGGATGAAATCTATTCGTTTCGCACCGGGCTCGAGAAGATGGCCTTCCAGTTCTGCTGGGACAAGCGCGATCTGATCAGCCTCGCCGACCTGCAGATGCGAAACAACAAGCTATGCGATTGCATCTCGAACAATGATCCATACGGCGCGATCATGGCCGAAATGCATCTTCATTCTTGGTGCTACGAGCTGTCGGGGCATACCCTGCTGTTGCAAAGCTGGGAACGTCTGAAACCCAACCTGCAGTTCTACTTTGCCATGCATCAAAAGGCGCATGGGCGTGGCGGCCCGCTCCATGAGTCCCACGACAAGTATATTCAGCTAGCCAACGGGGACAGCTTTGATGACATGCTGGATCACCTTGAAGACCACATGCAACAAGGCCTGGAAAATACGATGAAGTTTCTTGATGAACGAAACGTTTCGTAAGTCAGGTCATAGCTTTTCCGGACATTGAACAAACACTGCACACCCTTTGGGGTCGCACATCTTGAGAATCGCGCCACTTCCCGAACCGATCGTCCAAGGATGCAAAGGGGCCCTGGTTCAAGCCTCGCAACCGTCAATGCATTATGGGAACGGTCCAAACCGGCACGCGACGTTTGTTGTCAGCGCGCCGGCGTGTCACGGCATCGGAGAACGCCATGGGAGGGAGCCTATTTCCTGTTGTGGAAAATGAATCCGATGAAGTTCAGCAACAATTGGGCCGCCAGGATTTGTGTGCTTTCCGAGGGGTCATAAGCAGGCGCGACCTCGACCAGATCGATGCCGACCACGTCGCCGCGTTTGCTGAGGCCCTGCAGGATTTCCAGCACGTCATAATACTGAAACCCGCCATGGCTGGGTGTTCCTGTACCCGGCGCAATCGACGGGCAGAAAGCGTCGATATCGATCGTGACATAGTACCGGCTGCCTTCCGGGATGCGATCCAGAACGCCTTCGACGCCCAGCTTGCGAACCTGCCGCACCGACAGGATGTCCGATCCGCGCGCCCGCGCATCGTCATAACCTTCTTTCGCGGTCGAGGACACGTTACGGATGCCCAGTTGGGTCATGCCCGAGACATAGTCCTTTTCGATGGCGCGGCGCATCGGGTTGCCATGGCCAACGGTGACACCGTGCCGTTCGTCGACGAAATCCAGATGCGCATCGATCTGGATCACGTGGATCGGTCCGTTTTTGGCGCAGTCGTCCTTATATGCATTGATGCAGGGAATATTGACCGAATGGTCGCCGCCGATGGTGACAGGGATCGCGCCGGCATCGAGGATTTTCCTGACGCCGTATTCGATGTTGGCGTGGCTCTCCTCGGTCTTGGTGTGGATGATGTCGGCGTCCCCCAGATCGACGATGCGAACGTCGCTGCCCAGATAGGTGGCGTCATCCTCGTGATCATAAGCTCCCGCGTGACCAAAGCTGAACAGGGTCGATGCCTCGCGCACCGAGCGTGGCCCGAACCGTGCGCCCGAGCGGAACTGACAGCCGAAATCGAATGGCGCGCCAAGGATCGCCACATCCGCGTCAATCTCGTCCCAGTTCTCGACATAAGGTTTCTTGCCAAAGGTCGAGATGCCGACAAAAGGCAGATTCAGGCGACCAGCTTCATAACCATGTCCCGACATGATTTTCTCCGTTTCTTATGGTTTAGCGATAGGCCAGTTCCGGCAGGAACAGGGCGATTTGAGGGAAGGTTATCAGCAAGCCCGCCACGATCAAAAGGATGATCAGGAACGGGGGTACTCCGCGTACCACCTCGACAAAGGGGCGGCGGAAGACCGCGATGGCAGTGAACAGGTTGCAGCCGAAGGGTGGCGTGGCCGCGCCGATGGCAACCTGAAGCGTGATCAGAACACCGACCAATACCGGGTCGAGGCCGCTGGATTTGATCATCGGCGCAAATATCGGAACCAGAATCAGGATCACTACGATCGAGTCCACGAACATGCAGCCGACGAAGAAGGCCACGTTGATTGCCAGCAACACCATCAGCGGGCTGGCGCTTTCCAGACCCAGTGCGGCGATGATTGTCTGTGGCACCTGGGCAAAACTCAGCGTCCAACTAAATGCCGCGCCTGCCGCAATCAGGATGAAAACGACCGAAGTGATGGCACCGGTGGACAACGCAATATCGAACAGATCACCCACCTTGATCGAGCGGAAGATCACAACCTCCAGCACGACCGCATAGAGCACACAGATCGCCGCCGCCTCGGTCGGAGAGAAGACACCGCCATAAATACCGCCCACGATGATCGCTGGGAAACCCATCGGCCATAGCGCTTTGCGCAGGGCGGTAAAACGCTGCGCCCAGCCCTCGCGCGGCAGCACGGGGATGTCACGACGATAGGCGTAGACCATGCAATAGGCCGAGAACAGCGCCACGATCAGCAGCCCCGGCAGGATACCCGCGATGAACAGTTGCGAGATCGAAGTGCCTGACACGACGCCATAGATGATCATGCCGATCGACGGCGGGATCAGATAGGCAAGGTCGGCGGCGTTCACGATCAGACCGATCGAGAAACTGTCGCGGTAGCCCGATTTCAGCATCCGGGGGCGCATCGCGCCGCCGATGGCCACCACGGTCGCCTGGGTCGAGCCGCAAACCGCGCCGAACAGTGCGCAGGCCGAGGTGACGGAGATCGCCAATCCGCCCTTGATATGGCCCATGAAGCTCATGACAAGGTCGATCAGCCGGTTGGCAGAGTGACCACGTGTGATGATGTCAGCGGCCAGAATGAACATCGGCACCGCTATCAGCGCAGCCGGTTTCACACCCCCGATCATCTGTTGGATCAGGATCTGCATGTTCATGTCCGGGAAGTAGACAAGGAACCCCAGCACCGCCGCCGAGATCAGCGGCATTTTCATCGGGAAGCCTGCCAGCAGCAGGACGATCATGACGACCAGCATCAACTCGGTCATTTGCCTGCCTCCTTGGAATCTTCGAATTTCTTGATGGCCGCCGCAGTCTCGGGATCTTCGTAGCTGTCGATCTCGAGGTACGAGACGTAGACCTCTTCCTCGGCGAAATTCAGGTTGCGGATCGCGGTCAACAGGTATTGGAACGAGGCCAGCGCAAGTCCGATCACCACCCAGACGTAAGTCAGGTACAGCGGCAGCTGCAGCGCCGGGGTTATCCGCCCGCGCGAGGCGACTTTCTGAACATATTCAAGCGCGTACCAGGCCAAAACCGCCATGACGGCTGCGGTGGTGGCGGCAATCACCACCATCAAAGCCTTGCGCAGTTTGATCGGCAGAGCGTCATAGATCGCCGACATGCGGATGTGGATACCCTTGCGGGTGGCATAACCCAGTCCCATGAAGGTGACGATGACGATCAGGAACTCGTTCAGTTCTTCAGAGAAATAGATGGACTGGTTGAACACATAGCGACCAAAAACATTGGCAATTGTGTTCACGGCCATCAGGATGATCCCCCAGCCCAGGATGCAGACTTCGACCCGTCCGATGACGGTGTCGATCTTTCCCAGAAAGCCGAAGGGAGTGGCAGTGCCGCTTTGCATGATGTCCTCCCTTTGAGTGCCCTCACGCGCGGGGCGCGTGAGGAAGTTTTGTGTGAGTGGTGGGGAGGTCAGTTACCCGCAAGCTCCGCCTGCAGTGCGTCAAGCAACTCCTGACCGCGGGAACCGACGGTATCGACATAGGCCGCCGAAGTGTCGGTGCTGCGTGCACGGAACACGTCACGCTCTTCTTCGGTCAGAACAATCAGACCGATGTCGGGCTTGGCTTCCTTGATGATGTCCAGGCGCTGCTGGTTAAAGTCAGCAACGACACCGTCGATGAAACCGGTCATGTCCGCCATGGTGTCCCGCACCAGTTGCTGGCGGTCCGGACTGAGGGTTTCAAACCAGTCCGAACCGGCCACGACGGTGGTGACGAGCTCCTGCTCACCGGCCCAGATCAGGTGGCTGGTGACTTCATAGAACTTCATCTCTTCGATGGTCGGGATCGGGTTGACCTGACCATCAACAGCACCCAGTTGCAGCGCCCCGAACACTTCACCAAACGGCAGCGGCGTCGGGCTTGCACCCATGTTCTTGTAGGTTTCCAGAAGGATCGGCGACACCATCACGCGCATCTTGAAGTTGTCGAAGTCTTCAGGTGTGCGGATCTCGCGGTTGGTGGTCCAGACCTGCGGGCCTTCGGAATACATCGTCAGAACTTCCAGACCGCGCTGGCGGAAATCATCATTCATCGGGCCGTATATGGTTTCCGAGCTGCTCAGGATGTTCGAGATTGCAGCCGGGTCGGACGGCAGCAGGTAGGGCAGCAGGAACACCTGGCTTTCCGGCACAACAGTGCCCAGGTTGCCGATCGAGACATTGGTGAATTGGATGATGCCATCGGCGGCCTGCTCGACTGTTTCGGTCGGCGTGCCCAGCGCGCCCATAGGATAGACGGTCACGTCACCATTCGTCGCGGTTTCGATGCGGGATTTGAACTCCTGCGCATAGGCATCCATGATCGAGCCCGGAATTTCCTCGATGGCGAATTTCCAGTCTTCCGCCAGCACACCAATGGGCGCCAGCACGAGCAGCGCGGCGGTCGCAGTTGTTCTTAGGGTACTCAGAGTAAAAGCCACGCGAATATCCTCCCGTTTCGCTTAGTCAGTTGCTTCTGAGGGAGATCACATCACGGTTCCTTTCATTAAAAAATATCATATTGTAAATGTTGACATAAGGATTCTTCATGTAATGACCTCAGTGAGGGCTGATCGTTGAAACTGCTGAGAAATACACTTCTGGAGACTTTTGTTGCCGTGGTCGATTGCGGTGGATTCACCGATGCGCAATATGCGCTGGGTATCACCCAATCAGCCATCAGCATCCGAATCCGCGACCTCGAAGCTGCGCTTGGTTACCGGGTCTGCGAACGGGGGCGCGGCGGTTTCTGGCTGACGGAACGCGGCGAGATTGCTTACAAAAAGGCCAAAGACATATTGCGGAGCGCGCGTGATTTTGATGCCGAACTGCTGGGGCTTCGAAACACGATAGCCGGCGATTTGAGGATCGGCGTCGTGGACGCTGTCAACTCGTTGGCCGAGCTGAACCTGGCAGAAGCCCTCAAGCGATTTCTGGATCGGCCAAACGAGGTGCAGCTGGAAGTCGTCGTTGCCTCACCAACAGAATTGACGCAACGGTTGCTGACCGGGGAACTGCATGTGGCAATTGCGCCCTTTCGCAATCAGGTTGCCGAACTGACCTATAATGAACTGTGTCAGGAAGAACATCGGCTCTACTGCGGACGCGACCATCCGTTGTTCGGTCTGCCCGACAACAAAATCGATTTCGACGTCATCTCGCAACATCAGATTTGCCAGCGGTCCTACGGAATGCTGGTATCGCCAGAACTGCAATCCCAGGAATCCAAAGCGGTCGTGGCGAATATGGAGGCGATGGCGACATTGATTGAAACCGGCCATTTTCTGGGGCCGCTGCCTGTTCACTTTGTGGAAGGCCTTGGGCAAAACGGCCGTCTGAGAGAACTTGCGCCTGAAAGACTGCACTGGACCTCGACATTCTACCTCGCAACGCGATCTTCCAGCCTGCACAGACAGGCAGTCGAACTTTTTGTGGCGGACGTGCTCCGGTCATGCGAGGCGGTTGAAACCTAAATGCACTGGCCGTGTAGCTAGTATTTGGGCTCACCTGCCCCAATAAATGCCGGCACCTGCCGGCTCCAGGACAACGCCTGAGACGTTGAATTTTCAGGCCGGTTGCACCCGGCACATCCGGGCTACATTGCGAAATTCGCCTGAATGAACTAGTGACGCGCCATCTGTAGACATGGTGGATAGCTTAATGAAGATTCTGATCACGGGGGGCGCGGGTTTT
>NZ_JBXWOP010000024.1:0-61216 GCF_059610965.1 Ruegeria sp. CDSB136
CGGGATGCGCTGTTTTTTGGGCCCATTCACCCAACTTCGGGCGTTTGCGCGACGACAGACGCTGTTCGGGGCGGAAATCTGCCCGGTCTGTCAGCGCCCTTTCACTTGGCGCAAGAAATGGGAAAAAGTTTGGGATGAAGTGAATTACTGCTCGAAAAAATGCAGGTCGGCCGCATGACCGAGATTTTTCCAGAACTTGGGGAAGCGAAAGAGACGATCAGTTTCAAGCCCACACGAACCAATGGCCTTAAAAGGCTGAAGCAGTTCGTAGGACGCGCCGGTCGGCATTACGCCGGTAAGCGGAACTACGATTTTGGGACCGATCAACGCAGCAATGTATCGGGTTTGTCACCTTGGGTGCGCCACCGTTTGATAACGGAACAAGAGGTACTGGCAACTGTACTAGCGTCACATAATCCCGACGCGGCGGAGAAGTTCGTTCAAGAAGTGTTCTGGCGCACTTACTTCAAGGGCTGGCTGGAACAGAGGCCCAGCGTCTGGGCACATTATCAACGGGATCTGTTGAGCGCTTTAGAGCGACTAAAATTCGATCAGGGCTTAGAGATCCGTTTCAACGATGCAGTGAACGGCAATACCGGCATCGACTGTTTCGATCATTGGGCGCGGGAACTGGTGACGACCGGTTACCTCCACAACCATGCGCGCATGTGGTTTGCATCAATTTGGATTTTTACGCTCCACATACCCTGGCATCTTGGCGCGGACTTCTTTTTGCGGCATTTGCTGGATGGCGATCCCGCGTCAAACACGCTGAGCTGGCGGTGGGTCGGCGGATTGCACACGAAAGGCAAAACCTACCTCGCGCGACCCGATAATATTGCCAAATACACGCAAGGACGGTTTCAACCAAAAGGCCTCGCCAAATTTGCAGAACCGTTGACCGAGCCGGTAGATCACCCGCTCATTCCACTTTCTATCCCGCTCATTCCCGCAGACAGCCCTTATCTGTTGCTGTTGACAGAGGATGATCTGTCAAGTGACTGCTTAGTGCGGACATCGCCTGCTGCCGCGATTGGACTTTTGGCGACGCATGGTCGGTCTCCAAACCCGATGGGGGACGCCGCAAAGGATTTTGCCAAGGGCGCGATGAACAGCGCCCTGGAACCCCATGGAAAACACGCGAAATCAGCTGAGGATTGGTGTGGTCCGTTGATCGAGGCAGCACGGAATGCCGGCGTCACGACCATTGCAACAGCCTATGTGCCTGTCGGCCCCACTCGGTCATGGCTGGATCGTGCAGAGCCTTTATTGAGAGACGCAGGCCTATCATTGAATAGGATAATGCTGCCGTACGACGCTATGACATGGCCTCATGCAAGGGCCGGATTCTTCAGCCTTCGAAAGAAGATCCCGTCGCTCTTAGGCCAATTGAACCTAGCCACCCAACAAAGAGAATAGCTCGTGTCCTCTGCAGTCCTTCTACTCCCCAACCAGTTGTTTGCCCAACACCCGGGTCTGTCCGCCGGGCCAGACACTGTTGTGCTTTTCGAAGACCCGCTGTTCTTTGGCGATGCGCATTACCCAGCCACGATGCATAAACAAAAGCTTTGGCTGCACCGCGCCTCTATGGCGCGCTATCGCGATGGCTTGGTCGCTAAGGGCATTGATGCCGCGATCTGGCCCTTTGAGCGGCAGTCGGGCGCGTGCCTGCGACTTTTTCAAAACCTACGTGATCGCGGTGTCAGCCAAATGATCATAGCTGATCCAGTAGACTTCATTGCGGAAAGACGTTTGCGGGCGGCGGCTAGCAATACCGGCATCACGCTCGCCATCAAGCCATCGCCTGGCTTTCTGAATACGCGGGCCGACAATCTGGATTGGTCTCTCGGTCGAAAACGTTGGCTCATGGCTGAGTTCTACAAAAGCCAACGCCGACGCTTGAACGTTTTGATGGACAGCGGTCAACCGACCGGGGGACGATGGAGTTTTGACGAGGAAAATCGCAAAAAAGTGCCCAAGGCGCTGTTGGGCAGCCTGCCTTGGATCGACTGGCCTTCCCATGACGCAGTTGATGAAGCCGCAAAAGCGAGCGTTGTTGCTGACTTTCCAGATGCATTAGGCAGCCTAGATACGTTGTATTATCCGACATCACACAACGCTGCGTCCGTCTGGTTGACGCAGTTTCTGGAACGGCGGTTCGAACGTTTTGGCGACTATGAAGATGCCATTGTTGAGGGAGAAAACTGGCTATGGCATGCCATTCTCACGCCTGCTTTGAACATTGGATTGTTGACGCCGAAACAAGTTTTGGACGCTGCCCTGGAGCATGCGGATCGCAAGGGCATTCCCCTGAATTCTGTAGAAGGTTTCATCCGCCAACTCAGTGGCTGGCGCGAGTTCATGCGCGCGACTTATGATGGCCTAGGTGTGCCGATGCGCACGACAAATCACTGGGGCCATCACCGCGCCATGCCCCGCTCTTTCTACAACGGAACCACTGGTATTGATCCGCTGGATGACACGATCAAAAGGGTGCTCAAAACTGGGTATTGCCACCACATTGAACGCCTCATGGTACTGGGCGGATTTATGTTTCTGTGCGAGATTGATCCGGACCATGTCTATCGCTGGTTCATGGAAATGTTCGTCGACAGCTATGATTGGGTTATGGTTCCTAATGCCTACGCGATGAGCCAGCATGCCGATGGAGGGTTGATCACCACCAAACCGTACTTTTCCAGCTCAAACTATGTTCGCAAAATGAGCCATTGGGGCAAAGGGCCTTGGGCCGAAATTTGGGACGGACTTTATTGGCGCTTTATCCTGAAACACACCGATAGACTTGCAGGAAATCCCCGATGGGCGATGATGTGCCGTACGGCTGGGCGCATGTCGTCAGAAGTCAAAAACAAGCATGTCAAGACGGCTGAAGCTTTTTTGCAACGGATGACACGAGCATGAACTCCACGGCAGCGTATGACTGAGAGTGAGGTCACATCCAGAGATCAACTTTGGGACTGGCTGAACAAGCACTTTACCCAACCTGAGAGCGTCCGACTGATCACGTGGAAGGCTGCACATCTGCGTAGATATGTCAGTCGGGATGAAGTGTTGGATGCGCTGATTGCGTATGGTTGGATTGATGGAAGACGATTTCCAATCGAAGAAGACTGGACGGCGCAACTTATCGGCCCGCGAAAACAACAAGCTTGGTCCAAAAGCTACAAGGACAGGGCGGAGCGCCTTGGGCAAGAAGGCATAGTGCACCCCGCCGGAGAGGCTTCCATACAAGCCGGTAAAGCTTCAGGGCTTTGGAACTTTTGACGATGTCGATGCTCTTATCGTCCCAGACGATTTATCCGTTGTATTGAACCTGGACAAATGGGAGCGATTGCCCCCGTCTTACCGACGCAATGTCCTGCGCTGGATTAAGGTCGCCAAGTACCCGACAACGCGCCAACGGCGGATCGATAACACGGTCGTAACCACGCACACCGGCGAAAGAATGCAGCAAATGTAGCGCCGTCAGGTTTGTTCTTAGTCCCTAGTTGGAACTTGAACTTTCGTATCGCGTTAGAGCAACGCAGCCAAAATTTTGGTTTGGAGTAGCCGCCACGGAGGTCGCCGTCCGCTTAAGCAATGAATTTTCGCGTTTGTGGCACTACGGTCCAAGTGCTCAGACTTAAGTTCGCGCCAATTCCGCCTCGTTGAGAGGCTGCAAACGGGAAACCCGATGCAATGCCGCGCAGCCTTTGACGCGCCTAAAAGGCCACGCTGCATCAGCGATTTTCGAAAGTCCAATGTTGGAAATTTTCGCAGAGCAGTTACCTAGCAGACAGCTGCGAATGACCAAACTGAGCCCAAAGCGGACGAGCGGTGATTTCAAGCCCAATTGAACCGTGCCAATTTCATGTAAAAGGGATGCCAGGTTCATACTATACTCTATTGTGCCTCATACGAGGCCGAGGTCAGAGGAGTTACTATGAAAACAGCTGTTGTGACCGGCGCCGCGGGAGGGATGGGGCAAGCCATCTGCCGCCAATTGCCGGCAGTCGGTTTCCACGTTGTTGGACTGGACCTCAATGAGGAGGGTTTAGGTGAACTGGCGACAGAATTAGGTTCGAATTTCACGCCAATCTGCGTTGACTTAACTGATCATTCGGCTATCGCTCAGGCGTTTGATGGCATTAAGACAACGCATGGCGGTCTGGATGCTTTGGTAAACAATGCAGGCACCTGCTTCATGTCCGACTTCCCGCACATTCCGCCCGAGGAACTCGAAAAGCAGATGGCAATCAATTTTAATTCTGCTTTCTATTGCTGCCAGCAGGCGGTCCAATTGATGTTGGAACGCGAAGGAAGCAAAAAGATTGTCAATATCTCATCGAACGGAGCTTACAATTTCGATGTTTTTGACCCTCCGCACTACCGTGCGTCAAAGGCTGCGATGGATACTCTAACAAAAGACCTCGCCCGTCGATACGCAAAGGATAAAATCTGTGTAAATTCTCTGGCACCTGCCATGACTGAGACACCGTTGTTCAATGTCTTGACCGAGGAAGTCTTGAAGAAAGCCGTTAGTGCCATGCCACATGGTCATGCGATGCTACCTGAGCAAATCGCCTCTTGGGTTGGTTTTCTCATTTCACCGGCAGGGGATGTTTCCAGTGGGAATGTGATTATTCTGAACCAAGGGCGCGACGTCAGATAATTCTTTGGTGCGACATCACTTTCCGGAAAAATGGTCCAAGGGGTGGGATCAGCTGTAGACTTCTGGTGCTTTCTTCAGAACAGCCCACTGCTTTGGACAATGCCCATAGATTACAAAGGCATCTCGCTCGGATGCCAGACGCATCAACCTGTCTGCGCTGGCAATTGCTGCATCTTCGTCCCAAGACCCGGCAAACTTCTCGTCGATTTCTGCTGGTCGGGAAATCGCATCACTAGTCAATAAAATCGCCCCCGACGGAAGATCGACCATTACCGCGATCTGGCCAGGCGCATGACCGGGTGCCATCAAAACGAAGATACCTGGCCCAATCTCTACGTCGTCATCAATAACCAGGTAATCCTGCTCGGGCCATTCCATCGGCCGCATATCGCCCCAATACAAGGGGCGAGGTAAGGCTCGCTCGGCAGAGGAGATGAGAATGGGACTGTTTGGAAAGTCGCCCAATGCACCGATATGGTCGATATGGGAGTGCGTACAAATCTGTAATGTAATGTCTGACGGAATAAGCCCGAGTTTTGCCAGCTGTGCGCGTGGCAGATTATCTGGTTCGCACTTCAGAACCTCGCCAAACTCGAACAATCGATCTTCTTTGACCGCGGCGTCGGTATCAATGGCGTATTTTTCAGGAAATCCAGTGTCGATGAGTATTGCTTCTCCCAAATCTGTTCGGATCAGAAACCCGCAGATACCTATGATGCGGCCAGTGGAATGGACCTTGAACAGCCCGTAGTCCAAAACCACAAGGTCAATCGGTCGCCCTTTGACAAATCCCTCTGCTTGCACAGACTCTCTCCCTGATTGACTACAAAGACTTTGAGTAGAGCATGAAAGTCAAGATACACACACTTTTTCAATACCTACTGGATACCACGGAAGCGGATCCAGAAGCTTTCGTTGGGTTTTCCTTGTCCGAGTCGCCGCGTTTGGGTGAGTTCATGGATGCGCTGGATCCAGCGCTGCCGTTGGATTGGAACCAAAAGAGCTTTCGGGGTCTGCCTGCTTTACGACGGCATGTTTTGGACCGCGCTGGCTTGTCTGATGTTTGCAAGCCAGACGACGTTCTGATCACCGCCGGCGCCGCGGAAGCCAATTATCTTGCATTCATGCAATTGGTCCAACCGGGCGACGAAGTCGTAACGGAACGCCCGGGCTGGCCACAAGCGGGCGTATTGGCAGAGGCAGTTGGCGCGACGCTAAAAGTTGTCGACCGCGAAGAGAGGGCTGGTTGGGTATTGCCGCTCGACAAAGTTGAGGCCGCAGTAACAGCGCGCACGCGGCTCATCTTTATGACCAACCCCAATAACCCCACCGGGCAGTTGATGACACAAGCAGAGCTGGAAAGGCTTGTCCAAATCGCAGATCGCGTAGGCGCATGGCTGGTTGTTGACGAGGTTTACGCGGGATTGGAGTGGGACGGGTCCCGTGCCCCTTCGATTGCTGGTTTGTATCCAAGGGGTATCACGACGGGCAGCGTTTCCAAGGCACTGGGGCTCCAGGGGCTACGCACCGGCTGGATGATATGCCGTGATTCAGATCTCATTTGGGACGCTATTATTCTGCGGGAAAACTCGAGCGAAATTATGAATATTCTTGGCGAAGTCATCGCCGAAATCGCCTTGAGGTCTGACCGATATAATCAGGCTTTGAAAACTGCACGGGCAGCTGGGATGAAAACGCTGGAACGCCTGGATAGGTTTGTTGCCGATCAGCCCAACCTCGATTGGGTCAAACCTCAGGCCGGATTAATTGGTTTGGCACGGCTCGATGGGATTGATGGCGACGTGTTCGCCAAACGCTTGCTCGCCGATCCCTATCGGACATTTCTACTACCGGGTTCGTCTTACGGGATGCAGAACCACATCCGACTGGGTGTGGGGGGAGGTGCTGCTGCCAACCTCGACCTTGGCCTAGAGCGCATGGGCGAACTATTGGCAAACTGGTAGATTTAGGACACTCATTTCGACGGTTCGGGCTGCAAAGTCGGTCAAATAACGTTGCCCGTCCCAAGCTGACACTAAGCCCAATTTTGGTGCAAGTTCACCTGCCATACGCTGAAAGCTCTATCGCTAGAATAACGCTGTCGGCGCGCTAGTTCGAAGATGGAACAACTGATTCATAACCAAGGTTCGAAATGACAGGTTGGACAACTGAAAACATCCAAGACTATCCGCGACCACCTGCGCTGCGGGCAGTGCCTCATCGAGTGCGGATCGAGCTCGGCGGTCAAACAATCGTGGAAACCGATCAGGCGTTTCAGGTTCTCGAAACCCACCACGCCCCCACGTATTATATTCCGCCGCAAGACATTGATGCCGTTCTGACAAAGGCCTCGGGTAGATCATTCTGCGAGTGGAAGGGTGTTGCGAGCTACTGGGACGTTCAGAGCGGGGCAGCTGCGGCTAAGAAAGCTGCGTGGAGTTATGCTGCACCAACCATCAGATTTGAACGGATTAAGGGCTATCTCGCCTTTTACGCCGGACTTATGGACGCCTGTTTTGTTGGTGAGTACCGGGTGATCCCGCAACCCGGGGATTTCTATGGAGGTTGGGTCACCGAATACTTGAAGGGTCGCATAAAAGGCGCTCCGGGCACGGAATTTTGGTGAGTATTGATGACCGACCCTAAATCCTCACCAACCCCTTTGGCAGTTCCTACAAGCCGTTTGGTCCGTGTTGCCGGTTTAAGCAGCATGACGGCAGGCATTGCGGGGAGCATGGCAGCACGCGCCCTAAGAGAGATCGGTCGCGGCGCGCGACCCGATATGCGTGGTTTGTTGATGACACCCGGCAACGTGACACGAGTCGCGGATCAACTCGCTCGCATGCGAGGCGCCGCGATGAAGGTGGGTCAGTTGATTTCAATGGATGCAGGTGAGGTCTTGCCGCCTGAACTGGCTGACATCATGGCGCGTTTGCGAGATCAGGCGCATTTCATGCCCCCCAAACAACTGCGTGACGTCTTGAACCGAAACTGGGGCCAGGACTGGCTAAAGGCCTTTCACACCTTCAATGTAAGGCCCATTGCGGCGGCTAGTATAGGGCAAGTACATCGTGCAACCTTGAAAGACGGGCGCGATGTGGCGATCAAAGTGCAATATCCCGGTATCGCGCGCAGTATCGACAGCGACATGGCCAACGTTGCCACTCTGGTTCGCATGTCAGGTCTGCTTCCCCAAAGCTTTGATCTGGCTCCGTATATCCAAGAGGCGCGCAGTCAATTACATGAAGAAACGGACTATGAACGCGAGGGGCAATACCTGCGCTGTTTTGCTGACCTATTGCAGGGCGATGAAGCGTTTAAAATCCCAGAGTTCTATCCAGATTGGAGCACGCCAGAAGTTCTGACGATGTCCTTTCTGGAAGGTCGCCCTATCGAGGCCGTGAGTGATGAGACAAGCGAGGAACGCAATCGAGTCTTAGAGGCCTTGGTCAATCTCACGCTGCGCGAGGTTTTTGAGTTCGGTATGATGCAGAGCGATCCAAACTTTGCCAATTACCGATACAACCCATCCAATGGAAAAATCGGTCTCTTGGATTTTGGCGCGGCACGCGCACTGCAACCATCTGCAATAGATGGATACGTGGATCTGTTGCGCGCCGGTTTGCTTGAAGACGGCGCGGCGCTTCGAAAGGCTGCCATACAACTGAAGCTTATTGAAGGTGATGGCCCATTTGACGACCGCATCCTCGGAATGATCCGCAGCGTTTTTGACGCAATCCTATCTGCGGATGAATTTGATTTCTCCGACCGAGCGCTCTCCAACCACTTGAACAAAGAAGGCATGTCTTTGGCTGAGGCCGGGTATTTCCCACCCCAGCTTCCAATGGATGTTCTTTACCTTCAGCGAAAGATTGGAGGGATGTTCTTATTGGCCACTCGATTGAATGCCTCGTTGCCTGTGAAGACACTTCTTGCAAAGTACGTCAACTAACCCAAAACTTCCGACGACAGACAGGAATGACCAGCATATACTCGCGCCTAGGGCAGCATAGCCCGCAAAGCTGTTGCTGGCAGTAAGTGCAGCGAAGGTCCGCGCCGAGTCCATATGAATAATGACGATACGGAATATGTAAGTGTTTGTACTCGAGAAATAGTGAAAATTCATTTTGCATTACGATGGTTAAGAGAGGCTTGGGAGTTTGTCACCAGCGTCTCTTTGGGTTGGCGAAATCCAGGTTTCAGCAGATATCACGTCCGAGAAAACAAGCCGCGTGAGTCGGCCTGATGGATCTTGGCCTTATCTGACGCGCAGAGTTGGTTCTTCGTATTTGCTGGTAGTCAGGTAACGTTAGGTTGGGAGTGCGATATGGAATTACCGACACTGACATACGAAATGATAGCCGTACTGAGTCTATTGTCTTTTACCGTCTTACTTTTTGTTACCGAGATTATACGGATCGATGTCGCAGCAATTCTTGTAATGGTGCTGCTTGGTGCACTGAGCTATCTCCCGGGGCTGGGTAATCTTGCCAATATATCAAAGCTCTTTGAAGGTTTTTCCTCGAACGCAGTGATGTCCATCATCGCAGTTATGGTAATCGGGGCTGGGCTTGATAAGACGGGGCTTATGTCAAAGGTTGCGGCCCTGATCCTCAAGAATGGAGGCACGACAGAGGCTCGGATAATCCCGATAATTTCAACTACGGTTGGTGTGATCAGCTCTTTCATGCAGAACGTGGGAGCTGCTGCGCTTTTTCTGCCCGTTGTGAGCCGCATCTCAGCGCGTACAGAAATACCGATGAGTCGGTTGCTTATGCCCATGGGGTTTTGCGCGATTCTGGGTGGTACGATCACATTGGTCGGGTCGTCGCCTCTCATCCTTTTGAACGACCTGATTGTTTCGGCAAACTCATCTCTTCCGGCTAACCAACAAATGGAGACATTTGGGTTGTTTTCAGTCACGCCTATCGGTGTGATGCTGGTGCTGACAGGGGTGCTTTACTTTGTGCTCTTTGGTCGTTGGGTTCTTCCAGCGCAGCGAGAGCGTGGAGAAGACGCAAGCTCAGCCCGGTCCATGCAGACCTACGTCGAAAACACCTATGGGCTTAGGGCTGATATGTTCGAGATACGTGTTCCAGAAGGTTCGATCTTGATTGGACAAACGCTCGCGGATGTCATGGTCGCCCATAATTTATACATTCTCGGCACATCCTATCGCGGCCACAAGGTCATCGCGCCGATGGCTGATACCAAGATCGAAGCGCCAGCGCGGCTTGCAGTGCTTGGCCTGCGCCGTGTGGTTGAGCATCAGTTCGCTGAGCCTTATGGCTTAGAGATTCTGCCCCAACTGGATGTCTTTGCAGATGATTTCGCCGCGACCCAATCAGGGGTGGCAGAGGTTGTTATTCCGCCCGGTTCTTCAGTGATCGGCCAGACTCCGATTGATTTGCGTCTCCGTCAGACACATGGTTTGTCTCTGTTGGCCATTCAGCGCGGCGAAGAAACACTGAGCCATGTAGAAACGGAAGATCATTCAGCCACGCATATCGGGCAAGTCCCTTTGCAGGCGGGTGATACGTGTGTCGTGCACGTGCAATGGGACCGTCTGACACGACTGAAGTCAGACAGGGATTTTGTCGTCGTAACTTCGGACTTTCCCCAAGAAGAGTTACGCCCACACAAGGTCGGATGGGCGCTTGCTTTCTTCCTAATAGCGTTGAGCTTAATTCTGTTTTCTGATCTGCGCTTGTCATTATGCCTGTTGATCGGCGCTATTGGGATGGTGTTGAGCCGGGTGCTCTCGATTGACGAAGCCTACGAGTCGATAAGTTGGAGCACAGTCTTTCTACTGGCTTCGTTGATCCCGTTGGGCCAAGCAGTTCAGAACACTGGCACTGCGGATTGGATTGCCGCGCATGTGTTAGCCCTCCTGAAGGGGTGGCCGATCTGGTCTTTGCAAGCAGGGATCGCCGTTTTGGCAACGGCGTTCACGCTGGTCATGTCCAACGTAGGTGCAACTGTTTTGCTGGTGCCGCTGGCGGTTTCTATTGCCGTATCGGCGGGTGGTAACCCGGCCGTATTTGCTCTCACCGTGGCAATTTCAACGTCCAACTCATTTTTGATCCCAACACACCAGGTGAATGCGTTGATCATGGGCCCAGCAGGCTATCGGGTGGTCGATTTCGTTCGCTCGGGCGGAATCATGACTCTCCTTTTCTTGGTTGTTTCAATGACCGGACTAGCGCTTTTCTTCTGAGCCGCTTCTCGGCGACCCGTACAATGAACTCTGCTTCAGCTCAGAAGAACTGGCAAGATGAGGTCTTGGAGGCCAATCCTTTTGTTGGAGCAGAAAATCCGAGATCTATACAAATGGACTTTCGCTGCGAGAAAGAGAAGAAGGGCGGCGAACAAATGCAAACCTGACGTCGACATACGCTGGTACTGGACCGTCTTTGTTTTATCGATCACTGTTGCTTGGCCAATACCGTCGGCATATTGGAGAGTTCACAATGAAGTTCCTTCGAACACCTGACCATCGGTTTGACGGGTTGCCAGATTTCGCATTCGGCCCGAATTATCTTGATGTGGATAATACCGAAGGCGGTCGTCTCCGAATGCACTATTTGGACGAGGGACCGGAACAGGCACCGCCCGTATTGTTGATGCACGGAGAGCCAACCTGGTGCTTCCTGTATCGGCACATGATTCCGTTATTCAAAGATGCGGGCCATCGAGTACTGTCTCCTGATTTGATTGGGTTTGGACGGTCGGACAAGCCCACCGAGCGATCCGACTACACCTACCAACGCCATGTAGACTGGATGTCCGAGTGGTTGCGGAAAGTTGACCTGACTGGCATCACATTGGTGTGTCAGGACTGGGGCGGACTCATTGGCTTGCGGCTGGTTGCGAGTATGCCCGAGCGTTTCTCTCGTGTGGTTGTGGCGAACACGGCCCTACCTACCGGTGACGTGCCCTTGGGTGAGGCATTTCTTTCATGGCGGGAATATTCACAATCTGTGCCTGAATTTAATTCGGGCCGTATCGTATTTGGCGGCACAACATCGAAGATTTCAGATGAAGAGGTTGCAGCCTATAACGCACCGTTTCCGGATTCGCGCTATCTGGCAGGCGCTCGCGAGTTTCCAGTGTTGGTGCCCGACTCGCCTGACAATCCAGCTTCTGAAGCCAACCGAGCCGCATGGGAAACCCTCAAGACCCTAAACACCCCGTTTCTGACTGTTTTTGGAGAAGACGACAGGGTCATGGCGGGGGTAGACAAACTGTTCCAAAAGTCGATCCCTGGGGCAGTTGGTCAAAATCATACTGCTTTGCCTAAAGCGGGGCATTTCATTCAAGAAGATGCTGGGGCAGAGCTAGCAAACGCGACTTTGAAATTCATTGAGCAAACATAACGGCTGTCAGATTAGTGACTTCCCCTGCGGCCTCAACTCACGCCAAATTTGCGACGCAAATGCTCAGCTAAGGCCGTTATGCGACGTGGTTGGGCTCGGCTCGGCGGAAACATCATTTGCAAAGGTTTCGGCGGTGGGAGGAAGTCGCGCAAGACAGAAACAAGTTTGCCAGATCGAACATCTTCGCCGACATCCAGCTCCGACTTCAAGACGACCCCATGACCTGCAATCGCCCATTCGCGGATGAGTGAACCATCATTGACTATTCGATTTCCTTTTACCGATACGCGCTGGGCATTTGGTCCTGATCCAAACTCCCAAACGTTGTCGATTATGTCGCCAAACCTCATAACCAAGCAGTTGTGGTTCAATAGATCTTCTGGTTTTTCAGGCGTTCCGAATAAGGCTAGGTAACTTGGGGAGGCACATACGAAACGTTGGTAGCTTCCTAAATTTCGTAATCTGAGCGAGCTGTCTGTGATGTTGCCGAAGCGAACGGCGAGGTCAAAACCCCGGCCTACAAGATCGACGTAGCCGTCCGAGAGGGACAGTTCGATTGAGACGGCAGGGTTCTCTTCGGTGAATTCGGCAATAACCTCGGAAACAAAGCTCCGCCCCAAATCGATAGGCGCGCTTATGCGAATTGGACCAGACAAAGTTTCGGCGCCGTGCCGAACAAGCGTATCCAGGTCCGCAACCTCACTGAGTACGTTTCTTGCTCCATCGGCTAGTGTACGGCCTTCTTCGGTCAGGCTAATAGAACGAGTGGTGCGGTTGAACAAAACCACTCCGTAGTGTGCCTCCAGAGCCGCGAGTCGCTCGGACACTGTCGTGCTCGACATCCCTGTTGCGCGCGCTGCGGCCACAAGACTGCCTTTCTCGGCTATAGTCAGAAACAAGCGAAGATTGTCTAAAAGCATTAAACGGAATTTCCGGATTATATGTTCGATCTCGCCCTGTTTATCCCGAAAAGACTGCGGCGTAAATCTAGCGCATCGCTCAAGAACACAAGGGACCTATTCCAATGGCCAAGCTGACAATTGTCGCCAACATCAAAGCCAACCCCGACAAGATCGACCTTGTAAAGGGTGAGTTGATCAAGCTCATCGACATAACCCGTGCCGAAGAGGGTTGCATTAACTACGACCTGCATCAGGACAACGGCAACCCGGCCCATTTCGTATTCTACGAAAACTGGCAAAGCCGGGAGCTTTGGCAAACCCACATGGGTGCTCAGCACCTTGCGGCTTACCTGGAAGCAACAGAGGGTGCCGTTGCAGAATTCACGTTGAATGAAATGACAGTCATCGGTTGATACAAAACCGAACAAAGGAGCACTTTATGAAAGCCGTGGGATACCGTGAGACAGGGTCGATTGATCGGGCGGACGCCTTAATCGACTTCGAGGCCGACAAACCGACGCCGAAGGGGCATGACTTGTTGGTGAAAGTGCAGGCCGTTTCAGTGAACCCGGTCGATACGAAAATTCGGCAAAAACGTGCTCCTGTAGGTCCAGCACCTGATATTTTGGGGTGGGACGCAGTAGGCATCGTCGAAGCAGTTGGCGAAACGGTTGAGACTTTCCGTCCGGGAGATGCAGTTTGGTATGCCGGGGCAATAGACCGACCGGGAACCAATGCCGAGTTTCATTTGGTGGATGAACGTATTGTCGGATCAGCGCCAAAATCCATACCGGCGAAAGCAGCTGCGGCGATGCCGCTAACGACGCTTACTGCGTTTGAGATGCTGTTCGACCGCTTGCGGGTCCAAGATGCCGTTTCCGGCGGAACCAATACGTTGCTGGTTATTGGTGGCGCAGGCGGTGTCGGGTCAATCACCATTCAATTGGCGCGGGCTCTCACTGACTTGACAGTGATAGCGACGGCGTCCCGACCCGAGACACAAGACTGGGTTCGAGGGCTGGGCGCACACCATGTCATCAACCACGCAGAACATTTTGGCACACAACTCGAGGCTCTGGGTATCGAAAGTGTGGATTTCGTCTATTCAACAAACCACTCTCAGCTTTATGCGTCTCAAGCTGGGGAGATGATGACACCCCAAGGTCGCTTTGGGTTGATCGATGATCCTGAGACCTTCGACATCGCGCCGTTCAAATTCAAATCGATCTCATTGCATTGGGAGTTCATGTACACTCGGTCGCTTTTTGGGACTGGAGATATGAATCGTCAAAGCGAAATCCTGAATCAGGTTGCCGGGTTGATAGACGATGGAAAGATCAGATCCACGGCAACCGAAACGCTTGGTACAATCAATGCTGCAAACTTAATGAATGCGCATGCTATCCTCGAAAGCGGAAAAGCCAAAGGTAAGCTTGTGCTTGAGGGTTTTTAGATGAGAATTGAGCGGCTGGATCATGTGAATATCGTGACGACTAGGTTGCCTGAGATGGTTACTTGGTATGAAGAGATCTTGGGTTTGAAACTCGGGGCCCGCCCTGATCTTCCGTTTCCCGGAGCTTGGTTGTATGCGGGTGATCACGCAGTGGTTCACCTTGTGGGTCACGAAGGAACACCTAACGTCGGCTCCGAAGTGAAGCTCAAACTCGAGCATTTCGCGCTTTCAGCCACGGGGTTGGGCGCATTCGAAGAAAAACTGATCTCGTGTCAGATCCAGTATCGCAAAACTGATGTCCCGGGGGCTGGAATGGTGCAAATCCATGTGGCCGATCCTGATGGAAATCACATTCACATAGACTTTGAAGAAACCGAATAAGTGGCTAACCCGCGAAATAGTCGCAACGCAAAATCAAGCCGGTAACATCTTGCCGATTAGGGATTGAGGTCCTTCCGGGTTGCTTCCATGACTTGCGTGGGCCAACATTTTTTGGGCGGTGCAAACGTCGATTTGGAGATCAGTATGCCGGACCTCAAAACAAACAAGAAAAACGTCATTGCTTTCTACGAAATGATGTTCAACGCGTGTAGACCAGCCGAGGCCATAGCAACCTTTGTTGGTGAAACCTATACGCAGCACAACCCACATGTTGGCGACGGCAAGCAAGCCTTTATCGAATATTTCGAGCGCATGGCTGCCGAATATCCGCGAAAGCGAGTGGACATCAAACGAGCGTTTGCTGAAGACGATCACGTTATTCTGCATTGCCACCAAATCTGGCCTGATGGTCTCGAGTACGCAGGGATAGATATTTTTCGCCTGGATGCTGATGGCAAAGTTGTCGAACACTGGGACGTTCTTCAGGAAGTTCCAGCAAACAGCGAGAATGACAATGGCATGTTTTGACTTCGCCGTTCTGACTGCGGAGCATAGAGCTTCGAAAGCTCCTGTCTGCTAAACCAAGATGGCCAAAGGGTATAAGTCTGATCCATGAAACCCGCCGAAGCGTATCTATCAAGAACCCTTTAGTTAGGAGATAAATATGCTCCCGAAGAGTATTCTTGCGGCGACCCTTGGACTTTTCACAGCCACCTCGCTTCAAGCTGGTGTACAAATTCGCTTTATAGAAGGCGCACCCAAGGACCGTTTTGTTCTGACAAATGTCGGAGCTTGCGAAGTAGAAGCCTCGACCGTCAAAATTGACTTGTCGCAATCTGCCGGGCGTCTGATTTTCGACGTTACCCAAAAGGGTGCGGGCGTGGAGGTATTCCAACCTCTCGAATTCGTTGAGGGTGCGGATGCTCTGCGTCAAATTCCAGCGGTCGTGGATGGGCAAGATACAATTGAGCTTGAGATCGCCTCCCACGGAGTCGGGGACAATCTCGCCTTTACCATCGATGTCGATGACACTATCGGGCAACGCGAAATCACCGTAACAGGGTCGGAGATCGCAGGCGCCACGGTGTCATATACCGATGCGGATGAGACTAATACTGCGACCTTCTCTTCCGAAGCACTTGTGAACGTGACGACCAAGGACTGCTGAAAGCTATCCAACAATGTCGAATTGGTTGATCCGCATAGCATTCCTTGCGCTCATGGTGGGAGGCGGCATCCTGATCGGGACACTGACTGCACCCGGCGACTGGTATGCGCAGCTTTCTAAACCGGCCTTCAACCCACCAAATTGGATTTTTGGGCCGGTTTGGACGGTGCTTTATGTTTTGATCGCTATGGCGGGTTGGCGCCAGTTTGAAACAGACCGAAGCTCGACCGCCATGAAGTTGTGGTGGGCGCAGATGGGTCTGAACTTTTTGTGGTCCCCAGCCTTTTTCGTACTGCAACTGCCGTGGTTTGCCCTTTTGGTCATTGTCGCGTTGTTGGCTGTCATCGTTGTGTTCATCGTTAAGGTCAGGAATTCGGATCGGGTTTCCGCACTGGCCTTCCTTCCGTACTTTGCGTGGGTCGCATTTGCCGCGGCCTTGAACTTTTCTATCGCGATACTGAACTGAGAAAGAACGATATGCGTGGAAACTTCGCTGGGCTTGTTTCAAGTCTTTTTATCATCGGATCTACAATGGCACAGGCTGATGAAAATCTTGCAGAAGACTTCTCCGAGTCACCGGAGACGCGTTGGGACTACGTTGCCGACACCGTAATGGGAGGAGTTTCTTCAGGGCAGGTGCAGTTTCGTTCGGAGGGTGATGTTGCATTCGCACGGTTGACCGGAACCGTCAGTACAGAAAATAACGGCGGCTTCATCCAGTTCCGGCGCAAGTTGTCTGATCGGCCAGATGAGGGTGTATCAGGCGTCAGGCTATTGGTACGGGGCAACGGCGAGCACTACTTCGTTCACCTCAGAACACGTGGCACGGTGCTTCCTTGGCAATACTATCAGGCCGCGTTCGCAACTTCTGAAGAATGGACCGAAGTCTATTTGCCTCTGTCAGGCTTCAAAGCTTCAGGTGCCATGTTGCGCGCTATTCCCGTTGCTGACGAAATCACCTCCGTCGGAGTTGTAGCCTACGGGCGCGATCACGAGGCCCGCGTAGATGTCAGTGAGATTGGTTTTTACTGACGTTCAGGTTCCGAAATTCACCTCGGTTGCCAACCAATGTGAAACTTGAGGTTGTTTTGTCTGACGGCGCCGATTTCGCGGAAACGTCGACCGTCCGGCTGCAGGGTTGGCGGTTTTGACGCAACATCATTTCAAACGTACTCTGGCAGCAGCCAAGCGCAAACGAGGACCATGTCTGATCCCGAGAACAGAAATGAATCCGTCGCGGAACCTAGGTCGCACGCTGTAGCCGATGGTATCGGAAGGGCAACGGAGGAATTCAGAATTTCGATGCCAATAGGGATCGGAGCAGTTTTGGCTGCACTTGCCTCTTTGGCCACATGCTATTCTGGAATTCTGTTGACTTATTTGGTTGGCTATGAAGCGCTTTCCATAAACCCACATGTGCAAGCGGTGCTCATGTGGGTGTTTGCTTTGTTGGCGGTCAGTTTCTTGTGGAGAGACCGTAAACGACATGCCAAAGAGCTTCCACTCGTCCTTGGTGGGATTGCTGCCCTTATTTTGATTATCACGCTGTATTTCGGCTATGACGAACGCGTCGAAGCGCTCGCCTATGTACTTTTGGTGATTGCAGCTTTGCTAAACCAGAACTTTATACTCGATGCGTTAAACCACAAGGTTCGTGACCAGACGCATGAAATAGAGGCGTTAAACGAAAGGCTGACAGAGAAGGTGAAGCGCCAGGAAGGCGAAATTGACAGGCTGGGGCGACTTAAACAATTCCTTGCTCCTCAGGTGGCGGAGCTCGTCGTAGAAGAAAATTCTGAAGAGCTTCTTAAAACCCATCGTCAATACATCTCTTGCCTATTCTGCGACATCCGTAATTTCACCGCCATTTCCGAGGCGATTGAGCCGGAAGATGTCATTACCCTTCTCCAGCAATTCCACGATGACGTCGGTCAGTTAGTTGCCCAACACAAGGGGACGATTGGATACCGAGCTGGAGATGGTTTGATGGTCTTCTTCAATGATCCGGTTCCCTGCGAGCAACCCGTCCTGCAAGCCGTGCGGTTGGCTAAAGCAATAAGCGAAGCCTTTGACAGAATTCGAGCACCCTGGCTGAGGCTTGGGCATGCGATGGGTTTGGGTATCGGGATCAGCAGCGGTTACGCAACCCTTGGGCTTATCGGGTTTCATGGTCGGGCCGACTATACCGCTATCGGCGGCGTGGTGATCACTGCATCGAGGCTTTGCGATTTTGCCAGCGACGGGCAGATCCTTTTGAACCAACGGGCGCTATTAGACATAGAAGATTATGTGGAGACAGAAGAACTGGAAGAAAGAGAGCTGAAGGGCATCGGTAACCCCGTGCAGATTTTTCGTGTTCTCAGTCTCTCTGATCAGGCAAATTGATGCGCATTGTCGTTAGGAGATCACGCGTTCTTTGCATTGAATCTTCGCGAAACAGGGCACTACGAGCTCAATCAACCCGCAAGTCTTGACTACGATCCAACGTTTTGCGGGCTGTGGATTGCGAACGAGGGACCCGAGGCAATTCTCGTTACGTTGCAAGGGGATCAATTGCGCCGAATATCCAGTGATCTCTTCCGGATCAAAGCAATTGCTATCGAAGGGGATCACTTGTTGGTTGGCGACGGTCTTGGAAGACTCCAACGTGTCACCAAGGAAGGAACCGCTTTAGGAACACCCTTTGAACTTGAAGGTGGGTTTGCGGATACTGAAGGGATCGCGATCAATGCCAAAGGGCAGATTGTGACCGTGGAAGATGACCCTGAACGATTATCTTGGTTCACTTCAGAGGGTGCTTTGACGGCAAGGTTGGATACCATGAAGCTTTCTCCTCCGTTGAGTGAGGCGCAAGGAATCGCGATTGATCCGCGTACCGGTCACATGTTGATTGTTGATGATTGGGAAGGGTCAAACAGCTTGTATGAGTTCACGGCAGACGGCCAACTACTCGCCCAGCAAAGCTTGTTGGAGTTTGGAACCGACCCGGAAGGCATCGCCATAAGGCCAGGATCAAACCAATTGTTCGTGGCATTCGACGGTGGCGCAAAGATTGTGACATTTGAATACACGCCCACCTTGCCTGAAGGATCACAGCCGCTTCCCCCGGGCGGAGATTGCATGATGTTCTAACAATTTGGCTTCGTATTCTGGTTGGCGTTGGTATTTCTTAGTCCCGTTCGCTGTCCAAAACTTTGCGTATGAGCGTCAGATTCGGCAGCGAATTGTGAAATGGATCGAACCCGAGTTCGGACAATACTGGACCAAGCGCTTTTGACATCTGTTCCATACAAGCACTCAAAAACTCCGCGCCTTGCGGCGTGGACCGGGCAATTTTCGAACGCTTGTCATTGGGGTTGGCTTCAAGGGTAATTAGGGCATGATTTTCAAGGCTGGAGAGCATGTGCGTCATCGACGTCTTGGGCACTTGAAACGCGTTCGATAGCTGTAGCGGAGTTTCTCCGTCGGGGCGCCGGACCAGGTGGCCCAATATGCCAAATTGGGTTGCGGTCATTCTGCCAGGTAAGAACGCTTCTAGCTTGGTCGAGATCAACTGATTGATGATCCCGACCTCGGTGAAGAACCGGTAGACTTCGTTGGTCTCATCTTCAGGCTTCATTCAGAATTCGTGTCTCTAGAGTCCAGCGGGGCGTGGCAATTGGTTCAGGCCCATACCCGTCTATTTTGCTGAACATTCCGGGCACGGCAGCCAGCGCGGCAACAGCCATGGATGGTTACCCTCTGGCCAAAGCGGGCCGAGGGGGCGAAGCACTTGGGCTGACCACGACGGCCAGTTTCATTGGCACAGTTATCGGGACCATCACACTTTTGATTTTCGTCTGGGCGCTGCTTTTGGTTTCAAAGAACATCGCAAGCCCGGAGAAAGCATTGCTGGCCCTCTTCGGCATTCTGCTTTCTGGCACTTTGATGAGCGAAGACCTGGTGATTAAGGGATGGATCGCCGGTCTGATCGGGCTTGCGATGTCCATGGTGGGACTCGACCCTTTGTTGTCTGAACCGCGCTATACTTTCGGCTGGTCTTACCTGTTGAGCGGGTTTCAGGTCGTGCCGGTTTTGATGGGGGCCTTTGCGATCCCCCAAATCATTGACGGTTTGACGCACGTTGAGGCCGGGAAAGTTCTGGCCCTGAAAGGTCGTATCCTTCCGAACCTTCGCTCAATTCGACGCTACCTGCCCACCATTGGCCGGTCAGGCGTGATTGGGACAGGGGTCGGAGCACTTCCCGGAGTAGGCGAAGATGTAGCCGGTTGGGTCAGCTACGGTGTTGGCAAGACCTTATCTACCGAGGGCGACAAGTACGGAAAAGGCTCCTTGGAAGGTCTGTTGTGCTCTGAGACTGCAAACAACGCCTGTATTGGCGGCGCGCTGATCCCGCTGTTGGTGTTGGGCATTCCCGGTTCACCACCCGCCGCCGCTTTGATGGGGGCCTTCAAGATCAACAACGTGATCCCGGGCCCGACGATAGACCCCGAAATCATTCTGCGCGTGGTTGCAATCCTGGTGTTGGCCTCGCTGACGATGTTCCTGATGGGGCTTTTCACCGCTCGGGTATTTATCAAAATACTTGCCATCCCGCAGATCATCTTTTTGCCCGTCGTTATGGTTCTGACAACAATTGGGTCTTTCAGCGTTGGTGGGGGCATCAATGATCTTTATCTGATGCTTGGCGTCGGCGCAGTTGCCTATTTCATGAACCTGATGAAATACCCAATCGCGCCTTTGGTTATCGGGGTTATTCTGGGCAGTCTGTTCGATGAAACCTTCCGCCGGTCGCTGTTCTTGTCGGACGGGGATCTTTCGGTCTTCTTTTCACGACCCGGTGCGGCCATTCTGCTGGTGCTCAACATTGGTCTGATCCTCAGCCAACTGCCCGTCGCAAAGCGCGCTTACTCACGCCTAAAAGGAATTTCTGTCTGATGTTTGCGGTTACTGTCACCTTCACTCTCAAACCCGGTACGAGAGCAGCTTTCTTGCCGCTGATGGTCGAAAACGCTTCAATTTCTTTGCGTGAAGAACCCGGATGCCATCAGTTTGACGTTTGCCTCGGCGACGATCCCGAGACAGTTTTTCTCTATGAGGTTTATGATGACAGCGTGGCGTTCTCTGCCCACCTAGAAAGCGCGCATTTTCAATCCTTTGATGCGGCAGTGGCTTATATGATCGCCACCAAGGTAGTTCACCAGTATTCCGAGGTCATCCGATGAACGATTGGGAAATTCACGCCGTGAAATACGCGGATCGAAATGCCCGGACGCGAGCTGATAGTTTCATCATCGATGACAATCACAACGCGCCTCATGCGATGGATTACTTCGTTTGGGTGCTCAAACGCGGCAAAAAAGTCATTCTGGTCGATACTGGCTACGACTCCGATGAGGCTGCCGCCCGTGGTCGTCCCATCGCGATGGACCCTCGCGAGGCTTTGCGGCCTCTAGGCATCGCGCCGGAAGCGGTGACTGAGGTCATCGTGACCCACCTTCATTATGACCACGCAGGGGGGGTGCATATGTTCCCTAACGCGAAGTTGCACATGCAATCGGCGGAAATGGTCTTCGCTACAGGTCCCTGCATGTGCCATGACCACCTGCGTGTGCCTTTCACGGCTGGCCATGTCTGTGAGGTCGTAAAGCGTCTCTATTCGGGCACAGTCGTGTTCTACGACGGAGAAGCCGAGATTGCAGATGGGATCACGGTGCACTGCATCGGTGGGCATTCGCGCGGGTTGCAATGCGTTCGTGTAAGAACGACAGCCGGGTGGATGGTTCTGGCCTCGGACGCCTCGCATTACTATGAGAATTTCATGGCGCGCAAAGCTTTTCCCATCGTCGTCGATTTGCAGGACATGATGGATGGTTTCGAGACCTTGGAGAGGTTGGCTTCGCATCCTCGACTTATCGTGCCCGGCCATGATCCGCTTGTGCGTGAGATTTTTCCCGTCGGTGGGGCACCGCATATCCATAGGCTGGATCCTGGGCCGACGAGGGACATCAAATTATGAAAATCGGTGTCATAGCGGACGATTTTACCGGTGCGAGCGATATTGCGAACACCTTGGCGAAGGGCGTTGAACCGGAAGGTGGATTAAGAACCGCGCAGTTCCCAGGTATTCCGACGATCCCGGCTGACGAAGAGATTGAAGCGGGTGTGATCTCGCTCAAAAGCCGCACCGCACCTGTCGAAGAAGCTGTTTCGGACAGCCTGCGAGCCTTGCGATGGCTCGCAGACCAAGGATGCCAGCAGTTCATCTTTAAATATTGCTCAACCTTTGACTCCAATATGGATGGGAATATCGGACCCGTTGTGGAAGCGTTGGCCAACGAACTGGGCGCGCGAAAGGTGGTTTTCTGCCCGGCTTTTCCGACAACTGGCCGAACGATCTATCAGGGCCATCTTTTTGTGCTTGGCAAGCTATTGCACGAGTCTGGGATGGAAAATCACCCTCTTACTCCGATGACGGATGCGAACATCAGGCGTTGGTTGCAGCATCAGACTGAAGAAGCGGTAGGATTGGTGTCAATTGACACCGTGAAGCAAGGATCAGGGGCAATTCTTGATGCGTTGCAGAACGCCGACGAACGCTTTGTGATCGGCGATGCGATTTCGGACGAGGATTTGCTGGCTTGGGGTGAGGCTCTAAAGGATGCCCAGCTCATTACTGGGGGATCGGGGATAGCACTGGGGCTACCGAGAAACTTCGTCAGAAGAGCTTCATCCATAAGAAGTGGCAGTGTGTTCACAGGTATCTCTGGGCCTGCCGCTATCCTTGCCGGGTCTTGCTCAGGCGCGACCCGTGGACAGATTGATGTTCATTCGAAATCCCATCCGACCTTCGCCATCGATGTTTCGGGTGTCATGTCCGGGGATGTGACTACGCAAACGCTTCTGGATTTCTTTGAAACGCATCCGGGTCAGGCACCGCTCGCGTATTCATCGGGAAGCCCGGATGATGTGCGGGCGATCCAAAACAAATTCGGTCAGGAGGCTGTGGCGGAAAAGCTGGACAATCTCTTTGCAGATACAGCACGAGAACTTGCCGAAACGGGGTACAAGCGCCTTGTGGTGGCAGGAGGAGAGACGTCGGGAGCTGTTGCCAAGGTCATCTCTGAGGCACTGGGGTCTCCGGCCATGTCAATTGGGCCAGAGATCGACCCGGGCGTGCCAGTCCTGAGCGTTGGAAAAACTGAACCCATTGCGCTGGCCCTAAAATCTGGAAACTTTGGCGCTCCGGACTTTTTTGCGAAAGCCCTCAGAATGATGGAGGCCGGCAAATGAGATCTGAAGAATTGGCTTTACGGCAGCAGATGTCGGAACTGTGTGCTTCGCTGTTTGCGCGTGGCTTTTCCGTCGGCACAGCGGGCAATGTCTCGGCACGTCTTGATGACGGAATCCTCATGATGCCAACCAATTCCACCTTGGGTGATATCGACCCAGAGCGTATCGCCAAGATTGATTTGGAGGGCATCCACGTCTCCGGCGACAAGCCCACCAAGGAGGTCTTTCTGCACCAAGCCTTCTATGAGACGAGGCCAGACGCGGGTGCGGTGGTTCATCTGCATTCGACCTGGGCCACTGCTCTATCTTGCCTGGAAGACACCGATCCAGACGACTGTATTCCACCACTTACGCCGTATGTGGTCATGCGCGTCGGCACGGTCAAACTGGTTCCATACGTCAAGCCGGGTGATCCGAAATCCGGTGATTTGATCCGCGAACTCGGCGGCAAATATAGTGCGGTTCTATTAGCCAATCACGGTCCCGTCGTATCGGGAAAGGACCTCTTCTCGGCGGTCTGTGCAGCAGAAGAGCTGGAAGAAACAGCCAAGTTACTCTTGGCACTGCGAGGTATGCCAACCCGAATGTTGGATGTAGCTCAAGTCGTAGAACTAAAAGAGACTTTCGGAAGGATTTAAGCCGACACCAAAATGGTGAGTGAGCAAGCTTTTGGGCAAATCGCGCAAATTTTTGCGCAAACGTCGCGCAAAGTTGTGGGCGAGCTCACTTGAATTTCATGAATTAAATCAATAGCATAGGCGCGGCGATATGCGCAAACCCACAACAGGTTGTAGGTGCTCCCAAAGCTTTGCATTTCGCCCAAAGATTTGCATCTTTGGCGCAAAGCTTTGGCCACGGTAACCTCCCATTGTCGGAGATCGAAGCTCAATAAATGTCGGCGAAGTTTTGTCTGGTTGCCTTCTGGTAACGCCGTTCGGGTGAAAACTTACCAATTGCTATTGCCGGACCGAAACGGGTGTTACAAATCAAGCTTTGAATTTTTTGAGATGTCGAGCGACGCCACTGTTCGTCTTCTGTGCGAGGACGGTCAGTGACCGTGCTTAACGACCGGGATGAGAATTGCGCGCGGGGTATTCTACGGGTCTACGGCGAACGAGAAGAGAAATTAGTTTGGGCTACTTGGTAGCGATCGGATATATGAATCCGTTCACCGGGTAGAAACTGCCATACCGGCCCGGCTGACTTTCGACCCGGACCAGCGTCCAGTCATTGTTTTTGGATACGTCCCTGACGCCCATTTTCAATGATACCTTATTGCGGTGCCAGTTCGCGTGGTTCACGATAACTTCCCGCTCGGTGACAATGTCGGACACGACAGCCACATGGCCCAACGGCATCCCTCGGGTAGCCCGAAACGACATCACCGCACCGACAACCGGTTCATTGCCCCGCTGAAAAATATTGTGCGCCTTGCCCCACCAGTCCTTGGCGTTGCCGCGAATTTCGATGCCGCTGAGGCTTCGTGCATAGGGTACGCACCACACCCTTTGCCCCCGGGCCTGCTTTTGTGAAACCTCGCGCAACGCCATTGACTGACGTTCCGGATTGAGTTCCCTTTCGGATGGGTTTTGGGCACAGGCAGAAACAAGAATGAAAAGCCCCAACGCAATCGCGGTTCGGGCAGTGCCGAGCAAAATCGGCAGGTTTGTATTCGTTTTGCGGGCGCTGGTGTGCAAGTCGCTTCTTTGCCTGTTCGAAGACTTTCGAGGCTTTTACGGTAATCCAATCTGAAATGAAAAGAGGGTTGCCAATTCCCCGGCAAGATTTTGCCAGTTCCCTGCACCGAGTTTAGGCCAAGAGCCGAGGTGGAAGACGTATTTCCCAAAAGAAGATTGAGCACTGTGTAGCCGAAAGAACCCTCCGCCAATTGGATGGCGAAGGGTATGTGCAGACTACGGAGCCTAACCAAAGATTACTTTGTCATCTCCGGCTGCATGATCAGTGCGACCGCAATCGCCTTACCATCGAGCGGCTTTGCGATTCCGGGCCTCAACTCAAGCTGCATCCAGAATTGCGACAGGGTCAAAAGCTCAGGGGTGCGGTGTCTGCTTGTTTGTCGGAACTAACTTGAACTTGGGTAAAAAGCCCGATGACCTCGATTTTCATATGGTTCATTTTTCTTTCCTATCTTTGGTTCATTTGCGCACGCACAGATTTGATCCCCAACGCGGATGCGCGGTAAGGACTGCCGTTTTTCGAACGAATGAAACGGCGCTTCAAAAGGCGCTTGAAGACGCCAAGGCTGCAGTCGGTCAGGACATGACCGTCGCGCGTGTAACAAGTGACGTCGTGGATTTTGCCGTTTTCTAGGCGTTCGAAGTGGATCGCCCCGCCAAGGGCGAGTTCGTGCAAAACACGTTGCTCGTGCTTTGAGATATTCATTGGGATGTCTCGATCTTACGAAAGCACAGAAACAGGTTCACTCAGCATCGCGCGTGAGTGTGCCTATCAATGTTGGTGTTCCTGAATTTGGGTCGCCAGGAACGGGCGTTATGCCCGGGTCTCTTTCATAAAATCTCCGTTGCACGAGGCGGTATGCCTCAGGCGGTTGTCGACTTAGTCATCCGCCCGTCATGTGTCAAGTCGTATGAAAACTAGTCCTGGTGCGCCCATTTCTGGCATCTTCGCAGGACTCATGAACGTCTCTTCCGGCGCAAGAAATATGCAGTAATGTTGCTGCACATTGAAGTCATGAAAGATGATCAGCTCGACCTAATCTTCAAGGCACTTTCCGACAGCACCCGCCGCCGCATCATCGACCGTCTGAGCAGGCAACCTGCCCAGTCGCTGTTCGAAGTTTGCGCCGCATCGGTTGCGGAGGATGGTGTTGCGTTGTCCCGGCAGACGGTTTCCCAGCATCTGGCGGTGTTGGAGAAGGCAGGCTTGATCGAAGTTGAATGGAAGGGCCGGACAAAAACGCACTCTTTGCGCGTGAGCGATGAGCACATCGCGGCTGTATCATGGCTCACAAATTACAAACCAAACGGATCCAAGACATGAAAATCTACGTAACCAGCATATTTGTTGATGACCAAGACAAAGCTGAGAAGTTTTACACTGAAACCCTGGGGTTCAAGGTCAAGCACAATATCTCATTGGGCGAAAACCGTTGGTTGACGGTCGTATCAAAGGAAGATCCCGAGGGGACCGAGTTGCTGCTTGAACCAAGCGACCACCCGGCGGTGGGGCCTTACAAAGCAGCCCTTGTTGCAGACGGCATCGCCGCACATTCATTTCAGGTCCAGGACCTTGATGCTGAGTACAAGAGGCTGAAAAATCTGGGCGTGGATTTCGTCACCGAACCGATGGATGCGGGGGCAGTTCACATGGCTGTTTTTGATGACACGTGCGGAAATCTCATTCAGCTCATCCAAATGAAAGACGTCGCCTCCGCCTGAGGCTCGTGCGGATCAGTTTGCGATAGGCGCGAACAACGGAATACCTTTCTCCCGACGATGATGGGATCGCTGTTGCCAAAGCAATGCATTGCGCGCACTTCGAGCACACGCATCGACAGGTCCCAGAAACCTTCTTTGTTGAATCCAGATTTCTCAATGAAGTGCTAACAGAACACCTGCAAAAGGTGCCGACGGCAGCCCGCTTCGTCATGTGTGTTTTGGCACGGCTCATCTGAAATGATCGGATCATGTGACCTTGGGCTGATTGCGGGGCAACGCTGATTCCGGGACCCGCGAAGAAAACTCAGTGACTTCTATCTCATGCTCTCTAAACTCGAACCTGGTACTTTTCATGAGTTGACTGGGGAGCTTAACCTCACGTGGGTGAAAAAAGACCATCAGGAGAGACGGCAGGTCCTGCGTCGTCATCCGCGCAAAGTGAGGGGCTCAGCGTCGCTGATCAGCAGGCGCGGTTCGAAGCGACCGCGCGGGTTATGCAGGCAATCTCCGAGACCAAGGATGACGTGCAACCGGTCTGCGATCTGATTGTAACGCTGGCAAAAGATCTCTGCGACGCTTTCTTCGCCGGTCTGGTTCTGGGGCGAGAAGGGGATGCCCTTCAGCAACTTGTGGCCAGCGTTAATCTGCACCCGGACATTCAACAGCTGTGGCTCGACGGTAAGTACACCATGGAGCCGGGCAATTCCCTTGTGACCGATACCATTCTCAGCGGCGAGACCAAACGCGTTGTCGATATGGGAGATACCGATTTTCACAAGTCCGGTGATGAGCGTTTTAAGCTGATTGTCGACACACATGGATGCCGCAGCAATCTGTTTGTTCCATTGAAACTGGATGGCGCGGCAATCGGGTGTTTGATGTTGGCGCGCAACGAAGTGCGCCCATACACCGACGATCAGGTTCGGCTGGTGGAAACATTCGCCGCGCAAGCCGTGATCGCAATCGAGAATGTTCGCCAATTCCGCGAATTGCAGACTCGCCTGGCGCGCGAGGGCGCCACGCGCGAAGTGCTTGAGGTAATAAGCCGTTCTCGGGAGGATGAAGCTCCGGTCTTTAAGACGATCCTCGAAAACACCGCCCGGCTGTGTGAAACCGATGTCGCGACGCTGAGCCTTTTGAATGAAGCTGGAACGCATCTTGAATACGCTGCCCATTACGGCGATCAATTGGCCACTTACGAGGTCGGTGTTGATCGCTGGTCGTTGGACTCAAATCTTCAGATTGCCGAGTCCGTGCGGGAAGCGCGGGTTGTTCACAACGTCGATTTACGCCTGACAGACCATTACATTAACGGGGACCCTTGGCGCCGTCAGTTGGTTGATGAAGAAGGTGTCCGTTCGTTTCTGACAGTCCCTCTGATTTCAGTGGACGGCGACCCGGTCGGGGTAATCGGGATTTATCGGCGCGAAGTACGCCCTTTCACCGATGACGAGATTGCTTTGGTCGAGAGCTTTGCAGCTCAGGCTGTCATCGCCATCGACAATACACGCCAATTGACAGAGCTGCACACTCAGTTGGAACGCCAAACGGCGACGCGGGAAGTTCTGACAGTGATCAGCAAAAGCCGGGACGACGATGCGCGGGTCTTTGAGGTGGTTCTTCAGCAGGCCACTCAGGTTTGTGGTGCGGATCAGGCCGCACTCATTCTGGTAAACTCTGCTGGAACCTGCGGAAGGCTCGTGGCGGCTTGGGGTCACCAAAAAGAAGGGGCTGAAATAGGAACGGAGTGGCCTCTCGAAGGTTCGTTTACAGCCGCTATCGCGATAAGAACAGGTCAGGTAGTTCGCGTCGACGATATAGCTGACACAGATTACTATCGCTCGGGCAATCCAACGGCGGTTGCGATGGTTGAGGTAGAAGGCATTCGGTCCCGCGTTGCAGTTCCGTTGATGCAGGGGGGGCAGGCCATCGGGGCCATCGCGGTCAGCCGCCGCGAGGTGCGCCCATTCGCCGACCCTGATGTGCAGCTAATCGATGAATTCGCCAGACACGCGGTGATTGCCATCGAGAACACGCGCCAGTTTCGCGAAGTTCAGGAACGGCTTGAGCGGGAGAAAGCGTCGCGAGAAATCCTTGAAGTCATCAGTCGCAGTCGTGACGACGACAAGCCGGTCTTCCACAGCATTCTCGAAAATGCCAGCCGTTTGTGCAAGGCACCGCTGGCCTTCTTGTGTGTCGCTGATCACGAACGCGGGCTTGCGACGATCCCGGCCAATATTGGCGCGAGAACCGATTTTGATGAAGCGCTCAGGGAATTCACCGAGCCTTTGACACGTACGGAACTGATCGCAATCAGGCCCATGGTCGATGGGCAGGTCATTCGTCGGGACAACATCGCCGATGATCCGCTTTATTACCGGGACCGCGACCCGAAACGGGTTCAGATGGTCGAGATCGAAGGAGCCCGCTCGGTTCTTGCGGTTCCGTTGATGAAAGGCGGCACCGGACTCGGGGTGATCGTGCTCTATCGCCGTGAAGTTGCACCGTTCTCAGATGACGACGTCGCTCTGGTCCAGACCTTTGCGGCCCAGGCCGTGATAGCAATGGAGAATGTTCGCCAGTTTCGGGAGGTCCAGGACC
Organism: Ruegeria sp. CDSB136; assembly: GCF_059610965.1. Classification (NCBI taxonomy): domain Bacteria; kingdom Pseudomonadati; phylum Pseudomonadota; class Alphaproteobacteria; order Rhodobacterales; family Roseobacteraceae; genus Ruegeria; species Ruegeria sp. CDSB136. Next base: position 29,266 of record NZ_JBXWOP010000024.1, read on the forward strand.
GCACGGCGGAAGTTACGCAAGCGCTGGAATACCAGACGTCCACATCAGAAGTGCTGCGGGTTATTTCGGCGTCGCCAAACGAGTTGTCCCCCGTTCTCGATGCCATCCTCAAAGAGGCGTCGCGTATCTGCGAGTTGCAGGATGCCTATGTTGCGATGTTGGATCCGGACGACGGGCTTTTCCATGTTCACTCGACACTCACTCAGGACACGGCTTTTGCGGACTACGTCAAATCGCACCCTATTTCGCCCAGTGAGAGCGGTGTAAGCGGGCGGGCCATTCTGTCCAAACGCACAATCTATATCGAAGATGTCGAAGCGGACGCGTCCTACACATGGATGGAAGAAAGCGGCGTCGGTGAATACAAATCACTGCTTGGGGTGCCGTTGGTCAAGAACGGCAAGGTCGTGGGCGTATTATCGCTCGGGTCGCCGGAAGTTTCCGGGTTTTCCAAGAAACAGATTCAATTGCTTCAAACTTTCGCAGACCAGGCCATTATCGCCATCACAAACGCGAACCTATTCCGCGAGGTTGAGAAACGCACTGCGGAAGTAGAGCAAGCGCTGGAATACCAGACCGCCACGTCAGACGTGTTGTCGGTCATATCGCGCTCTCCGAACGAGTTGGAGCCGGTTCTTGAGGAAATCCTGAAGGTCGCAAGCCGGATCTGCGAACCAAAATACGCTGCGATTTCGATCCTCAATCCGGAAGATAACCTTTACCACACTGACATCATGCTCGATTTTGACAGTGTTTTCATGAAGTTCATGAAGGCCAACCCTGTTCCGGCCGGTCACGGGAGCGGAATTGGCCAAACAGCAGCCCGAGGGGAAACAGTCTATTACAAGGACACGGAAGCTGACGAATACGCATGGAAAGAGGCAGCTCGCATCGGAAAGTACCGTTCGCTGCTAGGTGTCCCGCTAATCAAGGGCAAAGTGGTGGTCGGTGTGATCGTGCTCTGCCACGACAAGGTCGCGCCATTCAATTCAAAGCAGATCTCTCTATTAGAGACTTTTGCGGCCCAGGCCGTGATTGCGATCAACAATACCCAGTTGTTCGAAGAAGTTCAGGCACGTACGGCCGAAGTGGAAGAGACACTGAAGTACCAGACAGCCACGTCAGAAGTGCTGGATGTCATCTCCCGCTCGCCCAACGATCTGCCGCCGGTGCTGGATGCCATCCTCGAGGTTTCTTCGCGCATATGTTCACCGGAATATGCATTCTTCGCGATGCGGGACCCAGACGACGGGCTGTACCGGGTGGTCATGTCCCACAACGTGAGCGATGCGTTTCTGAAGTTCCTGTCAGACAACCCCATAGCTCCCGAAGAAGGCTCGTGCATCGGGCGAACGGCGTTGCACGGAAAGACGGTCTACATCGAGGATACGCGCAACGATCCGACTTACACATGGAAACAGGCGGCCGAGATGGGCGATTACCTGACCACTTTGGGCGTTCCGCTTGTCAAAAATGGTCTGACGCTTGGGGTCATCGTCATGGCGCACCGGCAGGCTTCGGCGTTTAACGACAAACAGATCAGCCTTTTGGAAACCTTTGCGTCTCAGGCACTGATCGCCATCAACAACACGCAGCTTTTCGAGGAAGTACAGGCGCGCACTGCAGAAGTCGAAGAGGCCTTGCAATACCAGACTGCCACGACTGAAGTTCTCGAGGTGATTTCCCGATCTCCTGACGCATTGGAACCCGTGCTGGAAGCGTTGCTGGCCGTTTCGTCCCGTATCTGCCGTCTTCAGGATGCCTTCGTCGCCTTGAAGAAACCAGAGGACGGAAAATATCATTTCTTTGCAGGGCACAACCTGTCAGACGGATTTACCGAGTTTCTGAAGGCGCACCCGTTTGAACCGGGGAACTCATCGGCGACCGCGCGTGCACTTCTTCGTGGACAGGCCGACTATGTCGAGGATACGCAGGCAGACCCTCTTTATGATCCGGTTCTGAAGTCGAACCTCGAAGGGTATCGATCCGTTCTTTCCGTGCCTCTGATACGTGACGGCGCCACAATTGGTGTCATCAGCATGGGCAGCCGAACGGCTTCTGCTTTTGACGAAAAGCAAATCAAGCAAATGGAGACATTCGCGTCGCAGGCGATTATCGCGATCCAGAATTCTCAATTGTTCAATGACACGCAAACTGCGCTCGCGCGTCAAACGGCGAGTGCTGATGTACTGCGGGTGATCAGCCAATCGCCTACGGATACAACGCCTGTTTTTGAGATGATCGTAGAGTCCGCGACCCGGCTTGTTTCGTGTGATATGGCGATTGCAACCTTGGCCGATGAGTCATCCTGGTGGCAAGTGGCCGTGGCTTCACCGCACGGGTTGATACGTGACTTCGGACAGTCCCGTCACCCGCTTGATCCACAAGACAATTTCCAGTCATCGGTATTAATGTCGGGAAGAACACGGCATGTTTCCGATTTTTCATCACATGAACTGCCGAGATTGGCGAAAAAACTGCATAAGGAAAACGGAACCGAGGCTTACCTGGGTGTTCCGTTGATGCGTGCCGGCACCTGCCTGGGTGGCCTTGTGTTCATCAGGAAAACGAAAAAGCCATTCTCGGATGACGATATCGCCATGGCGGAATCTTTTGCCGACCAGGCTGTCATAGCAATTGAGAATGTGCGCCTATTCCGAGAAGCTGAAGAAGCGCGCAAGGCCGCGGAAGAGGCCAACGAAGCCAAAAGCGCTTTCCTTGCCACCATGTCCCACGAAATCAGAACCCCGATGAACGCCGTGATCGGGATGAGCGGACTATTAATGGATACCGAGTTGGATGCGGAGCAGAGCGATTATGCCAATACGATCCGCGACAGTGGCGATGCGCTACTGGGTATCATCAACGAAATCCTCGATTTCTCAAAAATCGAGGCCGGGCAGATGGATATCGAGAACCATCCGTTCGACTTGCGTGAATGCATAGAAAGCGCGCTGGATTTGATCAGCGGCAAAGCTGCCGAAAAACAGCTCGATTTAGCCTATGAGTTCGACGACGCTCTGCCCCCGGCGATCAGCGCCGACTTGACCCGACTGCGGCAAATTCTGCTGAACCTTCTGTCTAACGCCGTAAAGTTCACAGAAAGCGGCGAAGTGGTTCTGTCCGTTGAGCGATCAGCCAAGGAGCAGGGCGCGTTGGAACTTACGTTCAAAGTTCGCGACACCGGAATAGGCCTGTCTGACAAGGGCATGCGCCGTCTGTTTCAATCTTTCAGCCAGGCAGACAGTTCAACGACCCGCAAATATGGTGGCACTGGTCTGGGTCTTGCGATCTCCAAGCGTCTTGCAGAGCTTATGGGCGGGACAATGTGGGCGGAAAGCGAAGGCGAAGGGCGTGGTTCTACCTTTGTGTTCAAGATCCGGGCCAAAGCGGCGAAACCAGTGAAGTCATCATCTCGCAATCTGGTTGGCGTTCAGCCCGAGCTTGAGGGCAAACGCATTCTGATGGTGGACGACAACGCCACCAATCGCAAAATTCTGGCTCTCCAAACCGAGAAGTGGGGCACCCAAACCACGACGTGTGAAACTCCGTCCGAAGCGCTGGGCCTGCTCGGTAACACCGACCGGTTCGATCTGGCCATCCTCGACATGCATATGCCGGAAATGGATGGTGAGGAACTTGCAGGAAAGATCCGCACAAAGCAGCCGGCACTGCCGATGATCCTCTTCAGTTCACTCGGCCAGCGCGACATGGATCTTGAGGATGGGTTGTTTGCCGCCAACCTTGCCAAACCATTACGTCAATCGCAGCTATTTGATACGTTGGTCACATTGTTTGCGACCCAAAAGGTGCAACTGAAAGTGGCCAAACCACCGGACAAACCCCAAACAGACCCCGATATGGCAAAGCGCCATCCCCTGCGCATTTTGCTGGCGGAAGACAATTTGGTGAACCAAAAACTCGCCCTCCGCCTGCTGGAGCAGATGGGGTATCGCGCGGATTTGGCCAGCAACGGCGCTGAGGCCGTTGAAAGCGTAAACCGACAAACATACGACGTCGTGTTCATGGATGTGCAGATGCCCGAAATGGACGGGTTGGAGGCGTCCCGCCGGATCAACAAGGCGTTCCCCGATGGCAGCCGTCCTCGCATAATTGCCATGACTGCGAACGCGATGCAGGGCGATCGCGAGATGTGCCTGGACGCCGGTATGGATGATTACATCACCAAACCAATCCGAGTCCCCGTTTTAATTGAAGCCCTTTTGAACTCCCCCCGAACAAGAAGGTGATCCATGACAGATAGCCCAATTGATCATGAAATCTTCATGGAACTCAAAGACGCGACAGGCGAAGACTTTGCTGCCGAGCTTGTGAACACCTTTCTCGACGAAGCCCCCGGAATGATTAGCGAATTGAAGGCAGCCGCGGGCGCGGCCGATGCCGACAGATACCGTCGGGCCGCACATTCCATCAAATCCAATGCAAACACATTTGGTGCAACGGCGCTTGCCGAACTGGCCAGGAAAGTCGAGCTTGGAAAGCCGCCCGTGGCCGGTGATCTTACGGATGCGAATGCGTTGGAGGCGGCCCTTAACACCGCAGCAGCGGCGCTTCGGAGCTTGATTGATGACTGACGCCCCCGGACATCTGCTCATTGTCGACGACAACAAGGTCAATCGCCTGCTGTTGTCCCGGAATGTCGAGCTTTTGGGTCACCAGGCTTCGGTGGCGGAAAACGGTCGGGTTGCGATGGAGATGCTGTCCAGTCAGCCTTTTGACCTGCTTCTTCTCGATATTGAAATGCCGGAAATGGACGGGTTCCAGGTTCTGGAGGCGATCAAGTCGAACACCGAACTGCGCGATCTGCCAGTGATTGTGACCTCATCTGTCGAAGGGCTCGACAATGTGGTGCGCTGCATTGAACTGGGGGCCGAAGACTACTTGCCGAAACCGGTCAACAAGACGCTTCTCAGTGCACGCGTTTCCAGTGGCCTCGAAAAGAAAAGACTGCGGGACGAACAGAAACGTCTGCTTGAACGCTTTGCAACCACCGAAGTAGCCCAGGACCTGCAAGCGTCTGGCTTTGCCATCGGCGGAAAACGTGCCAACGCGTCGGTTTTGTTTTGCGATATCCGGGGCTTCACGACGTTGTCGGAAAACCTCGCGCCGGAAGAAACCATTGATCTGCTCAATACCTTCTACACTTTGATGTTCGAGGCTGTGACCAGCAATGGCGGCATTGTCAGCCTGATGCTGGGCGACGGTTTGATGGCGCTTTTTGGGGTTCCGCAACCCCTGCCCAACTCTGCGCAAAGTGCGGTGGCGGCGGGACATGAGATGCACAACATGATCGAAATTTTAAATCTCGAACGGCGCGCGGAAGGGAAAGATGCCTTGAAGATCGGCATCGGAATCGCAACCGGCGAGGTTGTTGCCGGATATGCCGGCACGGACAACCGGGCGACGTACACTTGCATCGGATCGACCGTAAACCTTGCGGCCCGTCTTGAAGCGGAAACCCAGCGAACCGGTAGCCGAATTTTGATAGATCAGGAAACACTGGCGCTGTTGGAAGGTGCCCATGTGGAAAAGACATTCGGCGCAACGAAGATAAAAGGTTTCTCTGATACGTTCGACATTCACGCGCTATGACCATCCGTGCAAACCTGGGGCCAATGCTTTTTTTGATTGGTTTCAGAGGTGTGAAGCCAACATTGTGGACGTTCCCAAAACATCTGTTGGATAGACGGTGGTTTGCGATGTTGGCGCTTTTCGGAATAGATCGGCGTAGAAGCCACGACAGTATCTACGCCCTCGTCGATTATGTTTGGCGTGTTCGGAGGCAGGGGCGTTTTCAAACAAACTTCTCGTTCCAAATCCCTACACGCTGATGGTCGCGGTTTTCATATTCCGCGATAGCCTGAAAAATATCCCGATCCACCGGCCCCTCCCGATCTTCTCCATAGTCCGTCATTCGCATTGTGAACCATGCGGTCATCCCGCCCGGTGGCAAAGTGGCGAAGCGAGGGAAGACTGGGTCACTCTTCGCAGCCTGCCAAGTGCTGGGCAAATCAGGGTCCAGGATGAAACCGCGTGCTATGCCGACCGCATCCACATCCCCTGATTTGACTGCCGCGTCTGCTTCCGCGCGATGCTTGAACCCTCCGGTCACCATGAGTGGGGTCTTGATCAACCGCCGTGCGGCGCGCGCGAAGTCGAGGAAGTAGGGACCTTTGGTTGACCGTTCGGAACTAGATGGCGCGCCGGGAAAATAGGTCCCGCCGCTGATGTCCAGCAGATCGACGCCTTTGCCGTCCAACCCGGCAACCACCCCGAGCGCGTCTTGTTCCGTCAGTCCGCCGTCAAGCTGGTCAGTGGCGCTCAGTTTGACCGCGACTGTGAAATCAGACGGCACCGCAGAGCGCACAGACTCAACGGTTTCGATCAGCAACCGCATCCGCGCGTGGATCGGGCCACCATAGGCATCCGTTCGACGGTTGAAGAGGGGGGAGAGGAACTGGCTCAACAAAAATCCGTGCGCTGCATGGATCTGGACACCGCCAAACCCCAGATCGGCAGACCGACGGGCTGTGCGGGCAAATTTTTCTGGAATGGTCCTGATCTCGGCAAGCGACATGGCTTCACTGCTGAAATCAGGGAAATCGATAGCGCTTGGGCCTTTGGTATGACCGATCGGTCGATGCGCGAGCGCCCCGGCGTGGCCAAGTTGCAGCCAAAGCTGCGCCCCGTTGACCGAGCCACGGCGGGCCAGATCCCGGAAAGCCGCCATATCGGCCGCCTCGTCGAGCACGAGATTACCCGGTTTTTCGGGGTAACGCGGATCCCCCTGCACTTCACCGATGATCGACGCCGCCAAACCACCCTCGGCCCAGCGTTCATAGAGACGCATCTGGGCGGCGGTCGGGTTGCCCCGGCCATCCGCCAGCGAATCCGACATGGCCGATTTGACGATCCGGTTCTTCAAAACACGCCCGTTCGGCAGGGTGAACGGGCTAAAAAGGGAGGTGTTCGAAGCGATGGGCAAGGTATTTCTCCTTGGTTTATTGGCCTCCACCATAGATAATTTGGAAAGTTTGCGCCGATAATCCGGTATCTTGGATCAACTTTTAATAGTTTTTGGAATAAATGTCGCAAAAAACGGAACTGGAAATCCTTCTGGCCGTGGTTGACCACGGCAGTTTTTCGGCCGCGGCCCGCGTGTTGGGGTACACCCCGTCTGCGGTGGGCAAACGGGTGCACCTGTTGGAGCAGAGGTTGCGGGTGCCGCTTCTTGTCCGCTCGACCCGGCGCATGGCATTGACGGAGGCCGGACAACGATATGTAGAGGAAGCGAGGGATCTTCTTGCCCGCCTGACAGCCCTGGAAGAGGACATTGCCGATGATGCCGGCAACCTGCGCGGTGTGATCCGTGTGACAAGCTCGGCGGCTCTTGGCCAGTTACATGTTGTCCCTCTGGTGGTCGAATTCATGGAGCTTAATCCCGAAGTCGAAATCGAGCTGTTGCTGACGGACAAGATCATTGATCTGGTGGGCGATGGCTTCGATCTCGCAATCCGCAGCGGCATCTTGCCGGACTCGTCCCTCGTGTCACGGAAACTGATGGACAATCAGCGGATCCCATGTGCCGCGCCCGGTTATCTTGAGCGGAGCGGAGTTCCACTGGAACCCGAGGACCTGACTGCGCACAGATGCCTGCGCCTCGGGCCGGAAAAATATCTGTCGGATTGGGGCTTCAAACGAACGGGTGGCGGCATGTCGCGGCTCGGGTCGGGGTTTTCCTGCAATAGTCTGGAAGCGCTCCGTTCGGCGTGCTGTGCGGGACGCGGCATAGCGTGGTTGCCGGAGTTTCTGATATCCGACGACTTGCGCACAGGTCGCCTGTGTCCGGTTCTGTCGGATCACGCGGAGCCTAGCGCCGGCGGTGGGGTCTTCGTACTGCGACCGGAAATGCCCTTCCTGCCACGGCGCGTTCGGGCCCTGATTGACTTCCTCGTGGATGGTTTCGCGGACAAGGTATTCGGTCACGGATAGCAGGCTGAAAATTTGGCTGGCCTTTTCAAATTGATTTCCGAACAGCCACAGCCCGGTTGCCGTCGGATTGGAGATGGAATCCGGGATCAAGAAGAAGACCCATAGTTCCGGTCCGAATTGCAAGGATCGGCGCAAGCTGGTCGAAATCAAACCGGCATTACTTGGGTCGCAATTTCACGCCGAGGTGAGACGTCTTTGACCAAGGGGCCTCACCCTGCAAAACGCTGCGATCAGAGGGTGTCAGTCCCTAACAAGGCCGATGCTCGGTTGTTGCATTGGTTTCCCATCTGTCAATCCGCTCACCTTTTCGATGATGGCATCGGCGTCAATGCAGTGGTGACGATAGAGGTCGCCGATCGTGCCGGTCTGACCGAAGTGCTCGACACCCATTGGAATCGTCGGATGTCCATGCACGGACCCCAGCCAGGACAGGGTCGCAGGATGCCCGTCGATCACCGTGATCAGTTTGCAGTGACGCGGAAGGTCAGACATCAGGGCTTCGATGTGGGACAGCGCCGCCTTGTTTCCGCGTGACCGTGCCCGTTGGGCGGCGGTCCATCCGGCATTCAACCGATCGGCGGACGTGACGGCCAGAACACCGATGTCCCGACGGCCTTCACCAATTGCTCCTGCGGCTTTGATCGCCTCTGGTGCAATTGCCCCTTGATAGGCGATTACGACCTCGCAATTGGGCCCAGGTTTGCGTAGCCAATAGGCCCCATCGATCGCACCCTGACGGAATTCGTCGTCCACGCGTTTGCCGGGCTGTTCGATCGGGTTGGTCGTCAGGCGCAGGTAGATCGACCCTCCGGTTTCATCACGCAGCCAGGTGCGCTCGTCCGGTTGTCCCTCGCCGTCGCGCTGGATGTAGTCGAAGGCCCATTCCATGATCACCGCCAACTCGTCGGCAAAGGCAGGTTCAAATGCGGCCAGCCCATCCTGGCTCATCCCGATCAGGGGGGTGCCGACGGACTGGTGCGCCCCACCTTCCGGAGCCAGTGTAACCCCCGACGGCGTGCCCACCAGTATGAAGCGCGCGTCCTGGTAGCAGGCATAGTTCAATGCATCGAGTCCGCGGCAGACAAAGGGGTCATAAACCGTTCCAATCGGGATCAGCCGCTTTCCAAACAGGGAATGCGAAAGACCCGCCGCGCCCAGCAACAGCATCAGATTCATTTCAGCGATCCCGAGTTCGATATGCTGCCCTTCCGGCGTGAACTCCCATTTGGCCGTCGAGGGGATACGATGTTCGACAAAGGCGTCGGTCTGTTCGGAACGCGCGAAAAGCTTGCGACGGTTCACCCATGGCCCAAGATTGGTGGTGCCGGTTACGTCAGGCGACGTTGTCACAATGCGTTCGGCCAGTTGGCTGTCGCCCTTGGACAAGGCGTCCAGAATCTTGCCGAAAGCCATCTGGGTTGAAATCTCACGGCTGGTGTCGATCCCTATTGGCGGCACATCCAGCTTGTCATCAAGATAGCGCCGAGGACCTTTGGCAAAGAATGGCGCTTTGGACAGGAAGTCTTTCAGGGCTTCAGGGTCCTCAACTGCAGCGAGCGGATTCCATTCCTCACCCTCAAGCACGCCCATATGGGCCTGCCACGCGGCAAACTGACTGTTGTTCATCAACCCGCCGTGGTTGTCCTTGTGACCGGCAATGGGCGTGCCCCAGCCCTTTACCGTATAGGCTAGAAAGCAAGTCGGGCGATCATGGTCGATCGCGGCAAATGTCCGGGACATGGTCTCGACGCAGTTGCCACCGAGGTTTTCCATCAAGGCCGCCAGTTCCGCGTCCGTGCGCCGTTCGATAAGCGCCGTGACGTCTCCCTGATCGCCCAGATCGTCCATCAGGCGCTGGCGCCACACCGCACCTCCCATGAACGTTAGGGCCGAATAGTCCTGATTGGGGCAGGCGTCGATCCAGTTCCGCAACCGGTCCCCTCCGGGCTCTTCGAATGCAGCGCGTTGCAGGACGCCGTATTTCACGCGTACGACATCCCAGCCAAAAGCATCAAAGATCTTCTCGATCCGCGCGAACAGCCCTTCGCGTACGATCCCATCCAGTGACTGGCGGTTGTAGTCGATGATCCACCAAGTGTTGCGCAGGTCGTTCTTCCACCCTTCCTGCAACGCCTCGTAGATATTGCCTTCGTCCAATTCGGCATCGCCGACCAGTGCAACCATGCGACCCAATGGGGCGTCTGCACCCCAGCTTTTGGCCTTGATGTAATCCTGAATGATCGAGGCAAACGAGGTGATTGCGACACCCAGGCCCACTGACCCGGTCGAGAAGTCTACGTCATCGATATCCTTGGTTCGGCTGGGGTAGCTCTGAACACCGCCAAATCCGCGGAAGTTTTCCATTTTCTCGCGGGTCTGGTTGCCCATGAGGTACTGCATCGCGTGAAAGACCGGCGACGCGTGGGGTTTGACGGCGACCCTGTCCTCCGGCCGCAGGGCCGAGAAATAGAGCGCCGTCATGATCGATGCCATCGAGGCGGACGAAGCCTGATGACCACCGATCTTGATCCCATCCACCTTGGGCCGGACATGATTGGCATGGTGGATCATCCAATGCGACAACCACAGCAGGCGTTGTTCAACGATTTTCAACTGGGTGGGATCAATGTGCATGGAGGTCTCCGGGTTCAGGCGGCGCTGCGGGCAGGGTAGGGCAAAGCCTGCTCCAGGTCTGCAAGGATGTCTTCGACGTCTTCAAGCCCGACTGACAGGCGGATCAGGCCATCGCTGATTCCATGCTCGGCCCGCTCTTCCGGGGTGTATGTCGAATGGGTCATCGAGGCCGGGTGCTGGATCAGGGTTTCCGCATCACCCAGCGAGACTGCGCGCTGGATCATGGTCAGTCGGTTCATGAATTCGATCCCACCGGACAGACCAGATTTGATTTCAAACGCAATCATGGCTCCGGGCTGCGACATCTGGCGCTGCGCAACATCGTGTTGGGCAAAACTCTTGAGACCAGGGAAAGATACGTCACCGACAGCGGGGTGGGCCTCAAGATATTCAGCAACAACTTCAGCCGACGCGCAGTGGCGGTCCATCCGCAAATTAAGGGTTTTCAGCCCTCGCAGGATCAGCATCGCGTTGAAGGGCGCCATCACCGCGCCGGTCATGTCCTTCATCCCGACCAGGCGGATCTCGGCAATCTGTTCCGCCGAGCCTACAACCAGGCCAGCAACCACGTCTCCGTGCCCGCCAAGGTATTTGGTGGCGGAATGCAGAACGATGTCGGCACCGTGTTCAATCGGTCGGGTCAGATATGGGCTGGCATAAGTATTGTCGACCACGACCTTTGCACCGACCGTGTGCGCGATCTTTGCATGGGCGGCAATATCCACAAGCCGCATATTCGGGTTTGCCGGCGTTTCGAAATAGACCACACGCGTTTTGTCCGACACAGCGGCACGCAGGTTTTCAGGGTCCGTCATATCGACATGCGTGATCGTGACGCCCCATTTCGCCAACCCGTGGCGCATGAACGCAAAGGTGCAGCCATAGAGTGTCTTGTCGACGATAACTTCGTCGCCTGGCGACAGCAGGGTCCAAAGCACTGCGGTAATGGCGCCCATGCCGCTGGAAAGGGCCAGCCCGGCCTCAGCTCCTTCGAGCACCGCAATCCGGCGTTCTAGAAGATCGCATGTGGGGTTCGAAATACGGCTGTAGATATGGCCTTCGCGTTCACCCGCGAACATCTCGCCGCCGGCCTCGGCCGTTTCGAAGGAAAAGGTTGAGGTCAAATGCAGCGGCGGGGTCAGCGCGCCGTCATTTTCCAACGGGTTGTAAGCATGGTGGATGGCGCGGGTAGCAAAGCCGGTTGAACGGGTCATGACAAACTCCTGATTCCAGTTGAAGCCAGTTTGCGCCTTTACTTTGGGTGAAGGGTTGCGAATTATACCAACATTGAGGTCAAGATTGGCAGGATCTGCCAATCGTGGGAGGGAAAATGGACGCCAAGGACAGACAGATCATCCGTGCCCTCCAACGGGATGGGCGCATGACCAATCAGGATCTTGCGGATGCGGTCAGCCTCTCGCCGTCGCCCTGCCTGCGCCGGGTCAAGAACCTTGAGGCCAGTGGGATCATCAAGGGATACAGCGCCGATGTGGACGCCACCGCATACGGGATGGCTATTACCGTCTTTGTGCGTATCCGGCTGGAGCGGCACAACGAAACGGATGTACAGAATTTTGAAGGTCGGATTCGGATGATCGAGGAAGTTCTCGAATGCCATGTGCTGACCGGCGCCATGGACTATCAGTTGCGCGTTCTTGTTTCGGATCTCGAGGCTTACGAAGACTTTATCCGCAATCGCATTCACCCGATTGGCGGTATCGCCTCCATCGATACCAGCTTTGTCTACGGAACGGTAAAGAAGACAGCCGTTTTCCCATCCACCTGATCGGTAAAGCTCCGTCCGTTTCGCGCCCACGTAGATGCGCGCGCCTCACATCGGGCTGTGGCCAAGAGCTTTGTAAGCCAAGCCTGCCTGGTCAGTTCTGCAGCGCCGGAAGGCCGGAGAACCCGTTACCGAAAAGTCGTCTTGCCCGATTGTTTCCTTGTCGCCAGAGTGGCTGAAAAGCAGGAGGGTGGCGTGGCTGGTCACATATGCGATGCGATCGTTGGTGCTGGTGTTGTCGGATGTTCGACATCGCGGCATCTGGCTGAGGCCGCGCGGGCCGACGCTGCTGGAAAGAAACGTGCTGACTGCCGGGGCCACTCGGCGCGGCGGGCAAATTTGGTGAAGGGCAAGAAGGACAGATGACCAGATCCAGCGACCTGTTTCAGCAAGCCCGTCAAACGATGCCCGGGGGCACCTCACACCGCTATCGCTGGCGCTTGCCGAACCCGATCTATATCACCCGTGCGCTGGGCGCGCATAAGTGGGACGCTGATGGCAATCGATATATCGATTTCAAGATGGGTGCGGCCAGCCAGATGATGGGCCATTGCCACCCCGAAATTGTCAAAGCCCTGCAGGCGCAAGCGGCGCAAGCGATCTTTGCGGCTGACTGCAACCCGAGCGAGGTCGACTGGTCACGCAAGATCTGCAATCTGATTCCGTCGGTAGAGCGGGTCCGCTTCACAGCGTCCGGAACCGAAGCAACGATGCTGGCCCTGCGCATCGCCCGCGCCTTCACTGGCCGTGACAAGATCCTTCGCGTGGACGGGCACTACCATGGCTGGCATGATCACGTTCTGAAGGGGTCCAAACCGGGATCGGATGTGCCACCATCACTGGGCGTTCCCGCAGCCGTCGCAGCGCTGACCGACATCTGCCCGCCTGATGCGGACATGTTGAACAGGATGCTCGCCACCAAGGACTATGCTGCGGTGATTGTCGAAGCCTCGGGCGCCAATTACGGTGCAGTGCCGATGGCGCAGGCGGTTCTGCGAGCCGCCCAATCCGCCGCGCATCGAAATGGCGGCCTGCTGATCCTGGATGAGATCATTACTGGCTTCCGCTGGTCCCCAGGTGGGCGTCAGGCGCTGGCCGGTAACACGCCCGACCTGACGACCATGGCCAAGATCGTCACCGGCGGTATGCCGGGAGGTGCCGTCGGCGGCACAGCCGAGGTCATGGCGATGCTCGACCCGTCCGTCACGACCCGGGGACATACCCCGGCTGTGCTGCACCAGGGAACCTTCAACGGGGCGCCCATCGTTGCCGCAACCGGATCGGTGATGATGGACCTTTTGGCGGATGGTTCGGCCCAGGCCCATGCGGACAGGATCGCGGCGGATATTCGGAGTGGCGTGAACGCGCTGTTCTCCAAACACGGAATCGAAGGGTTGTGCTATGGCGAAAGCTCGACGTTCCACCTCTGGTTCGGGCCGCACGAAGGGTCGATGGACGGGATACCCGCCGCGACCATTCGCGGACCCGCACCCAAGCTGGTCGCGGGGCTACAGGATGCTCTGAACCGCAACGGCGTTGACCTGATGTCCGCGATGAGCGCCGTGACATCGGCCGCGCATAGTGACGATGATGTCACGGACACCCTGAATGCGTTCGACCGCGCACTGGAAGAGATCAAGCCGGTTCTCAACGAGACGCAGTAGCGTCACCGTACCGGGCAGATCACCACATTTGCTTGTGCTTGCGCGTCGATCCGATGCTGACGCCGAACTGCCGCGAAAACGCCTTGGACAAAGACTGTGCGGAGGAATAGCCACAGCGCATCGCAACCTCTTCCAGAACAAGGTTCGTGTGTGCAACCAGGTCGCGGGCGCGCGACAGGCGCATCAACTGGTAATAGCGTTGGGGCGGCATCCCAAGCTCTTTGACAAAGATGCGCGAGATGGACCGAACCGAAAGGTTGGCCCGCCGCGCGAGGTCCACGATTTGCATCGGAGCCTCGACATTTTCTGCCATTATGGAAATGCAGCGCCGCAGTTTTTCCGACCCTTTGGGTTGCATGGCGCTGTGTCCAAGCCCATCGAACCGCGCACCGTCATGCAGGAACATGCTGGCCGCATCATGCGCCAGCGCGTCACCGTATCGTTCCGAAATCAGGGCGATCATCAAATCCATGGCTGTCGACGCGCCGCCGCATGTCCAGATCGGACCGTCGCGGACAAATCTGTCCGGCAGGGTCTCGACATTTGGAAACGCCTCCGAAAACTCAGTCAGTGTTTGCCAGTGCAGGGTTGCCCGACGCCCGTCCAGCAATCCCCAGGAAGCAAGAAACCACGCCCCGGTATCCGCCCCGATGACCGTCTCCGCCTGTCTGGTCAGCGCGACGCATTTTCTGCTGGCCGGTTTCGAGGCGTTCTGCCTAAACTCGTCTCCGCCGACCACCATCAACAGATCGCAGGCGCCCGCGTCAACCAGGGTGACGTCCGGCGAAAGACGCAGACCACTGGAGCTGCGAACTGCATCGTCGTCAGGCGTCACAATAGACCAGTGGATGTCGGCGCCGGTCTGATCCCGAACAACGCGCAGCGGCTCCAACAGGCAGGCCAGCAGCATGTTGGAAAATTTGTCAAACAGCAGGACGTTGATTTTGAGCGCCAGCATCTCGTCCGATTTGGGATGTTTTTTGGCAAATTAGGACAACGCCCGCAGAAAATTCAAGACTACGCTTTACCCAATTTGCAGTCGAACCAACCACACCGGCAAAAGGGCCTGACCACCATGCGCAACCGACCGCTTTCGAACATTCGGGTTCTTGATTTCGGCCAATATCTGGCCGGGCCGCTGGTAGGGATGATGTTGGCCGATATGGGGGCGGATGTGATCCGCATCAATCCTCCGGGCGGACCGCGCCTGAAGTCACCCGCATCGGATATGCTGTCACGTGGAAAATCCAACCTGGAATTGGACCTTAAATCGCCAGGCGGTCTTCAGACAGCCCTGCAACTTGTTCAGCGCGCCGATGTTGTCATCGACAATTTCCGGCCGGGTGTGATGAAACGTCTTGGTCTGGGACCGGACGCCTTGCGGCAGGCAAATCCCGCCATTGTTTCACTATCGATGCCCGGCTTTGCCTCGACCGATCCGGAACTGGCCGATATTGCAGCGTGGGAGGCAGTGATCGCTGCGCGCACAGGGCAGTTCACGGATATGGGCCTGAACCGCCGGCTTATGGGGATCAACCCATCCTTCACTCCGCTGGGGCTGGCTTCGGCCTACGGGGCAACGTTTGGCGCCATGTCGGTGCTGTTTGCACTTCGCGCGCGGGGCAGAAATGGCGGGGATCATATTGAGGTTCCGCTGGCCTCGGCCCTCCTGGAGGGGCTGGTCTACAATTGTCAGCAAATCGAGGACTATCCGGACCGCTACAAATCCCCGCGAGAAGTTGAACTGGAACGGCGCGCGGCAGAAGGTCTGCCGCTGAATCTGGAGTTTTCGGAATTGTCTGAATTCCTCGACCCGTTCTACCGGACCTACCCCTGCGCAGATGGCCGGGGTTTTTATGTTGTGGCATGCAGCATCAAGGGTCATCCTGAACGCGCGCTTCGAACGCTTGGGCTTGGCGATATGGTTGAAAGCCTGCCAGATTTTGACGCCTATCTGGATCAGAAAGACTGGCCCGCGGAATGGTCTATACGCAACTATCCGGTCGGCGTTTCGGACCGCGCCCGCGTATCCACCGCGATGAAAGAGGCCTTTCTGACCCGCCCGGCCCACGAGTGGGAGGCGCTGTTCGGGGCATCGAAAGCACCGGCAACGGCCCAGCGATCCTCACAGGAATGGCTGAATGATCCGCACGCGCTGGCTTCGGGTCTTGTGTTGGAGGTCGAACATCCCGTGCACGGCAGGATGCGCCAGATGGGCAATGTCGCGTGGCTGGCAGAAGATGCCGAGGCTCCGGTCAAGCATGCGGCCAAGCCCGCCGATCTTGCCGCGCTTCTGGCCGAAGCGCCCCGGGTCTCGGCGGTCTTTGATACCGCCGGACAGGGTTGGCTGGACGGGCTGAAGGTTCTGGACCTGACGAATGTCATCGCCGGCCCCACCATCAGCTCGACCCTTGCACGGTTCGGAGCCGAAGTCACTTTGGTACAACCGGTCGACCCTTCGGTAGACCCTTGGAATGCCGTTGTCTTTGGCATGCACGCGCATCGCGGCAAGAAGAGCATCCTTTTGAACCTGCGCAGCAACGAAGGGCAAGAGGCACTGGCGCGCCTGATCGCTGAATCCGACGTCATCACCATGAACGGCACCGATGCGCAGCGCGATGCGCTGGGGTTGTCGCCGGACCGGTTAAAAAGCATCAATCCGAAGCTGATCCTGGTTCAGCTAGACGCATTTGGCGGGCCGAAGATCGGGCCGAAGTCCAACCACCTTGGCTATGACGATCTGGCCCAGGCGGCCACCGGTGTCATGGTGCGTTTTGGCGGCGGCATGGAAACGCCGGAAGAGCACGCGCATTTTGGCACGATCGACGTTTTGACCGGGTACTGTGCCTGCGTGGCGCTTGGTGGGGCGCTGATGCGGCTGGACCAGACAGGAGAGGGCGGTATTGCGCGCGCCTCGCTGGCGGCTGCGGGCAACCTGATTCAGGCCCAGTTCATGTATGATTATGACGGGCGGGCGTCGTTTGACGAACCTTCGGGGCGTCATGCGCTGGGCTGGGGGCCGTTCTATCATTGCTATAAAGCGGCGGACGGTTGGATGTTCTTCGCCGCCCCAACCGAGCGAGAGAAGGCTTTGGCGAATATCCCCGAACTTGCCGACCTTGCAAATCTGCCGGAGTGTGAAGTGCAGGCCGGCCTGGCATCGCGCTTCCGTGAACGTCCCGTGGCCTTTTGGAAAGCAGCATTCGCCGCTTCGTCCAGCGCCGTTGTTCCATTAGGGTCGCTGCACGAAACCCGCGATGCCGCCCTGCAACCGGAAAGCGGTGGAGAGGTTGATCTGTCACAGGCGACATTCCGTGTGATCCGCCACGACCGGCATCCGATGGGCCGCTGGACCGATCTGGTGGCGCCGAATGCCGTGCGCCCGGAAAAGGGCCGTATCACCGTGCCTTCGCACATGCCAAAATATGGGGCCCACACGCGCGAAATCCTGGCGCGGATCGGGTTGGCCGAAGATGCAATTGATCACATGATCAAGACCGGGGCAGCGGCAATGCAGTGGTCCGACAAATACCTTCCCGAATAAGGGCAGAGAATCCCGAAAGGTCGGACTGACCTCGGGCAAGCGGAGTGGGCTATTGGGTCATCTAACGGACATCGGTCCGATGCGCGCTCGACGCAGCGCTTTCGGACCAGCAATCTGTCGACCAAGGAAAGTGTCACATAATCGTGGTGCGAAAGCGTAAGGCCCATGGGTGTCCAGTTCCACGACTGTCGTCTTCGCCTCGCAGACCGCCCGAGCGTGGACGATTGGCGCGAAGTTGGTGCACAATCAATATGGGATCGCGCCCTCACATCCCCGTTGAACGACACAAAGGATATTCACGCGATTTACCACTCGCTTGGGTCACTGAAAGGGAAAAGATGCACGTTTTTCGCAGTATGATCATAGATGCAAATATCGACCGGGTCTGGCAGGCCGTCCGAAACTTTGACGGGTTAGCAGCCTGGAACCCAGGAGTGGATAAGGCCACATTGGAAAATGGAGCGCCGACCGCGACCGGGTCAATTCGCAGCCTGCAAATTCGCGATGGGACGGTGTTTCGCGAGACCCTGCTTGCGCATTCCGATATCGACCACTTCTATACCTACGACATTCTCGAAAGTCCGCTTCCCGTCGAAGGATACGTTTCGACGCATCGATTTATCCCGATATCACATACCGATCAGACTCTGGGCATTTGGGAAAGCCGATTTAACTGTGCGCCTGATGTCGCAAACGAGATGGACAGTATCGTGGGTGACGCAATCTACATTGGTGGCATGGAAGGTTTGAACCGATATCTCAGGGAGAACCAGCATGACTGACACGCTCGCGCCCCGCGCCATTGTCGGCGTGATGACACCGGCGATGAATACCGTCGTGCAGCCGGAGCTGGAGCTTTTGCGGCCGAACGGTGTGACCAACCAGATGCAGCGCTTTCGCCTTGGTGGGGACACTGTGTCGGATGATCTGCCTGACGAAGCGGCCAAGCTGATGGATTGTAACCCCGGGGTAATTGCCGTGGGGCTGACAACGGATGCAGGGGCGGGCGGGCCGGACAAGCTGGCGGCCCGGTGCTCGGAAGTCTCTGACCAGGTAGGCGTGCGTTTGCTGGGCGCTTCGCAGGCCAACTACGCGGCGCTTCGCGCACTTGGGGCGGTGCGGGTCGGAGTTGTCACCCCGTTCAGCGCAGAAGTGGATGCGGTTGTAAAAGCCAATACCGAGGCCGCCGGATTTGAGGTTGCCGCGATCAAAGGAACGGCGGCGCCGACACTCCCCGAGATTTGCGAAACACCGCTTGACGATATTCGTGCCGTCTTCTCTCAGGTGGCTGCATCGGACTGCGATGTCATCCTTCAGGTCGGTACCGCGTTGCCCGTGGTCTCACTGATCGCCGAATTGGAAGCGCGCTATAAAAAACCAGTCGTTGCATGCAATGCGGCCGTGTATTGGCAAGCGCTTCGCGCCATCGGCATCAAGGATGCGATCCCGGGCTACGGCACATTGCTGGAGAAACACTGAATGCAGGACCACGTGCAGGTCGCCGTCATCGGTGGCGGCGCCGTAGGGGCGGCTATCCTTTACCATCTTGCCAAGGCGGGTATTACCGATGCGCTGCTGCTCGAGAAAAATGAGCTGACGGCTGGCTCGACCTGGCATGCGGCAGGCAACATTCCCACTTACGCCAACTCGTGGCTGGGGATGCGCGCGGGCAATTACGCTTGGCGTCTTTACAAGGAACTTGCAACCCACCCGGATGCACCGATTACCTACCGCCACACCAAGGCAATCTGGCCCGCACACACGCCAGAGCGGATGCAGCTGTTTCAGCATTTGTGTGGCGTGTCGCGATCCGCGGGGTTCGAGCTTTCGATGCTGGAACCATCGGACATTGAGAAGATGCACCCTTACTGGAAGGCGGGGAATGACGTTCTGGGCGGCATTCTGGACCCCTATGAAGGTGATATCGATCCCAGCCAGTTGACGCAGGCCTTGGCCAAACGCGCGCGGGACATGGGAGCCGAGGTGCGCCGCTATACCAAAGTCACCGGCCTCAGACAGCGCAGCAGCGGAGACTGGGAGGTCGAAACATCGGCTGGCAGCCTGATTGCGGAAACCGTAATCAATGCGGCGGGGTCTAGCGGCGCGCAGATCGCCGCGCTTGCCGGAATGAACCTGCCTGTCGTGACCCTGGAACACCAATACATGGTTACAAGCGCCTTGCCTGAGCTGGACGCGGACAGTGATCTTTTCCCGCTGATCCGGGACCCGGATCTAAGGTTCTACCTGCGCCGGGAACGGAACGCGTTCCTGCTGGGGTCTTACGCGCATGAAGGTCGACCGGTCTGGATGGATGGTGTTCCCGGGGATTTTGACCATCAGCTTTTTGCCGACGATGTCGACGGGATGATGGCGGTGTTCGAGGCTGCATGCAGCCATGTCCCGCTGCTGGAACAAGCCGGGGCACAACGTTTCGTGAATGGCCCCATTCCTTATGCGCCGGATGCTCTGCCGCTTGTCGGCCCGGCAAGTGGCGTACGAAATTTCTTCCACGCGACAGGTATTCAGATCGGAATCACGCATTCAGCCGCGATTGGCAAGGCAATGGCCGAATGGTTGACCGCAGGCGAAACCGAATGGGATCTGAGCGCTTGGGATCCGCGACGCTTTGGCGACTGGGCATGCGGGGATTATGCGGCGCGCCGGGCGTCGGAGCATTACGATCTGCAATATGCGATCCCTTACCCCCACCGCATTCTGACCTCAGGGCGACCCGTCAGGCAGTCTCCGCTTTACGACCATCTGGTTTCACAGGGCGCGGTCATGGGGCAGATCGGCGGTTGGGAACGTGCCTTCTGGTTTGATCCGGCACCTGGTTCAGAGGCTCATGATCTAAGCTTTGGCGAAGAAGCATGGAATGAGCCGGTCCGCAAGGAATGCGAGGCCGTTCGGGATGCGGTCGGTATCATGGATCATGGCGGCTTTACCAAATTCACGCTCGAAGGTCCGGATGCGGCCGCGGTTTTGAACAGGGTCTTCTGTAGTTCCCTGCCGGACGTTGGACGGGTGCGCCTGTCTTACATGCTGACACCAAACGGAAAGATCTGGTCCGAGGCAACGATCGCCCGGCTGGCCGATGACCGCTTTCTGCTCTGCGGTCCGACACTTGCCGTGGACCGTGACTACGACTGGATCGCGGGACAGATAGGCGACGCCGATGCCACGCTCACCCGGCAGCACGAACGAGATGGCGCACTTCTGGTCATGGGGCCGAAATCCCGTGCGCTTCTTGAGCCTTTGACAAACGGCGACCTGACCCGGCCTTGGATGAGCGTTACCGAGACGACGATCGCCGACGTACCAGTCACCGCCCTCAGGGTGAGTTACGTGGGTGAATTGGGTTGGGAGCTTCATGTCTCTTCCGAGCACCTGACAAAGCTTTACCAGGCCATTTGGGAGGCCGGGCAAAACCACGGTATTCGAAATTTCGGCTCCTACGCGCTGAACGCAATGCGGGTTGAAAAGGGATATCACGGCTGGGCTGCTGATTTTGGCACGGAATACACACTCTTTGACGCGGGGCTGGCGAGCTTTGCCAACCTGAGAAAGGGGCAGTTCACAGGGCGCGAAGCTGTCATGCAGCAAAAGCGCGAGGTGCCAGCCTGGCAATTCATCGGACTTGAAATTACGGACCCTGGCCCAGATCCGTTGCCGTCTGATCCCATTATCCTGGGCGATCGAGCAATCGGTTACCTAACATCCGTGTCGATGGGGTTCCGAAGCGGTCGTCTTATCGCGCTGGGTTATGTGGAAACGGGAACTCTGGACATTGGCCAAAGCTGCCACGTTCAAGCCTTTGGCGCACTTCGATCTGCCGTTCGTCACAACCACCACGTCTATGACCCAGAGAACAAGCGGTTGCGCACCTGAGTTCCGCAAGCACTGGTTCCTGGTCACGAGCATGGGCGAAACCGTAAAACGTTCGCAGGTGGAAACTTCGAATTGGAAACGGATCGGTTGCCTTTCCAGCACCACGAAAACCGTGGTCCGGAAAATTCCTCACGGAAATCGACGCACTGTGATATAAACAAAATCGAATATTAAGGGGCTGCGAAAAGTTCCTCCATTCTGTTGGTATAGTTGATTTGGGAGGTCACTATGTTTCGGATATCCGCGTGTTTTTTCTCATTGGTGTTTGCGCCGACAATTGCTCTTTCTGACGCCGTGCCAAGCAAAGAAGCGGCCGAAGACTTGTTCTCGGACCGACCGTTTTCTCCATATGCCAACCGGACTTTTCCCGAACGCCCGCTTTGGGGGGACACGCACCTTCACACGGGGCTTTCCTTGGATGCGGGCGCCTTCGGGAACACCCTGCTGCCGGACGACGCATGGCGTTTCGCAAAGGGTGAGCAGGTCATTTCGTCCACCGGTCAACCTGTCCGGCTGGCCCGGCCGTTGGATTGGATGGTTCTGACGGATCACACGGACCTGATGGGATTTGCCCCGGATCTGCAAGCTGGCAAGCCCGGTGTTCTTGCCGATCCAAAAGGTCTGGAATGGTACGAGGGTTACAAAGCCGGCGGTGAAGAGGCCGGGAAAACCGCGTTCGACATTATTACCAACTTCTCGCAAATGACGTTGCCGGAAGTTCTTCTCGAGTCCTACAGCCCCGGTGCCGACGCTTTCGCCTTCACCTGGGAGAACATTGTCTTGGCGGCCGAGCGGCATAACGACCCTGGCGACTTTACCGCTTTCATCGGGTTCGAGTGGACCTCGGTACCGAAGGGTTTCAATTTGCATCGGAACGTCATGCTGCGCGATGGGCCGATCAGAGCGCTTCAGATGGTGCCCCCGGTGACGCAGCCGCCTTACGGCGATACGGATCCAAAGGCGCTTTACGCGTGGCTTGAAGAGTATCAGGAAAAAACCGGGGGGCGTGCAGTTGCCTTTGCCCATAACGGCAACCTGTCAAACGGGTGGATGTTCCCGACCGAAGATACATATCACGGCGGTAAGGTCGATGAGGAATACGTGGCGGCCCGTGCGAAATGGGAGCCCCATTACGAAGTCACGCAGATCAAGGGTGACGGCGAAGCGCATCCATTCCTGAGCCCGGATGACGAATTTGCAGACTACGAAAACTGGGATGTAGGCAATCTGGATATCACCGAGCTGAAGACCGATGACATGTTGGCCGGTGAATACGCCCGAGAAGCACTGAAGCGCGGTCTGTTGCTGGAAGAAAAGTTCGGCGTTAACCCCTATAAGTTCGGTATGGGCGGCGCGACGGACAGCCATACGTCTCTGGCCACTGCCGAAGAAGACAACTTCTTTGGAAAATCTGTCAGTGTTGAACCTTCGGCCACGCGGATCAAACATCCTTTCATTGCCAATGATCTGGGTGAAATTCCCGGCGACCTTCTGGTCGCTTCCGGCTACACGGCCGTTTGGGCGACCGAAAACACACGCGCTGCGATCTTTGATGCGTTCAAGCGGCGCGAGACTTATGCAACAACCGGCCCCCGGATCGGCCTGCGGTTCTTTGGCGGATGGGATTTCAATGACGCGGACGTTGAAACCCGTTTCCTTGCAGATGTCGGCTATACCAAAGGAGTCCCGATGGGTTCGGACCTGCGCCCCCGCGAAGGTGATGGTGCGCCCGCATTCCTGATCGCTGCTCTGCGCGACCCGGTTGGTGCCAATCTGGACCGCGTGCAAGTGGTAAAGGGATGGCTCGATTCCGACGGAGCTTTGCAGGAAAAGGTCTACGATGTGGCGTGGTCGGGTGATCGTGTTGCTGATGAAAACGGCAAGGTTCCCGCGGTTGGAAACACCGTGGATGTAGACACCGCAAGCTGGACCAACACAATCGGAACCGCCGAACTGGTTACGGTTTGGTCTGATCCTGATTTCGATCCGAATGCGCGGGCCTTTTACTACGTGCGCGCCATCGAAATCCCCACACCACGCTGGGTGCTGTACGACAAGCTGAGGTTCGGTGCCGAATTGCCGGAAGACGCGGTTCTGACGCATCAGGAGCGCGCGTATTCCTCTCCGATCTGGTACACGCCGGAAGAGTGATCCAATCTGGGGACGGAATTGGAAGCCGGGGTAGGGAACTCTGCCCCGGTGCTGTCACCAACTTTCTGAAACACACAGGGTGTTCGTTTCTTGCAAAACCCAACCGGGTGATGCCAGCATCGATACATAGAACCGGATCGTGTTTTTCTTGCAGGAGCCTTCATGCGATTGTTGAAAGAACCTCTGTTCCATTTCTTCTTGATTGGAGCGGCGATTTTCGTTTGGTTCCATTTGGTTGCGCCGGAAGCCGAGGCTGTTGAAGACATTGATACGATAGCAATCGACGAAAACGATGTTGCGCTGCTGTCAGCACAGTTTGAAGCTAGGTGGAAACGCAGACCAAGCGAAGCTGAGTTGCAAGCCTTGGTCGATGCATCAATTCGCGAAGAGGTACTAGTCAGAGAAGCGAGAAAACTTGGCCTTGATCGCGGCGATACCGTCATCAGGTCCCGGCTGAGCCAAAAGATGGATTTTCTGTCTGAAGCGATCGCCACATCAGTTGTTCCGGATGACGAAGAATTAGAGGCTTTTCTGGAGGAGAACTCTGAACGCTACGCAACATCTGCCAAAGCGGCCTTCACTCAGGTTTTTCTGGGTGAAAAGCCAGGTGAAGCAGAAATCGAGCAGGCACTGACCGCGCTGCGGGCCGAGCAGGAACCTGATGGCCTTGGAAGCTCGACACTGCTGCCCGCGTCAATGCCCATGACCGCGACAAGAGTCATCGACTCGGTGTTTGGAAATGGATTTTCCGAAGGTCTGACAACGCTGGACGTGGGTGAATGGACCGGACCGATCCGGTCGGGATATGGGGTACATCTGGTCAAGGTTGTCGCCATCGAACCCAGCCAACTGCCTTCGTTGGCAGAAATCCACGGTGTGGTACTGCGGGATTGGCGTCGCGCTGCAAGCGAAGATCTGGCGCAGGCGCAATATGAGGCTCTTGCCCGAAACTATGAAATCGTAGCTCCCGATCTTGCAGGCCCGGCCAAATGAGAGCGGTTGTCTGTCTTGTTTTTGCTCTGCTGTTTGCCTTGTCGGCAGGTAAGGCTACCGCACATGCGCTTGATCCGGGTTATCTGGAAATTCGCCAAATCGCTTCAGGCACGTGGAGCGTTCATTGGCGAAAGCCGGATGTGAACGGTCGACCGATGGCGATTGATGCGGTCCTACCGGATGGCTGCGCCCCGGCGCGTGGCCCGGACCCGGTTTCAGACGGCAGAGCCTGGGTATCTTCATGGGTTGTCGAGTGCGGGGCAGGTATAGCTGGCCAACCCATTGCGATTGAGGGGCTAGAGACTCAAAAGAACGACGTCTTGGTGCGTTTGCACCCTCTGCAAGCCGAGCCGACGACCCTTCGTTTCACGCCAGATGCCGTTACTCAGAAAATACCTACTGAACAGACGACGTGGTCAGTCTTTTCCGCGTATTTCCTGTTGGGGTTTGAACACATACTGGAAGGCTGGGATCACCTGCTGTTTGTGTTTGCGTTGTTCATTCTGGTTCGTGACCCATGGAGGCTGGTTGGCGCAGTAACGGCTTTTACACTTGCGCACTCCATAACTCTGGTGCTTGCAACTTTCGGTGTCCTGAATGTTCCCGGTCCACCGGTCGAGGCTGTGATCGCGCTTTCAATCGTTTTCCTCGCTATTGAGATTGTGAAGGGCGGCGAAGGTCGGTTCCGGTTGTCAAAACAGAAACCCTGGATCGTATGTTTCGGATTTGGGCTTTTGCACGGCCTTGGCTTTGCGGGAGCGTTGGCCGAGATCGGATTGCCCTCAAGCGATATTCCGGCGGCGTTGCTTGCCTTCAATGTCGGCGTCGAGGCAGGCCAGCTCAGTTTCATTGGCGCTTTGGCTCTTCTAATGGCGGCGGGGCGATTCATAGCGGTTCCGATTGGTCAAACGGCGACAACTGTTACCGCTTATGGCATCGGCTCAGTGTCGATGTATTGGCTAATAGAACGCGTAAGTGGCTTCTGAATATGTTGGCTGCGGTGTGTGGGCAGGCTATCACGCCCGTTGCATCCACCTTTGGAAAAGAAGCCTGATTTGGGCTCATCGTAGTCCTTCATTCAGTCGCGGCGAAAACTGCTTCGCCAACAATACGAAGTCAGCAGGATCAAGGATAGAATGAAGCCAGTCTTTCCTGCTAGCGCAAAACGGATCAGGCAAACATCACCATTGCTTCGCGACGAGAAACCATAGGCTTTGCTGCTCTGACAGTTCTTAACTCGCAGAACAAATCCGGAAACAGGAGTTTGATTTCATCGGTTTCAGTGCGCCCAAGCTGGTCACCAAGAAACAGACTTTCCGATGGAACTCCATTTGCGAAGACCACCTCGTGTGTTTCCAGCAACAGGTGGTAGTAGGTGAACGTTGTACGGGAGTAATCCAATGTGACACCCGGAAATCCAACAAGCGCCTTGGCGGGCATCAGGACCTCTCGCTCACCAAAAAGAAGTTCCGCTTTGTAGCCCGAAACCAACAATCTGTGTTGCTGGGAAATTACCAGGGGCCGGTCGTTCCCAAGGACGCCTGTGTCTATTCTCAACGGTTGCAATGACGGATTGCGAAGCAGCATGGAGGGCATGACCTGTCGGCTGCCTATCCAAAGAATTGGCATGTGTCCGCCTGATGCCGTGGTAACCAAGTCTCCTGCTTGAAGCTGTTCGACCAGAACCTCGCCTTGCGGTGTCTGGATCAATGTTCCGCCAACAAAGCAGGGAGGATTGCTGGGATCGAGGTCGCCTTCTGTAATTTTCCAGTTGCCCGTCTGCATCGGGCCGGTGGGATTCGTGGTGTTATAGGCATAGACCTGTCCGCCAACTCTGATGAATTCGCCGGACTCACCGGTGCCGCGATAGTTGCCCTGACCGAGATACGTGTAGGCTTGGAACGTCTGCCCACCGTCGAAAGAAATGGTCGAGCCGCTGATTATCGCAGGCATAGTGGTGTTTTGAACAATCAGATCACCTTGGCCTGTCTCATTGACAGTATGCGCCAATATATCAAACACCGCCGACTTCCCCCGTTCACGCCGTTCAATGCTATATTAGGGCATTATATTCACTTATAGTGATTTTTTGAAAAGTATTGTTTGCACAGTTCGGGTTCGACACGTCCGTCCATCGGTTCTTTGATCGTTTTCTGTGCGGACCAAGCCGTGATTAGCCACGATGCGGCAGGGGGCGGACGAAAACGGCCACTGCGAGGGCAGGATAAGCATCGGCTTCTCGTGGCAATCCACGTTTGCGACTTTGTGTGACGGTATTTTGTGACTACGGTGCCAAGGCAGACGCACTTCTTCAGATTGGCGAGCGATGAAAGTTAACGCGCTATTGGTATCGGCACTACTGGTCAGCAGCGGCATTGCCATTTGGGGCATTGTCGACCCACAGGGCCTGGGATCCGTTTCTTCAACAGTTGTTTCGATTCAATTCGAAAGCCGGGGCTGGTTCATTATGCTGGAAGCCAGTGCACTTTTGTTGCTGTCGATCTATCTCGCGCTGTCCAGGTTCGGTTCGATACGAATTGGTCCCGAAGGATCAGAGCCCGAGTTTTCCACTGTCGCCTGGATAGCAATGCTGTTTGCGGCGGGTATGGGCGTTGGACTGCTGTTCTTTGGCGCGTCAGAGCCTCTCACGCACTTTTCGGTTATTCGCAACTTCAGCGCTGACCCGGAAGCGGCCAGCCTGGCCATATTTGTCACCTATTTGAACTGGGGTTTTCATGCTTGGGCGATCTATGGCGTCGTCGGGCTGATTATTGCGTATTTTGCATTTCGGCGAGAGCGCTCCTTGCTGTTGAGTGCACCGTTGCTGGACGTTTACGGGGACAAAGCCTGGACCCGGGCGTTGGCGTGGGTTTTCGATTTCTTGTCGGTTGTTGCCATCGCCGTCGGGCTGGCAGGCTCATTGGCGATGGGGGTGTTCCAGATTCAAACGGGATTGGCAGGGGTCCTGGGAATACCAAACTCGTATTCGCTGACCGCGATTATCTTTGTCGTCATGTGCATTGCATTTCTTATCCCACTTCGGCGCGATCTGGGTGAGGGGATGTCCAGGCTGTCCAATCTGGCCATGAGTATTGCAATCGCCCTGCTGGTATATTTGCTGCTTGTTGGCCCCACGTCCTTCGCGATGAATTCCATCGTTTCCGGTTTTGGTCGGTACGTTTTCCACGTCATACCCGCCGGGTTTTCGACAACCGAGTTTTTCGACGAAACCGTTTCCACATGGTTTCAGGACTGGACGCTGAACTACATGATCTGGTGGCTTGCATGGTCCCCGTTCGTCGGGATTTTCATTGCAAGAATTTCGCGCGGCCGCACGATCCGCGAGTTTCTGACCGGCGTCATCATCGCGCCGACTTTGTTCTCGATCTTCTGGTTTGGCGTTTTCGGCGGGATTGGTATCTTTGACGTTCTGGATGGAAGCGGCCATCTTCTGGAGGTGAACGCCGAAAGCCTCGATGCGACGACATTTGCTTTGTTGCAAGAGTTTCCTCTGCAATACGTGACACAGATCGCAACCATCGCGGCCGCGTTCCTGTTTGTGGTTACCAGCGTTGTCAGCGCCGGATTCACGCTTGCAATGATTGGAACAGGCGGAGATGAAAACCCTTCCCCTGGTGTGCGTACCATCTGGGGCGTGGTACTGGGCGGCCTGGGGCTGGCGATGATTTTTGTGAACGACGTGGCGCTCGTTCGATCCATTATCGCACTGTCAGCCATCGCGTTTGTCTTTATTGTGCCTGTCCTTGTTATTTGCCTTCTCAAGTCGCTGATGAAGGAGGTCACGAAATGACGGGATCAATCGTCGATACGGTGCTGAATGTAACAGTTTTCGCCTATATCGGTTTTTTGATTTGGCTTGCCCTGTACCGCGTTTAGCGCGGTGCGGAGGTACGAAGCATATTGGCTGTCAGGCGGGATTCAGATGCATTCAACACTGGTTGTTTTCTCCATCCGCTAAGCGGCCATCTACGCGGCTTGTTATTGGCCGCGACGTCTGTTCCCGTCAGGCCGCGTTGTTCTGACTGGTCTGGCGATGCTTTTCCGGCCAGAATTCGTCGACCACGACGTAGGCTATGATCACAAAGAACGCAGCGCTGGCGACTTGCAGAACACGCGTGATGCTTTTGACGTCGGCCTCGTCGGAAAACGGTGCAATCGACCCGCCATACACAATCAATGCTGTTGTTATTGCAGACCCGGCAGCGGCAGCCAGTGGAACCTGAGATTTGCCGAGCGCCCCAAGCGTCAGACAAAAGAACAGACAGAGCAGTATGGGCGTCAGAATGACCGGGGCGATCACGTTGATTTCATAGCAGATGATCGACACCGCCGCTCCAAGCAGGTTTGCTGTCAGCATAGCCTTGGCAACGGTCTTCCCCGCTGCGGGCATCGCAGCCAGTTGCTGACTGAGAAGCGCCACAAAGAACAACACCAACAACGCCGACGCGCCGGACACGAAAAACGCCAAAGCAAACGGAACCGTGACAAGCGACATCCTGACGATCCGACGATGCGGGTCAAATTCAGGCGATGACGCTGCTTTTTTTTCAGCAGGCGTTGGGGGTTCAGCGGGGATCAGAACAAACATCAGTGTGGATACGAACCCCGCAAACAGAAGGTTCAGTGGGATCCAGAACACCAGCACCAAGGCCAAATCCTGCGATTGCAGCACAAGGTTCGGGATCATCAACGCCCCCATAAGGGCAATGACCCCGGGCAATACTCCTGCGCCTGACACCGACCATATGAACGACAGGATTATTCCGATCGCAACCAGAATCAGAAATACGACGGGATATGGCGCGAATACCGATGACAGCAGAAACGAAAGAAACATCAACCCGATCGAGAAGACAAACAGCTTTGCAAACGCCGTCAAAGGCAACGCGGCCGGTGCCTGAAGAAACAAGGCCGTGAACACGGCACCAACAACCGCAAGGGGCCAACCCAGGAACAGGCCCAACGAGAAGACCCCTGTTACCCCCAATGCAAGCCGGATGACCGAGTTTCTGTCCTCAGTACGCATAAGACAGGATCGAAACCAAACGAATGTAGGTGCGGCCAACCACGTTCAGTAGCGAGTTTTCGCTGAGATACATGATCACGTCCGCCTGCCCGTTGAGTTGAAAACGCAGGTCGTCCTCGGCGCTTCCAGCCTCATACCCGGGCAACACGATCCGAACCGGGAACCGTTCCGGCTCGCGCAGAAAACCCTTGGTGCTTGGCGGGCTTGCCAATTGGCCGGGCTCATCACCGCCGCTCAGGGAAACAGCTGCGCTGAAGCTTTCGATGACTCCCGGGACAATCTTGCCGGGATGCATGTCCAGCACCACGTCGACGGGCGAGCCTACAGATGCTCTGCCAAGGTTGTTTTCGGTAAAATACGCTTCGATCCAGACGTCGGTCGCATCCAGAAAGGTCAGCAGGTCCTGCCCGGAGCGCGCATATGTTCCGGGCGCGATCAGTAAGTTGGAGATCACACCTGTTGCCGGCGCGCGCAGCTCGGTCCATTCAAGATTAAGCTCTGCATCCGCCAATGCCGCCAGTGCGCGCTGAATCTTGGGGTTTTCCACTCCCTCGCTGCCGAGCCTCTGCTTGGCTTTCTCCAGATCCGCTTTGGCGTTCTCGAAATTCGCCTCTGACTCTGCCAGTTGTCCTCGCGCGTCATCTGCTTTTGAAACCGCGATCAGTCCTTTCTTTTCAAGCGCAAAAACCCGCTCTGTCTGTATGCGCATCGTGTCGAGGTCACTTTGCGCCCTAGCCAGTTTGGCCTGTGCCGCACTTACCTCGGCCGAGGAAGCGCCCACTTCCTGTGTTGCAGCTTCCAGATCCGCTTCTGCCTTTGCGCGATCGATTTCATATGGTCTGGCGTCAATCCGAACCAGCACGTCACCAGCTGAGACGACCTGACCGTTTTCGACCAGAACTTCGGTCACCGTGCCAGTGACCTGCGGCACGATCTGCGTTGCCACGGCCTTGACTCTGGCATTTCCCGTAAACGGAGTTTTCCGGTCGGCAACCAGATACCACACAAGAAAAACAAGAATGACGGCAAGTGTCGTCCATATTGTTTTTCTCATTTTGCTGCTCCTTCAGCAGCGTCTTCCGTTTCGGGTGAGGCGTCGATCCAGACCTTGAACAGCTCGTAGAAGACAGCGAACAGAACCGGTCCCATGAAAATGCCGATCAAGCCGTAGGCCATCATGCCACCGAGAACCCCAATCAGGATCACCAGCATTGGTGTCTCAAGACCTTTTGAGATGAAGACCGGACGCAGGAAGCTGTCCATGATGGCGACAGGGATGGCCAATATGGTGAACACCAAAGCCGCACCACCGGACATCGAGCTCCACGCGTAAATTACTACGGGCAATAGCACCAGACCGGGCCCGATCTGGATGATGGACAGAATCAGGCAGATAAACGCCAGCGTCGCAGCTGAACCAATCCCAAACAGCACCAACAGCAACCACACGACGACAGCTTGAATTGCCGCCACGCCGATGACACCCTTTGTGACATTTCGGATTGTTGCACCCGCCAGAGTCACGAACTCACCCCCGCGTGGCGCAAACACGCGGTTGGCAAATCGTTGCAGGCCCTGAACCAGGTTCGGGCCGGGGCTGAACAGGGCTCCCATGATCAAAACCGAAAGGGCCAGTCCCAAAAGCCCGATCCCGATACCCAGAACCTTACCAAAGAGGGATTTGGTCACTTCCAGGATTTGTGTACCATATTTGGCCAGCGCACCGTCCAGGTTCCTTTCGAACATCCCCCAAACTTCGGCGATCTTGTTCCCGACCAGGGGCAGCTCCTTGAGACCTTCAGGCGCCGGTGGGACTTTCAATTCACCGCTGTCCGCCTGTTCCGCAAACTCGCCTCCAAGCTCCGCTGCGCCCGATACTGCAGTTGCGACGGGCCCCAAGGTCAGAACCAGACCCAGCAAAACCAGAATGGTTGCGGCCAGCGACTTGCGTCCGCCCAACTTGGCCTGAAGCCAATCAAAAACCGGATAAAGCGCGACGCAGAGTATCGTCGCCCAGATCACCACGCTTGCCAGCGGTGCGATCATGACCAATGCGCTGTAAAGGAATAACCCAAGAAAAAGCAAGCGAATTGCCAGATCCACAATTCTTGCGTCTTGTGTCTTTTCCATACCGTCCCTCCATTACTCGTTTTCCAACCCACATTCCCCAAGTAAGTCGCTGTTTCCGCTGTCGTGATCGTGTTATTTCCGATATAAATCATGGTGTTGGTGAC